>CAYNEJ010000012.1:0-40255 GCA_964396205.1 uncultured Syntrophaceae bacterium
TCTGCACCGTCCGGGAGGGGAAATCACGGTTCCTTCCGGAGGACAAGGCCCGTATTGACCCCTCCGAAGGCAAAGTTCTGGACGGCCGCAGCCCGAACGGGAGTCTTCACGAGCGAGGTGACATGGCGGATCATGGCGCACCGCTCGTCCACCTCCTCCAGGTTCAGGGTCGGGGCAACGAAGCCCTCCTGCATCATGTAGAGGACCAGGATCGTCTCGATGACCCCGCAGGAGGCCATGGTATGCCCCATGTAGCTCTTCAGAGCCGTAACAAGGGGGCCGTCTCCGTAGACGGCGGAGATGGCCTGGGCCTCGATGATGTCTCCCATCTTCGTGGCCGTCGCGTGGGCGCTGACAAGATCGATCTCGCCGGGCGTCATGCCGGCGTCCTGGAGCGCCAGGCGCAGGGTTTCGCGGATGCCCGTCAGGTTCGGCAGGATCAGGTCTCCCCCGTTGTTGTTGCAGGCAAACCCGACCACCTCGGCCAGGATGGGGGCTCCCCGCCGGCGGGCGGACTCGTACTCCTCCAGGAGTACCGCTCCCGCCCCCTCTCCCACCACGAGGCCGTCGCGACGGACGTCGAAGGGCCGGGGTGTCCGGCCGGGCTCGTCGTTGAACACGGTGGAGCAGGCCAGCAGGTTGTCGAAGACGGCCACCGTGGTGGTGTCGTATTCGTCGGCCCCGCCGCAGAGCATGGCATCCTGCATGCCGTACCGGACCGCCTCGTATCCGAAGCCGATGGACTGGCTGCTGGTCGTGCAGGCCGTCGACGAGGCGATGACGCGGCCGGTGATGCCGAACATCTTGGTGATGTTCACCGCCGTCGTGTGAACCATGGACTTCAGGTAATCCACCGCCCCGATGGAGGCGACGCCCGCCCGGTCGGCGCTGTGAAAAACCCGGTAGATGTCCCGCTGCACCGTGGGGCTGCCGTGGGTGGATCCGAAGGCCACTCCCAGCCTGCCGGACGTGATGAACTCCGGCTCCAGACCGGCCGCCTCGAAGACCTCTTTCGCCACCTGGCACGCGTAGTAACTGACCGGTCCCATGGTCTTCCGGTTGACCCGCTTGAAGTCGAAGGGAATGGGATAATCGACGGTGCCGAAGACCTGGGAATGGATGAAGGGCGCCAGGAGATCATCCTTCCGAAGGGGCTTCACACCCGAGATTCCTTCCCGGAGGCTCCGGAGGATATTCTCCCTGCCGTGGCCGATCGGCGTGATGGCGGATGCCGCGGTGATTACGACCCTTCTTTGCATAAGTCTCCAATGGGAAGCGTGCCGCCGGGTCGGCGGACCTGCACGAGCTCTTCCACGTATGAGCAGATCTGGCGGATTGTCCGGATGTCCATGGCCCGCTTCTTCTCCTCCATGGTCAGTTCGGAGCCCAGGAACCGCTCGATTTCCACCAGCAGCTCGATGGCATCGATGCTGTCGAACTGGTAGGCCTCCCGGAGGTCCGCGTCCATGGCCGGGTCTTCGATCTCGAACTCCCGAAGAAAAATCCGCCGGATTTCGGCTTCGATCGCCTCACGTGTCATGATCCTGTTCAACACACCTTTCTGAAATCGGGATCCATCGGGAACGCCGGGATGGCCCGCTTCTCCGGGCATGGCCGATGCATCGTTCACACCCTGTGTCCTCTTGTATCGTTGCCTTCCCTGAAAAGTCAAGCGGGGGGCTTCCCGTTTTCCTGCGCCGGTTCTCTCGAACACCCGTCCCGTCCGGCCCGAATCCAGGAGGGAGGCCGCAGGCGTCCCCGGCTCACGTCCCGCATCCGGACTCCCGACAGCGACTCCAGGACGCCGTTTCCGGAATCCCGGATCCGGAGGTCGAAGAGGAAAGAACCCGCCGTTTCTCCCTTTGCGTCGATCCTCACCCGGCAGGACTCGCCGGGGGCAATCGGACGGACAATGCGCCGGTTCCGGAAACCGAGAGGAAGCGCCACCGTGCCCCCGTAGCGCTGGCACCAGGCACAGGCCACATGCAGGCCCGCATCCAGCGGGAAGGGGGATCCGAGAAGCCGTCGCGGATTTCCCCAGTCCGGGGCCTGTACGACGGCCTCCGCTCCCTCCTCCCAGATCTCGATGGGGTCCCGGGCGTTCCGATAGGCCGGCCCGAAGGGAATCAGGTCCCGGTACAGCCGCTCGGCGGGAACACCGAATCGATCCGTCCGAACCGGTTTCCGGTCCACCACCGCAAGCGTTTCCGCCACCGTCCCCGCCCCGAAGACAACCGACCCGTGCACCGCCAGCCGGCCGATAGCCCCCGATCGCGACCGGACCGCCGTTCCGAGTAGCGCCTTGACGCGGCCGTCATCGAGGGACTGCCACTCGATCCGGGCGACCAGGGCGTCCGCCCCCGGATCGAGGACAAGAAACCGGGGGAACAGGGCATCCTCCATGGTCCGCACGGGGATCTCCGGACAGCGTCCATGCACGAATCCGGCGAGGATCTCCAGGATTTCCACGGCGGGCAGGATCGCCCTTCCCTCAAAGGCATGGTCCAGGAAATGGGGCGGGACGGGAATGCACAGCTCCCCTTGTTCAGTCCCCGTCATGGCGGAAAGCTCTTCCACAGGTGGACGGTCTTGGGGTCCACGGCGACGGGTCTTCCCGCCCGGTTCAGGGCACAGTGGCGGGTATGGCCCCTGCATACAAGGGCTCCCGTTTCGGCATGCGTGATGATGTAATCGAACCGGAGGCGGACCCGCTCCAGGTCGCCCGGGCGCGTATGGACCCACATGGGATCGTCGTAACGCAACGGCTGGAAGAACTCGATCCCCAGATCGATGATGGGGTACACGAAGCCGCTCTCTTCGATCTCCCGGTACGGGTAGGCGGCATCGCGCATCAGGGACGCCCGCCCCATCTCGAAATAGCGGAGATAATTGGAGTGGTAGACCACGGAAGACCGGTCCGTGTCGGCGTAGAGCGTCCGGTTGGGGCAGCGGTGCCAGACCCGCCCCGTGGTGCGGTCTCTTACGAAACGGGGGTCCCCCGCCAGGGCTTCAGGAAGAAAAGGCTTCGGTTTCATATCGGATTTTTCCGTGCTCGGGCATTGTGGCCGCCTTCTCCGGGTGGTTGCACCGGCTTCTTCCCGGTGCCGCACCCCTTCTCATGTGCCCCGGAAGAGAATGCAGCAGTTGGTGCCGCCGAAACCGAAGGCGTTCGACAGGGCAAACTCCACCGCCTGCTTCCTCGTCTCGTTGGGCACGACGTCCACGTCTTCCAGCGAGGGATCGGGGATGTGGTTGATGGTGGGCAGGATCACACCCCTCCTCATGCCTTCGATGGTCAGAACCGCCTCGATGGCCGCCGCCGCTCCGAGGGTGTGGCCGATCTGGGACTTGTTGGACGACACGGCCATTCTTTTCAGGTGGCCGCCGAAGACCTCCCGGAGACAGGCAATTTCCGCGGAATCGCCCTTCGCCGTAGACGTGCCGTGGGCGTTGACGTACTGGACATCCGCCGGGGAGAGCCCCGCGTCTTCAACGGTCTCGCGGATCGCCCGGACGATGGTCTCCTGCCGCGGGTTTGTGAAGTGGAAAGCATCGGAGGTCCAGCCCACTCCGAGGACCTCCGCCCGGGGGGTCAGTCCCTGTGCGCCCAGTCGATCCTCCGCCGCCAGGACCAGGACGGCCCCGCCCTCCGACAGGACGAAGCCCCGCCGGTCCCGGCTGAAGGGACGCGAGGCCTGGGACGGATCGTTCCAGGCCCGGTCCTTCGGACCGATCTTGATGGTGGCGTTCATGTTCTCGAAGCCGTGCACAAGCTCCGGCAGGATCGGCATGTCCACGCCCCCGGCGAGAACAAAGTCGCAGTCCCCGTCCCGGATCATGCGGGCCCCGAGACCGATGGCGTGGTTTCCCGACGCGCAGGCCCCCTGGGGAGAGAAGATGGGGCCGGTGAAACCCAGGAGGATCCCCGCCTTTCCGGAAGGCAGGTTGGCGCAGAGATTGGGCAGCAGGTAGGGGCTCACCCGGAGGGGCCCCCGCTCGCGGAGCTGCTCCGCCGCAATGCGGAACGCGTCGGTCCCGTTGAGGGCCGAGCCGACGAGACAGGCCGTTCGCGGCGCCGTCCCGGCATCCATGGCCAGGCCCGCGTCTTCCAGGGCGTCCTTGCAAAGGGCCATGGTAAGCAGCACGAATGCGGCGTTCCAGTTGTAGACCTCCTTGGCGCTGGCAAAGCGGTACGACCGGGGATCCCAGTCGGGTATCTCACCGACCACCCGCGACGCGGTCTCCACGTGACAGCGGGTAAGGGTCCGGAAACCCGCCTCGCCGCGGACGGCCCGCTCCCAGGTCCGGGCGAGGGTCCCCCCCAGGGGCGTGGCGGCGCCGTACCCGACAACGAAGACCCTTCTGTTCCGCGGGGCCCTCATGGATCAAGCTTCCTCATGACCGTGATTCCCTTTTCCCCCCATTCCCGCTCACGCCACTCTTTTGAAGACGAGGCAGGCATTGCAGCCGCCGAAGCCGAAGGCGTTCTTCAGCAGAAACTCCTGTTCCCGGCGCCGGGCCTCCCCGGGAACGCAATCCAGGACGATCTCCGGATCCGGGTCATAATTGATGGTCGGCAGGATCGTGTCCCGGAGCATTCCTTCGATGCCCAAGAGCGCTTCGATGGCGCTGGAGGCCCCCATGGCATGTCCGATCTGGGACTTGTTGGCCGACACGGGGGGAATCGTGTCCCCGAAGAGATCTCCCAGGGCCTCCACCTCCACCTTGTCGCCCACCCTCGTGGAGGCGGCATGGGCGTTCACGGCGTCCACGTCGCCGGACGAGATCCCGGCATGCTCGACCGCCTCGGCCATGCAGTGCCGGATCGTCTCCCTTCTGGGTGCCACGAAGTGGTACGCATCGGAGGTCATCCCCCAGCCGGCCACCTCGATCCGCCAGGGAATGCCGTGGGCGCGGGCGAAGTCCTTCGTGGCCAGGATGAAGCACCCGGCACCCTCGGAGATGACAAACCCGCGGCGGTTTCGGGAAAAGGGGCGGCTCACGGCGCGGGGATCCTCCTCCGGCCGTCCTTCCTTGGGACGGTAGGCCCCGTTCATCGTGGCAAAGCCCGCCACGATCGGCTCCACGAGAGCAAAATCCACGGCCCCGCAGATCGCGGCGTCGGCCATCCCCTGCAGCAGGAACATCGCCCCGAGGATCAGGGAGGAAGATCCGGTCGCGCAGGCCGTGATGGGGGAACAGATGGGGCCTGTGGCACCCGTCAGGATGGAGACCTTTCCCCCCACCATGTTGACGCAGGAGTTGGCGTTCGTGAAGGGATGGGGCAGCCGCCCCTCCGACACGAGGAGCCGGTCCGCGTTGATGACGGCGTCGAGCCCCCCCACGGCCGTGCTGAAGGTGACGGCTACCCGGGGCGCCAATTCCGGTGTCACCTCCACGCCGGCCCGCCGGAGCGCCCGGTGAACGACCAGCAGGGCGTGCCGGAAGATCGGCGACGTCCAGTGGGCCATCTCCCGTGGCTTCAGGAAGGGATAGGGCGTCTCGTCGAAACCGGGCACCTGGCCGGCCACCCGGACGGGAAATCCCTTCCGGAGGGGAAAGCGGGTCAAAGGACCGATGCCGCTTTCTCCCTGCAAGGCGCGCCGCCACTGCTCCTCCCACTCGACCCCGAGGGGGGAAACGGCGTCGTATCCGAGAATGACCGGTCTCTGATCGGGGTGCATGCCGTCCTGTCGATTCCAAAGCGGTTCGGCGGGCTGTCACCAGGGGATGAAGCCGTAGAGCTTGGCGAACATCTCGTAGACCTCGATCCAGTTCTGGAGATCCCTGGTCGAGCGCATGTGCTCGCGCTTGTTCACCATGACCCAGCTCATGTGGGCGGCCCCGTCCTTGCAAATGGAACAGTCCCGGGTGGCGGAGGTGCAGCAGCGGTGCATCGTCCGGAGGTCGGCGGCCCAGCGGATGAACCGGATGAGCCGCTTCGGCCTCGGATTCCGGTTGTCCAGGGGCTCCGTCACGGAGGGGCATTCGCTCCAGCCAAAGGGGCGGCCCATCATCATCCCCGTGCAGATGATCTCGTGGTAGTACCGGCAGGAAATGACCGTCCGGGGATAGCTCTCCAGCATCGCGTCCATCTCCGCCCGGACGTCCCGCAGGGCCTCCGGCGTCCAGTGAAAACCCTCCACCTGCTCATCGTTGGTGAGGAGCTGCATGTGCACCTTCAGTCCCGCGTCGGCGATTTTCCGGATGATCTTCTCGGTCCGGCCGATCTGCTTCGGGGTGATCGTGTACAGGTAATACGTGTGGCCGTCACCCTCGTAGTTTTTCCGGGAGACACTGAATACGTCCCGTCCCCGGAGGGCCTTCTCGTCCTCTTCGTCCCCCCAGAGGGAGATCCCCACCAGCATGCCGGGAAAGCGGTCCCGGGGGATGCGGATCAGGCCGTTGGTGGCGCAGTAGGTCGGGAGCCGCCGGTGGAATGCCTCCACCCGGTCCAGAAAAAGAGTGGGTTCTCCGCCGATCAGGATGGCTATATTCACCCCCCGGGCCTTTTCCCGATCGATGAAGGACTCCCATTGCCGGATGTCTTCCTCGTCCGCCGCGGCCTCGTGCTCCCCGGAGGAAAAGAAAAAACATCCCTTGCAGCGCAGGTTGCAGCGGTTCGTCACGTCGTAGATGGAGCTGCGGATGTTCAGGCGCGAGATCCGGCGGTATCGCTCGTGCCAGGCAGTATCGAGAAGGGAACTGACGGTCTGCATCAAAGAGCCTTCTGGAAATCCCGGTCCCGGACGAGGGTCGTGAACGTGAGGTCGACCAGGGCATAGGCCCGTTTCTCCAGGTCCTTGACGTCCTGGGATGCGCCCGGCGGCATCGTTGCCTGATAGTCCTTCCGGAATTTTTCGACGCCGTCCCGGAAAACGTAAACCTGGAAACGCACTTCCTGGTCCGTAACGGAGGTCAGGACAAGCTGGATCTCGGGAACCCCCTTCGGGGCCGCGGCGGCAGCCGGATGGGGTCCACCCCACCACCAGGGGCCGGGGCCCCGGTAGGCGGCGGCCTGGTAGTCCACGATCCGGGCGCCGGCATGCTGGAAGGCCTTGCTGTAGCACTCCCAGAAGAAGGACTCCAGCGGTGCCGAGGTCTCGTAAACCAGCTTCTTGTCCGGACTGTAGAAGTTCCACGTCTTCGTGTTGTCCGCGCGGTTGATGAAGGAGGCAAGGGCGATCCGTTTGCCCTTGAGCCGCCCCGCATCGGCGGCCCGGAATCCGGGGCTGTACTTATCCTGCTGGACGGCCACCTTGACGCCCCCGGCGGCCCCGCAGCCGACCAGGAACAGCAATGCCACGAGCAGTGCGGCTCCAGCCTTCCAGAGTCTCTTGTCGTTCGTTTTCATGGTCCATCCTTTCTGTCACCCCGGTTCTCCCGGGACCGTCACTCCATGGAGAATTCCGGCGGCTCCACCAGGCGGTCGCAGAGATTCTCCCCCTTTTCATAACCCATGACCCAGACCGACAGATATGTATCCACATAATCCAGCCACGAGCGGAACAAGTCGGGGTCGGCGGCGTGCCGGAACAGGCGGGCCGTCACCACGGCGCTGCCTGCGGCGTAGTGGCGGCAGTCGTCGCAATCCGTGTCGGGAACGCAGCAGGCCACGCTCCGGTCCCAGGTCAGGTCGGCCCGGTACTGCCGGAAGGATCTCCCGAGACCGATGTCCGTGGAGGCGTTCCGGCGGGGATAGGAGCAGCCGTACAGGGCGTGCAGTCCCTGCCGGTGCGTATGGGCCACCACATTATAGGCCGAGAACAGGACGGTTTCCGGGTAGCGCGCCATGGTTTGCAGCATCGCCCGGCGGGTCTCCTCCAGAGAGAAGCGGTCGTGCCGGAGGGGTCCGTCGTAGCCGACGGGAGCGGAAAAAACGTTGAACGTGAGCTTTCCGTCCCGGGCGGCGATCCGCCCTGCGACTTCTCCGATTTCTTCGATGTTCTGTTTTGTGAAGGTGTAAACGAAGACCGCCCGGGGATCCCGGTTGTAATGATCGAGCTGTCTCTCCAGGAGGTTGGCGGCGTTGCGGACCCGCCGGCTCGTCTCGTCGTTCCCCCATACGGAGATGTGGATTTTATAGCCGATAGTGGGGGGGATGAGCCGGAGTCCGTTGGTGGCGATGCTTCCGAGAGGCATGACCTCGTAGCAGGTCTCGAGGAGTTCGGGAACCAGGGAGGGCTCGGCGCCGGCCAGGACCACGTAGGTGATGCCCCGTTCCTTCTCCTGCCGCATCCGTTCCCGCCATGCTCCGGGATCCCGGTTTTCCGGGGCAAACTGCTTGTCTCCCTCGTAATAATAGCAGCCGTCGCACCGGATGTTGCAGCGGTTGGTCATGTCATAGGTGGATTCCCTCAGAAAGAAGTACTTCCGAACCTTCTCCCACCGCTCCCGCACCGGGGCATCACGGAGAAGATCGCCGAACTTCCATTTTATTCCCGTTTTGTCCGCCGGGACGGCTCGATTCGTCAACGGCTCCTCCCTCGCCGGAATCGTCTTTCCTCTCCAATGTCACGCAGCCTTCTCCTGAAGCCGGCTCAGGATATATTCGGCGATCAGCCGAAGGGTTTTCAGCTTGGGGTAATCGTCTTCGTCGATCGTCACCTCATATTCGTCCTGAAGGACGAGCGCCACGGTCGCCAGGTCCATGCTGTCGATCCCCAGTTCATCCACCAGATCCAGATCCGGATCGAACGTCTCGCTTGTGACGTCCTCCAGTCTCAGTTCATCGATGACGATCTGGGCGATGCGAAGAATATGCTGTTCAATGTCCTTTTCTTCAGACATGAATCTTCCTCCTCGACGCTTCAGTATTCTCAATGCTCCTGCCCGGGCCGCTCACGGTGTGCGAGGATGGATCCCGTGCAGACCGTTTCCCCCCCCGAGAGGAGACGGAACAGATATGCGCCTTCGCTGTTCCCCTCTTCCGGAGAAACCAGAACGGTCAGGCTCTCACCCGGACGAACAGGCTGTCGGAAACGGACCCTCCTGACGGATTTCACCGTCACCTTTTCTCCCTCAGCCGTGCCGACGCGGAGAACCTCCGCCGCCAAATACAGCAGCGCCACCCCCGGAACAATGGGATAACCGGGGAAATGGCCGGAGAACCAGAGCGACTCCGGGGCGAACCGAGCCTCGGCGACAAGCCCGCCGGAGGTTTCCTTCCCTTCCAGTTTCAGGTCCTGCCAGTATTCGGTCATATTCCTCCGTTCTGATGGACGTCCCGGAACCTGAAGAGGTGTGGAATATATGCCCCGTCCGAACCCTGTCAAGGGAAGCCGATGAAAGCGTGATTCTATATCACTCTTGCCCGGTAGGAGCAAAACCTTTTTTCCCCGGCCCGGATATCCGCTCCATGACGGATTGTCCAATCAGATCGGATAGAAGAACCATCCCGAGCGACCGTTCCCGGAGTCCCCGGAGGAGTTCACCGACTTCCGCCAGCCAGCGGTCGGCTCCGTCGCTCCCGGGGGGCGAGACATCATGGAGAAGCAGGATGTCGCCGGAGCGGACCCCTCGCAGAAGCCGTCCCGCCAGTCCGGCCACGCGTCGATTCCCCCAGTCGGCGCCCCGGCGGCTGAACGTGACGCAGATCAGGTCCGCTTCACGGAGCACGACCGGGAGCCGCGGATTTGTGATCCCGACCGGGGGACGGAACACCCGCGGGCGGATCCCCGCCTCCATGAAGATCCGCTGAGCCTCGGCGACTTCCCTCCGCAGGACGGACATCGGGCGGAGCATGAGCAGGGGGTCATGGTGCCACGAATGGTTGCCCACCTCGTGTCCCGCCTCGAGGATCGCCCGGATCAGCTCCGGGTGGCGGGCCGCCCGTTCCCCCGTCACGAAAAAGGCCGCCGGGACCCCCGCCGCGGCTAAAAGTTCCAGGATACGGGGCGTGACCAGGGGATCCGGCCCGTCGTCGAAGGTGAGTGATACGGCGTTTTTGTGCGGATTTCCTTTGCTTACAACGGGCAGGAAGAACGACGAACGGGGAAAGAATGGAAGGGTGCAGCAAAGAATCAGGAAAAGAGCCAGGGGAGCGGCCGCCCAGAGGGGCTGCACGGCCCCGGCACCGATCGCCAGCAACAGGGAGGCGACACCGGTCGAGTGGGCCACTGACCAGTGCGAAAAAAAAACCGCCTTCATGGGATCAGGTGCTCCCACAGCGGCCCCCTCCATCCGCGCCGGTGGAGACGGGAGACGACGGAGGCCGTTTCGGCCCCGCCGGCCCCCACGACCCAGTTGCCCCGCCCCGCGGCATGGCTCCTCACCAGCCGCTCCAGTTCCCCTTCCCCGAAGGCGGGGGAGATGTAATACCGGGGGTCCAGCAGGTCGTCCGAGGCCTGCAGGCGTCCCTCCCGGAGGGCCACATCGTACAGCCCCGTATGGGGATAGATCCGAATCCCCGGGAACAGGAAAAAAACCGCCTTGCGGAGCCCCCCGGCCCGGTCCAGGGTCTCCGCCAGGGTCTCTGAATCCTCGCCGGGACCGCCGAGGAGGAGGTAGTGGGCCACATGCAGGCCTGCCTCGATCGCCGTTTCATGAGTCCGGAGAACATCGTCCACCCGGAAGGGTTTCCGGTATGAGTCGAGCATCCGGTCCGACAGGGCCTCGGTGCCGAACTCCACGTGGCTCAGCCCCGCATCCTTCAGTTCCCGCCAGTAATCGGGCGGCACCCGGAACGGGGCGAAAAAGGCCGTCCAGGGAATGGTCAGTCCGGCCCTCCGGAAGTCCCGGGCAACGGCCAGTGAGTGGGCCAAGTCGGTATTGAAGGTGGAGTCCGTCAGGAAGAGAAAGCGGGCTCCGCGCTCCTGAAGCATCCGTGCCTCCCGGGCAACCTCCGCGGTGGGACGGCGCCGGAGGGTTCGGCCGTCGATATGGGGGTACGTGCAGTACAGGCAGTCGTGAGGGCAGCCCCGTTTCGTCTCCAGGTTCATCATGCCCCCGCGGCGGAGATAGACTTCGACCTGCGGGGCGGAGCCGTCGAAATGCCGGGCCACGGAGCCGCCCCAGGGCTCCGTAGGCGGGGCACTGCCCCCCTTTACCAGGATAGCCGGCAGTTTCGACGGATCCCGTCCCCCCTCCAGGGCCTCCAGGAGCAGGCGGAAGCGCTCCCCCTCGCCGACGACACCGTAATCGGCCCCGAGCCGTGCCATCAATTCCTCCGGGAAGATGGTGAAGCCGCTCCCTCCGAGGACGACGGGCGCCGGCGAGGCGGACCGGATCACCGAGACGACCTCCCGGTACTCCTCCACGAAGCCCCGGGGGTCCGAGGCGTCCGTGTTGTCGATGTTGCGGATCGACAAACCGACCACGGCGGGAGCAAAGCGCCGGATCTCATCGGCAAGCCCCTCCGGCGATCCCGGGGCAGCCAGGTCGATGATCCGGACGTCATGGCGGTCGCGAATGGCCCCTGCCACGTAGTCCAGCCCCAGGGGATACACCGGGTAGGGCGCCGTCAGGCGGTTGAGGGAAACGAGCAAGACGTTCAAGGGGTCGGCACCTGCCTCTTCGGATTGGTTAACTCCATGGAAATGCTTCGGGATCATACTGGTTTGACGCCCCCTTGGCAAACGGAAAAACCTGCTGTGATCTCACCACGGTGATCTCTTCTTGACAATTCGGGCTCGATACATATAATTCAGCCCATTCAGATTAATCTGAATAATCAATTTATTCTGGAGCTGCCATGACAGACAAAAGAACCGTTGACAAGGGGTGCTGCCCGTCGTCCCAGGGCGGCAGGGGCTGCTGCCGGGTCGAGGCCCTTCTCGGGGTTGACGAGCGGGGACAGATGGTCCTGCCCAAGGACATCCGGGAGCGGGCGAACATCCGGACGGGAGACAAGCTGGCCCTCGTAAGCTGGGAGAAGGACGGCGCAGTATGCTGCCTGACCCTGATCAAGGCGGACGCCCTGGCCCAGGGGGTCCGGGAATTCCTGGGACCCGTTCTGGGAGACCTGACGGGCTGAAGGCGTCGGGAGCCGGAGCACAGGATCGAGTGAAACCGGCAATCCGGAGCGATGTCGCCCCGGGTTGCCCATATCTGAAAACTGAAGTTCAACTCATGGAGAATATTCGATGAAAAACGAAGACATCCGGACCAATGTCCGGGAAGGGTACGGAAAGATCGCCGTCACGGGGAATTCCTGCTGCAGCCTCCCCATCGCGGGTTGCTGCGGAGGTGCGCAGCAGGCGGCGGCAATCGGCAAAGCCGTCGGCTACTCGGACGAGGACCTGGCCTCCGTCCCGGAGGGGGCGAACCTCGGCCTCGGCTGTGGCAACCCCGTTGCCCTGGCCTCCCTCCGGGAAGGGGAAACGGTCGTGGACCTCGGGTCCGGCGCGGGCTTCGACGCCTTCCTGGCGTCCCGGCAGGTGGGACCCACAGGGCGGGTCATCGGCGTGGACATGACGCCGGAGATGCTCGACAAGGCGCGGGAAAACGCCCGGAAGGGGGGCTACGAAAACGTGGCCTTCCGCCTGGGCGAGATCGAGCACCTGCCCGTGGCGGACGGGGAGGCCGACGCAATCATCTCGAACTGCGTCATCAACCTCTCGCCCGACAAGCAGCAGGTATTCCGGGAGGCCTTCCGGGTCCTCAAGTCGGGGGGACGGCTGATGGTCTCGGACATCGTCCTCACGAAGGATCTTCCGGAGGCGATCAAGGCGTCGCTCACCGCCTGGATCGGCTGCGTGGCCGGGGCGGTGCTCCGGACCGACTACCTGGGGGCGATTTCGGCTGCGGGATTCACCGGCGTCGAGGTCGTCGGGGAGACCGTCTTTCCGGTGGACTTTCTCCTCAACGACCCCTCGGTCCAGGCAATCATCCGTGACCCCGGGCTTCCCCCGGACGAGGTGCCGGATCTCGCCGCCGCGGTGCTGAGCATCCGGGTATCCGCCGTCCGGCCCGCTCGCTGAGTCTCCACGCTGAAGGGCTCCGGGATCAATATACCGGAAACGGGATCCGGCGCGGATGGCCTTGTCGTCCTTACCGGTCCGCGTGCATATGGAAGGGTCTTCCTGCTTCCCGGCGTCCTTATGGAGAAAACGTCTCCACGGCCGCCAGGGTGTAGCGCCCCGGACGGTCACAGGTCACATGAAGGAGCAAGCGGCCCGGACAGTCCTGGACGAACCGGCTGATCCCCAGGGCCGTGGCGGAATCGAACCAGCCGTGTCCGGAGAGGTAGTCGAACTCGTCCACCGCCCCGACGGTCCGGCTCCAGGCCTCGCGGTCCGCTGCCGGAACGGAGAGACCAAAGGCGATGACGGGGGAGCCGGAAGTCCAACCCCTGAGCCAGGCCGCGCCTTCCGCTGCGTCCCGGACCGCACCTGTTCCCAGGATCCGGCCGATGGATCCTTCCGGTTCGTCCGTCACCCAGAGCCAGGCACTCCCCTCGACACCGCGGACTGATCCCGCCGGGATCCCGTAAGTCCGCTCGAAATGCACCGCCGAGGGATTGGCCTCGTCCACGCCGCCGAGCAGGGCGCTTCGGGCCCTTCCTCGCCTGAAATCCACGGTCAGGAGCTCGATTCCCCGTTCGAAGGACAGGAGGCGGTCCGAAATCGAGAGGTTCGGGCCCGCGGCGCCCAGTCCCTGGGCCACGTAGAAGGACGCTGTGTTCGACATGGTGTTGATGAAACTGTAGGGCATGGGAAGGGAGTGCTGGCGGAAGATCTGTCGCAGCACGGCTTCCGTCTCGCCCAGGTTTCCCCGCTCCGTCGTCAGGTACACCGCCGTGTCCGCCGGAACGGTCCGGCCCGCCACGCAGCGGTGGGCGCCGATGAGGGAGAGGAGGATGTAGCGGTTGATCCGCCGGAAATAGGCCGTGGACACCCGGGCCAGTTCCTCCTTGAGGATCTGCGCCGGGGTTCCCGGTTCGGTGATGAAGGCCGAGGCACCGTGGATGTACATGGTCAGCCTCCGCCGGACACGATCAGGGACGTGCAGTTGCCCCCGAATCCGAAGTAATTGAGCATGACCGTCGCCTTTTTCATGGGCAGGGGCTCCTTCAGGGGGCTGACGCCCAGATCCGGATCCTCTTTCTCGAATCCCGGTGTGGCCGGCAGAAAACCCCTCCGCAGGGACTCCGTGATCAACAGCAGTTCGATCGCCCCGGAGGCACCGACGGTGTGGCCGACATAGGGCTTCACGGCCGTGACGGGAGGCAGGCGGTCGCCGAAGACGGTCCGCATGCCCGCGCATTCCGTCCGGTCGTTGAGGTCGCTCCCCGTGGCGTGGGCCTTGACGGCGTCGATCTCATCCACTGACACACCGGCGTCGGCCAGGGCCTGCCTCATGGTGGCGGCGATGATCACCCCGTTCTCCTCGTGGGTCGTGACATTGAAGGGATCGCACCGGTTGGCGCCGCCGCGGAAGATGAACTCACCGTTCGCAGGATCGCCCCACTCCAGGAGAACGACGCCGCACCCCTCACCCATGATAATCCCGTCCCGGTCCACATCAAAAGGCCGGTAGCGCTCGGGTGCCATGAGGCGGAGTGATTCGAAACCATAGAAACCGGTGGCGTTGTAGAGATCGTACCCGACTGCAACGACGCGGTTGACGACACCGGTCTCGATCAGGCCGGCCCCATACAGGATAGCGTTGGCCGAGGATGTGCAAGCCGTGGTGAATGTTGTACAAGGTCCGCCGATGCCGAACCGGTCCGCAGCCGCATGGGCGATGGAACCGTAGCCGAGGGAGGCGTGAACGAAGAAATGGATCCCGTTCTCCTCCGAGCGGGCATAGGCGGCCTCGTAGATGGGAATGTCGATGGACGTGGACCCGAAGAGGAACGCCGCCCCTTCCAGTTCCCGGCCCGTCCAGCCGGCACCGGAGACGGCCCGGGCCACCGTGTCGAAGAGGACGTTGTAGAAGAACCGCTCCACATCCGCGTCACGCCGGCCGTCCCGGCAGGGAAGCCGGTAATAGGGACGGCCGTAGGGAAGACCCGCCAGCTCCAGGGGAACCACCTCCAGGGGCGTCCGCCCATCCCGCACGGCGCCGATGACCGCGTCCATTTCGGTCCCCAGGGAGCAGGACAAGGCGCCTCCCCGGATGCAAGCCCTTCTTTCCATGGCTCTATTCCGGCCTCAGGTAGTCGGCAAAGTCGCGGATGGAGGTCATGACACGCCGCATGACCTTGCTGTCGGTGATATTGACGTTGTAGCGCTGAACGGCGATGGAAATCTGCAGGGCGTCGATGGAATCGAGACCGATGCGGGAGTTCCGCCCGAACAGGGGCTCGTCGTCCCGGATGTCATCAGAGCGGAAGCGGTCCGCCAGATCGCACTCCTCAATGATCAGTTCCTTGATTTCCCGCTTGAAGGCTTCGTCCAGGGATCCTTTCATCCTTGCATTCCTTTTTTTCGTAATTTTCTTCCGATCCGTGCCGGTCCCATGAGATCGGCCGCCGGAACGGCCGGTTTTCCGTCTCTCCCGCTCAAGCGGCTCCGCCCTGCCGGGCCTTTCTCCGGAGAACGGCAACGGTCGCCCCCAGGAAAACCACGGCGCAGGCCGTCAAGAGCGCCGCCTCGGGCAGAACGTCCCGCACCCCCCCGCCACGGAGGAAGAGGTCCAGGTAACCCTGGAGTCCCCAGGACATGGGCGACAGCTGCGAGAGCACCTGAAGGGTATGGGGCATGACGAAGACGGGCACCATGACACCACCGATCGCTCCCAGGAGAAGGTTCAGGATTCCCCCGACCGTGCCGGCCTGCTCCGGGGTCCGTGCCAGCGCGGCTACCAGGAGGGCCATGGCGATGGCACACAGGCTGAGGCTCCAGGACACCACGGCAAGGCCCGCCGGAGAGCTTCCCAGGTTGAGGGCCGTACCACCCAGGAGGGGAACGACCCAGACTCCGACGGCCAGCATCGCCGCCACCTGGACCTGGTTCACCAGGAAATAGGGAACCGTCTTTCCCATGAGGAGAAGCCAGGGCGACACGCCCATCCCCGCGAGACGGGAAAACGTCCCCTGGGTCCGCTCGGCGATGAAGGCATTCCCGATGGGCAGCACAATGAAGAAAACGGCGAAGACGATCCAGGAGGGAACGCTCTGCTGGACCGCGTTCGGCACCCGTCCGTTCCGGGTGCTTCCGGGACCGGTGACATAGGAGATCGTCAAGGCCGGATCGTCGGCGGCCTTGGTCCGGTTTGCCAGGGCCGTTCGATCCACCCCTGCAACGTCCAGAAGCGGGCCGATTCCCTCCAGAAAGGCGGCCAGCCGGACCCTGCCGACGGCTCCCAGGACGGCCAGGCGAAAGAGCTCCTGGGCCTGCCGGTGAACCGTCGGATCCATCATCAGGTGAATCGAGCCGGCGGCCTCCCCCTCGCTCCCGGCGGAGACGGCGGCGGAAAAGTCCCGCCGGATGACGCAGGAAAACCGGATCTCCCCCGTCCGGAGAAGTCTCTTCACCTCTTCCGGGTCCGCTCCCGCGGCGCCGACCCGGATCTCAAAGGGCCCGGCCTGCCGCAGCGTCTCCACGAGCGCCGCGCCCCGCGCTCCCTCGTCCCCGTTGACGATCATTACGGGGATTCGAACCCGGGAGTGGCCGGAGAAGAGTTCCCCCATCGCCAGGGACATGATGAGGATAAAGGCGGCGGGCAGCAGGAACAGGACCGCCAGGGACACGCGGTCGCGGCCGAGGACGAGGAACTCTTTCCGGAGGATGGCGCAGGCCCGGTTCATTCGTCCCTCAGCGTCCGCCTGGTGATCCTCAGGAACAGGTCCTCCAGGGAGCGGCTGCCGCCCTTCAGCCCGGAGACACGCGACCCCGTTTCCTCCAGGGTCTCCAGAACACGCCTCAGGGAGGCGGCCAGACCGGGTCCGGAGCCGATGATCACGGTCGATCCCGTCGTGGTAACGCCGTCGATGCCCTCCACCCGCGCCCGGAGAATCGCATCCATTTCCGCCACTTCCAGGACCAGGGCGTCCGCCTTCGCCAGGACCGCGTCGCACCCGCCCGCCAGGACGACCCGCCCCCCGTCGAGAATGACGAGGTCGTCGGCCACCTGTTCCACCTCGTCCATGTAGTGGGATGCATAAACCACCGTCACGCCTTCTTCCCGGTTGATCCGCCGGATCGTCTCGAGGATCCAGGTCCGGGACTGGGCGTCCACCCCGACCGTCGGCTCGTCCAGGTACAGGACCCGGGGGCGCCCCAGGAGGCCGACGGCCAGGTTGAGCCGGCGCTTCATCCCACCCGAGTACGTCTCCGCCCGCCTGTCGAGAAAAGACTCCAGGCTCGCCGCAGCGACGGCGTCCCCGATGCGC
The DNA here is from genome assembly GCA_964396205.1 of uncultured Syntrophaceae bacterium. Lineage (GTDB taxonomy): Bacteria > Desulfobacterota > Syntrophia > Syntrophales > PHBD01 > PHBD01. Next base: position 17,279 of record CAYNEJ010000012.1, read on the forward strand.
TCCCTGAGCGCCTTTCCCGTGAGGCCGCAGATGGATCCGAAGAAGGACAGGTTCTCCCGGGCGGTGAGCATGGGATAGAAGGCCAGATTCTGGGGCACAAGGCAGGAAATCCGGCGGACGTCTCCCACCCGGTCGTCCAGGTCGTACCCGCCTACGACCACCCGCCCCCGGTCCCTGGGGAGAATCCCCATGAGAATGGAGAGCAGGGTCGTCTTTCCGGCGCCGTTGGGCCCGAGGAGACCCGTGACGGCCCCCTCCCGAAAGGTAAGGCTCAGACCGTCCAGGGCTTTCTCGAGGCCATAGGATTTTGACAGGTTCTCAAGGACGATCATCGGGCTCGCCGTGGCGGAGGATTTCCTCGATGCGGGCGCGATCGGGTTTCCCGGTGGCCAGGACAGGGATCCGGCGAACGGTTCGCAGGAGCCTCGGCCGGGCCGGGGGCTCCAGGATCGTCTCCAGGGCACCCTTCAGGTGGTCGTCCGCGTGCCCGGTCACCACGAGGGCCGCCACTTCCTGCTGCCGACCCGTACCGACGGAGAGGGCGGTCACGTAGGCGTCGGAGACCCCTTCCAGGCTTTTCAGCTTTTCCAGGACTTCCCGAAGGTCGACGCGCTTTCCGCCCACCTTGACGATTCCATCCATCCGACCCAGGAGGTCGAAGGAGCTTGCCCCGGCGGCCTCGACCCGGTCTCCAGTGGCGACGAAACCGGCGGCGTCCCGCTCCATCTCCGGCGACAGGAAGGGCGAGCGGACGTGGAGGAGCTCACCCTCTATCCTCCAGTCCACGACAGCAAAGGCATGCCAGCAGGGCCCGTCGGCGGATCGGTTGCGGAGAGCAATGCCTCCCGTCTCCGTGGAACCGTAGACCTCCGTGATGCCGACTCCCGTTTCGTCGTAAAACTGCAGGCTGTCGGAAGCATCGAGCATACCCGCCGACGAAAAGGCGCAGCGGAGGAAATGACCGTTGAGGGGAGCCGTCCGGAGGACCCGGTAGTGGACGGGGACACTCACCAGGACCGTCGCCTCCGTATCCCGGAGAGCCCCGGCGATCTCCCCGGGGAAAGAGGGCATGGCGTCGGCCACCCGGGCGCCCGTCACCATGGGCAGCAGGATCGAGAAGAGAAGCCCGTAGATATGAACGGGAGGAACGGTGGCCAGGATCCTGTCCGTCTCCCCGATTTCGAACTGTTCCGCGAGATAGAAGGCCTCGCCGAAAAGATTGGCCGGCGTCTTGCTCCAGAGGCGGGGACTGCCGGTGGACCCCCCGGTGAAAAGATGCAGAAACGGGTCGCCGGCATCCCGGGCCAGAACCGGCGGCTCCGCCGGCGCTTCTTCCACGGCCCGCAGGAGGGGAATCCCCGGCGGAACGTCCAGGGCGTCATCCGCCAGGACCGCCAGCAGGGGACGGCAATCATGAATCTCCCGGATCACCGCCGGGGAAAGGGCATGGGGAAGAACAAGCCGGGGACCGCCCGTCAGGGAAGCGACGATGGCTGCCGCGGTCAACCGCCGGCTCACCGTGGCGAGGCAGAGGACTCCCCCCGGCCCGGCTCCGGACGGGAGGCTTCTCTTGATTCCTTCGGCCAGCGCGAACAGATTCCCCGCCTCTCCCTCCGGGGGGAGAAACATCCCCTCTTCGAGAAACCGCTGCTGCAGACAATCCTCCAGCCGCCTATTTGAGAAACGATTCGCGATGATCCAGACTCCCGGAAGCTTTTATTCAGCAGGAAAGGCTCCTCTTACCGAAAACCACGGGAGGGAGTCAACGAAATTCCCTGGCCGGGAATCGGTCCGTCACGCTCCCGGGCAGGCGGGTTCCTGTCCGGGCATTATCTGCGGGTTCCCCGCCACAGACTTCACCGGAACGGATTCCACTTGACTTGAAGGGAATTATCTCCTTTAACAGGAGCGACAATCGCCCGGATTATTCGGAAGAAGGCCAATGAAAACGATAGACCTGGAGATCGAAGACCTGATCCCGCATCGGGACCGCCTCAAACTGATCGGTGAAATCATGGAGCTGGATGACCAGACTGCCGTCACGCGTTCCGTGCCCACCCCGGCATGGCCCACGGCCATGCCCACCGGCGTGGATCCGGTCGTCCTGATCGAACTGGCGGCCCAGACGGCGGCGGTCTGTATCGGCGCCCGGAGAAAGCGCCAGGGAAAGAAAAGCGCCTCCCTGGGGTGGATTGTCGGCATCAAGAGCGCCGACTTTCTGATTGATTCCGTTCCGTTCCAGGCGGTCCTTCATACCCGGGTCCGGCAGTTGTACGGTCTGGAGAGTTACAGCGTTTTCGAGGGAATCGTGGAGACCGCGGGGCACACCCTCGCCCGCATACAGCTCCAGGTCTTCGGCGAAGAACAGAACGGGGAGGCAAAGACGGAACCATGAGCGATGCCGCGGTGGCCATCGTAACCGGCGGAAGCCGGGGGATCGGGAGGGCCGTTTCCATGGAGATGGCCCGCTCGGGCTATTATGTGATCGTGAATTACCGGTCCAATGACGCGGCGGCGGCGGAGACCATGGACCAGATCCGGAAGGCCGGCGGTGACGGTGAAATCGTCCGCTTCGATGTCGCCGACAGTGATGACACGGATCGGCACATGAAGGAAATCCTGAACCGTCACAAGAAGATCGACGTTCTGGTGAACAATGCGGGTGTCACCGCCGACGGTCTGTTCATGATGATGCCCGAGGATGACTGGGACCGGGTCCTGCAGACGACCCTGAAGGGCTTTTACAACATGACCAAGCCGATCCTCCGGAAAATGGCCCGGAGCCGGTCCGGGTCCATCGTGTCCGTCTCGTCGGTGGCGGCCCTGGTACCGAACCGCGGGCAGGTGAACTACTCGGCCGCCAAGTCGGGCCTGATCGCCGCCAGCCGTTCCCTGGCCGCCGAGGTGGCCCGCCTGGGCATCCGGGTCAACGTGGTCGCTCCCGGCCTCATCGAGACGGAGATGATCGCCCATGCCCCGGTGGATCGCATCAAGGACATCATTCCCATGAACCGCATCGGTCGCCCCGAGGAAGTGGCCAGGGTGATCCGCTTCCTCTGCTCCGCCGACGCCTCGTACGTCACCGGCCAGGTGATCTCGGTCAACGGCGGCATGTTTTAAACCGGGGACACTTCCCCCTTTTCCGAGATTTCCGGGACGGAGGGAGTGTCCCGCTTTTTTGGCATATTCGTGATATTCAATAGATTTCGGCACCTTAACAGGACAAAGCGGCGTTTCGTCATGGCGGTTCCGCTGATCGCGGCAACCCTGATGCTGATCCTTTCCGGATCGGCCGACTCGTGGGACTCGATCCGCCGGGAATCGGAAAAGATCCGGTCGGTCCGTGCCCGATTCGTCCAGAAGAAGCACCTGCCGCTCCTGGCAAGGCCGTTCGTGTCGGAAGGGTGCTTCTTCTTCCAGGCCCCCGCCTCGGTCCGCTGGGAGTACACCAGGCCCGTCAAGAGCGTTCTCCTGATTCACAAAGGAAGCGCCAGGCGATATGTTTACGGGGACAGAGGATGGGTCCCCGAGGCAGGCGGCCGTCTCCAGGGCATGCAGATGGTGATGGATTCGATATCCGCCTGGACGCAGGGGCACTTCGATGCCGATCCCCGCTTCACCGCCCGTCTCGAGCCGGGTCGTCCCGCCCGGATCATCCTGGTCCCGAGAGACCCGTCCCTCTTGAGTCTGATCACCCGGATCGAGATCGCCCTTTCGCGGGAAAAGCGGGGCGCCATCCGGAGCGTAAAAATCATCGAGGGAAAGGATGCCTGGACCATGCTGGACTTCACCCGAGCGGACCACAACCTGCCGCTCGCGGAGCAGATCTTCACCAACCCCGGTGAGGCGATCCCATGAGACGATTCCGGTATCTTTTCCTGTTTCCGGCGGCTGTTCTTCTCCTGGCGGCCTGCAGCGCACTGCCGCCCATCCGGCCCGGTGAGGGGCTTTCCCTGGAACAGACCCGGCACAGGTGCCGCCTCCCGTTTCTCCGGGAGAATACACGTCTGATCCACTCCCTCCAGGCCGTCCTGCCCGACGGCAGCGGGACCTCCGCCATCGGGATCACCGTAGCCGACCCCTCGGCGCGGACCCTCCGCCTCAGCCTCATGACCCTTGAGGGATTCGTGCTCTTCACCGCCCGGATCGAAGGCGAGGACATGGAGATCGAGCGGGCCGTCTCGCCCTTCACCGACGAGGCCTTCGCCCGTTCTCTCCTCCGGGACGTGATGTTCTGCCTTTTCCCGCCGGGAACGGCCCCCGAGGCCGTGGGGCTGGATGAGGGAAACCGTCCGGTCTGCCGCTACCGGAACGAAGAAGACGTGACCACGGATGTGGTTTTTGCGGGACCGGAGCAGTGGGAGATCCGGCTGTACCGGAACGGCACCCTGACACGGACCCTGCGGACGAGCGGCACCAGCGGGCACGGCCTCCCCAAGAAACTCGAACTGACGGGTCACGGCGCGTTTCCCTACCGGCTGACCCTGACCCTCCTGACGGGGACCCCCGTTCGGCTGGAGAGCCGGCCGGAGACCACCGCTGAAGAGGAAGAGGACAAACCATGAGCCTGCGCATCACACCGAGAAAGGGATTTGCTCCATGAAACTGAAACTGATCTATCCCCGCTGGAGAAAGCTTGAGGGACAGACGGAATTCCACCTGCCACCCCACGGCCCGGTGGTCTTCGCCGCGGCCCTCCCTCCGGACGTCGAGGTGTCCTTCACCGACGAGAACGTCCAGCCCCTCGATCTGGACGAGAAGGCCGACCTGGTCGGCATCTCCATGATGCTCTCAAGCCAGGTGAAACGGGGATGGGAGATCGCCGGCGAGTACCGGCGCCGCGGCATCCCGGTCCTCTGCGGCGGGATCGGGACGATGCTCCACGCCGAGGAGACGGCAGGACATGCCGACTCGATCTTTCTCGGCGAGGCGGAAGGACGCATGGAGGAGGTGATCGGGGACTTCCGGTCAGGAAAGCTCAAGAAAGTCTATGACTTTTTCGACAACCGGCCCCCGACGGAGTGGATCGGGCCGGCCCGGCGGGACATCCTCCAGCGGGACCTCTACAACTACAAGGGCGTCCAGATGGTGGACCTGGTCCATGCCTCCCGGGGCTGCCGCTTCAACTGCTATCCCTGCTGCGTCTCCTTCCTCGGAGGCCGGAAGTTCAGGCCCCGACCCGTCGACCGGGTGGCCGAGGAGATCGCCGGCATCGACAACAACCGCCTCTTCGTGGTGGACAACTCCCTCGCCCAGGACAGCCAGTGGGAGAAGGACCTCTTCCGGGCCCTGATCCCCCTCAAGAAGAACTGGTGCTGTCACCCCATCGAGGACGACCCGGAGATCCTGGACCTGGCCGCCCAGGCAGGGGCCTGGTACGTCTACCAGGCCGTCTTCGACACCTCCAAAACCATCCGGGAGCGCATCCGCCGCTACCACGACCACGGCATCGGCGTCGAGGGAACGATCCTCCTGGGCCTCGACAACCACACGGAAGACAGCATCAAGCGGCTCATCGACTTCCTGATGGAGATCGAGCTGGACCTGGCGGAATTCACCATCCTGACGCCGTTCCCGCACACCCGGACCTTCGAGGACCTCCACCGGGAGGGGAGAATCCTTTCCTACGACTGGAACGACTATACCGCCGACAAGGTCGTCTTCCAGCCCCGGAACATGCCTCCGGAGAAACTCCAGGAATTGTTCCACTATGCCTGGGACACGTTCTATCGGGACGAGCCCCAGACCTATAAAATGTTCAAGCTTCTCAAGAAAGTCAGCGAGAAGGAACACCGGGACGGCACATATCGCCGGCGCCGGCGAGACCTGATGGCCTCCCGGTTCGGACGCGGGGGGGAGACTGCCGGGGAGAATCCGCCAACTAGAGGTTGACGGACGGGACCCCATCCGGTAAAAACGCCTTCGTTGCGCCTCACGCAGAACCGGAGTGATCATGTCAAAACCTTTGGAAAAAAAGATGAAACCCCTTGTAATCGACGGAAGCGCGGTCCCGCTGGAGGACATCGTGGCCGTCGCCGTGAACGGCCGGCAGGTGCGGATCGGCGTCGGGAAAGATTTCCGCTGGGCCATGGAGCGGTCCCGCCGCCTGCTGGCGGATGCCATCCGGGACGGCGTCCCCGTCTACGGCGTCACCACCGGGTTCGGCCGCTCCTGCGGCAAGCGACTCACCCGACAGGAGGTCCTGAAGAATGGAGGCAGCAGCCCCCTCCATTTTCATGGCTGCGGCACCGGGGCACCCATCGGAATCGAGGCGACCCGGGCGGCCATGCTCTGCCGGATGATCGGGCTCGCCAGGGGCTACTCGGGGGTATCCGTCGCTCTCCTGGAGCGGATGGCGCGCTTCCTCAACGAGGGAATCACGCCGGTCGTCCCCTGCGAGGGATCCGTCGGGGCCTCGGGAGACCTCACGCCCATGTCGTACGTTGCCGCGGCCCTCATCGGCGAACGGGAGGTGTTCTATCGCGGCGTCCGGATGCCTGCCGCCCAGGCCGTTGCGGAGGTCGGAATTCCCCCCTATTCCTTCGAGTCCAAGGAAGCCCTGTCCCTGATGAACGGCACGGCGACCATGACGGGCATCGCCGTCCTGGCGGCCGACCGGGCCCGCCGGATCCTCGACACCGTCGTCGGGGCCACGGCACTCACGGTACACGCTCTCCGCGGCAAGTCCTCCCATTTCCACGCCGCCGCCGGGGAGGCCAAGCCCCATCCCGGCCAGGTCGAGGTGGCCCGGTGTCTTCGAGACCTCCTGGAAACAAAAGCGGGTTCGTCGGCCGTGGAAGCGGATGCGCCGGAGACCCTCCAGGACCCCTACTCGGTCCGCTGCGTTCCCCAGGTGGCGGGCGTCCTCGCCGACGCCCTGTCCTGGATCGTTCCGTGGATCGAGACCGAGGCCAACAGCGCCAACGACAACCCGATTTTCGATCCCGCCGGCGGCCCCCCCGTCATGAGCGGCAATTTCTACGGCGGTCACATCGCCTTCGCCGCGGACGCGCTGAAGGCGGCCGTCGCCTCGGTGGCGGACCTTTCGGACCGGCAGGTGGCCCTGCTGGTGGACCCCCACACCAACCGCGGCCTGCCGGCGGACCTGGTCCGGGCCAACGGGCGCGAGAGCCTGCTCAGGCACGGCTTCAAGGCCCTCTCCCTGGCCGTATCGGCCCTGGCGGCGGAGGCACTGAAGCTCACCATGCCGGCGGCCTCCTTTTCCCGCCCCACGGAATCGAACAACCAGGACAAGGTCAGCATGGGAACGATCGCGGCCCGCGACGCCGAGCGGGTCTGCACCCTTGCCGAGCGGGCGGCGGCCATCCACCTCCTGGCGGCGGTCCAGGCCTGTGAAATCCGTGGAAACGCGGACATTCGGCCACGATTGAGCCGATTGATCCGGGCCGTCCGCCGCCTCTCTCCGGCCGTCCTGGAAGACCGGGAAATGGACAGGGACATTGAGGCCGTCGTCACCTTCATCGCCCGTTCCGGCCCACCGGCGTGACCCGGAGGACCGGTAAGGAAATCGAATCCATGGAAAGCAAAGAGCCCATCACCTTCGAGATCACCCGCAGGGTCCCCTTCTACGACCTGGACCCCATCCAGGTGGTCTGGCACGGTAATTACATGAATTATTTCGAGGACGCCCGCGTCGCCCTGCTGGGCGCCCACGGGATCGACCTCTACCAGATCTACCAGAGGACAGGCATCGTCTTTCCCATCATCCGGACCTCCACGAAGCACATCCTGCCGCTCCGCTACCAGGACGAATTCGTCTGCCGGGCCATTGTCCGGGAGGCCCGGTTCAAGCTCGTCTTCGACTTCGAGATCCGGCTGGCAGCGGACGGTCAGGTCTGCACCAGGGGCCGGACCGAACAGGTGGCGGTGAAGGCGCCGGAGATGGAAATCCTCTTCTCCGTCCCCGACGAAATCCGCCAGGCCCTCGGATTCTAAGGACGCCATGGATTATTCCAGAGCACTCGCCGCCGGCGTGGAGCGGGTCACGGCCTGGTCGGACCTCCTGGACGATATCAACGTCTTCCCCGTGGCGGACGGGGACACGGGGCGCAATCTCGTCCTCAGCCTGGCTCCGCTTCGTTTCCCGGGGCGTGAGCGGGAGGCGCTCAACCGGGATCTTCTCCTTTCCGCCCGGGGGAACTCGGGCAACATCGCCGCCCGTTTCTTCAGCCGGCTGCTTCACGCACAGGACCTGCCCTCGCTGGCCGCCGCGGTTGCCCGGGGAAGGGACCAGGCCCGGGAGGCCGTACGGGAGCCCAAGCCCGGGACCATGCTGACCTTTTTCGAGGCCCTGGCGGAGGGCTTGCGGGACGCCCCCGGGGAGACGGATCCGGGGTGGTGCCGCCGGTTGATGGACCGGCTCCAGGACGTGGTCCGGAACACGGTGGAACAGCAGCCGAAACTCCGGGAGGCCGGCGTCGTCGACGCGGGAGCCCTCGGCATGTACCTATTCTTCGAAGGATTCTTCCCAGCGATGGGGAACTCCATCGCCGGCGTCCGCCCGGTTACGGAGGCCTTCGGGGACCGCCTCCGGGTCCACCGGTCCGGGACCGGGCCCGACGAGGGAGGATGGTGCGTGGACATGGTCCTCCAGGGTACGGACAACCCGGAGGAAACCTACAACCGGCTTTCCGCGGTTGGAAGAAGCGTGGTCCTGATCCGGGAACAGGGCTACCTGAAGGTACACCTTCACACGGACGATGCTGTTTCCCTGCGGAAGGACATCGAGACCATCGCCCCCGTCGTCCGCTGGTCCGTCGATGACCTGACGCGGCAGACCGCCGATTTCGGCACCGCCGCCGCGGCGGCTCCCATCCATGTCATGACCGACGCGGCGGGATCGCTGACCCGCGACGGGGCGCGAAAGCTTGGCATCACGCTCTTGGACAGCTACCTCACCGTGGGAGAGCGGTGTCTCCCGGAAACTCTGTTCTCGCCGGAGGATCTGTTCCAGGCGATGCAGGCGGGCGAGAAGGTCTCAACCTCCCAGGCCTCCGTTCTCGAACGGCAGCAGAGTTACGAGAGCGTTCTCGGCCGCTTCGGGCGCGCGATCTATCTATGTGTCGGATCCATTTTCACAGGCAATTACGAAACGGCCCTGGAGTGGAAGCGCCAAAACGACCCGGCCGATCGCCTGACCGTCATCGACACCGGCGCCGCCTCGGGCCGGCTGGGCCTGATGGCCATCGAGACAGCCCGGTTCGCCGCCCGGGCGTCCGACCCGGAGGCTGTCCTGGCCTTTGCCCGGGAGGCCGTGGCACGGACGGAGGAATACATCTTCCTGGATCGCCTGAAATGGCTCGCCGCGGGGGGGCGGCTTTCGAAGGGCAGCGCCTTTTTCGGCGACATGCTCCACATGAAGCCCGTCATCAGCCCCCTGCCCGACGGGGCAAAAAAAGTCGGGGTGGTCCGGAACCGGAAGGATCAGGTCCGCTTCGCCCTGGAAAAACTGGAGGCTGGGCTTCCCTCCCCGGGAACCGGCGTTGTGCTCCTGGAACACTCGAACAACCGCCCCTGGCTGGAAAAGGATGTCCTCCCGCTGGTCCGCTCGCGCTTTCCTGCCGCGGAAATCCTTCTCGAACCCCTGTCTCTGACTTCCGCAGCCCACATGGGACCTGAGACGTGGGCTGTTGCTTTCCTCGGCCATGCGGCTCCCGGCCGCAACCTTCGTTAAACCCCGCCGAAAGGGGAGGTCCCCATGCCGGCATCAACACCCGGACCCAAAAGAACCGCTGTCGTCATTCCCGTCTACAATCACGGCTCCACGGTGAAGTCGGTCATCCGGAAGACCATGAACCTGTCGCTCCGGGTAATCGCCGTGAATGACGGCTCCACCGACGACACGTCCCGCTCCCTGGCGTCGATCGAGGGCATCACGGTCCTTCACCACCGGAAAAACCTGGGCAAGGGGGCCGCCATTCTCACGGGACTGGCGGAGGCCGCCCGCATCGCCGACTGGGCCGTCACCATCGATGCCGACGGTCAGCACAACCCGGAGGACATCCCCCTTCTCCTGGCGGCCATTTCCGGGGGAGAGCGGCCCATCGTCGTGGGAAACCGCCGGGGCATGGACGCCCGGGAGGTCCCCTGGACGAGTCGTTTCGGCCGGGAATTCTCGAATTTCTGGGTCCGGGCCTCCGGGGGGCCTCCCGTAGCAGACACCCAGAGCGGCTTCCGGGTTTATCCAATTCCGGAGACCCTGCATCTGGGTGTGCGGGCAAGGCGTTTCCAGTTCGAGGTGGAAGTTCTGGCGCGGGCCCGGTGGCACCATATCCCTGTTCTGGAAGTTCCCGTCCGGGTGGTCTACCCGCCCGGCAACCAGCGGATTTCCCACTATCGGCCATTTCTTGATTTTATGAGAAATTCCTGGACCTTCACTTCTCTCATCGCTCAACGGATCCTGATCCCCCGCACCCTGCGATCCCGTCGCTCCGACTGAGCGCGGCTGATTCTTCCACCGGGAAAGCTTGAATTTCAGATCCAGTTGCTTATATTATCGACCCAGGTGCCATCCGCAACAAGTGTGTAAGAAACGGAAACAAGGCAGCGGCTGATCAACCATGACGAATTATCCGGCAGAACCGCCCCGGCCCGGGGATGGAATCGACGTCGAAGACGAGGCGGACCTTCGGGAACCCCGGATGTACCGGGTGATCCTTCACAATGATCACTACACGACCATGGACTTTGTCGTGGAGGTCCTCATCTCGGTCTTCCACAAGCCGGCGGCGGAAGCTACGCGAATCATGCTGGACGTTCATCGCAAGGGGAAGGGCATCTGCGGGGTGTATACCTATGATATCGCCTCCTCCAAGGTATCACTCGTTCATTCCATGGCCAAGGAGCGGGAATTCCCCCTCCGCTGCAGCATGGAGGAGGCCTGACCGGGACGGGATCCCGGTAGAGGGATGGGCATATGCAGATCAGTGAAGACCTGAACGCCATCATCGTGGCGGCCTATACGGAAGCGAAGACCCGGGGGCATGAATTCCTCACCCCGGAGCACATCCTGTACGCCTGCCTTTTCTTCGAGGAGGGACGGGACATCATCGAACAGAGCGGCGGCAACATCGAGCGCCTCAAAGGGGCACTGGAGAAGCATCTCCGGGACACGAACCCCGTGGTGACCGAGTCGGACCCCCTCCAGTCCCTGGGATTTCACCGGCTCATGGAGCGGGCTGTGCGGCACACCTTCTCCGCCCAAAAGGAAATGGTTGAATTGGGGGATGTCCTGGTCTCCATGCTGAGCGAGCCCGAATCGTTCGCCGCCTATTTCCTGCAGCGCGAGGGAATCACCCGTCTGAGCCTCTTGAATTTCATCTCCCACGGTATCCGCGTCATCCCGACGGTAAGCCAGGAGGAACCTCCGGGCCGCCGGGAGCGCGAGCAGGAAATCCGGAAAGCCATGCCCGGAAGAGAAAGAGAAAAAGAGGCGGAGGGAACCAAGATCCTGGACGCCTTCACAACGGATCTGACCGCCAAGGCGCTGGCCGGCGAGATCGACCCCCTCATCGGCCGGGAGGACATCCTCACCCGGACGATGCAGGTTCTCTGTCGCCGATTCAAGAACAACCCCGTCCACGTCGGCGAGCCCGGCGTTGGCAAGACGGCCATCACCGAGGGACTGGCTCGCTTGATCGTCGAGGGGAAAGTGCCTCGGCCGCTCAAGGGATCGAAGATCTACGCCCTCGACATGGGCTCTATCCTGGCGGGGACCCGTTTCCGGGGCGATTTCGAGGAGCGGATGAAGAAGATCATCGCCGAGTTGGAAAAGCTGGACAAAGTCATCCTGTTCATCGACGAGATCCATACCATCGTCGGCGCCGGCGCGGTCTCCGGCGGCTCGATGGACGCCTCCAACATCCTCAAGCCGGCCCTGGTGTCGGGCAAGATCCGCTGCATCGGATCCACGACCTACGACGAGTACCGGAAACACTTCGAAAAGGACGGGGCGCTGTCCCGGCGGTTCCAGAAAATCGACGTCCCGGAGCCCACGAGCCATGAGACGCTGGAAATCCTGAAGGGCCTGAGGGAACGCTACGAGCTCTACCACCAGGTATCCTACACGGAAGAGGCACTCCAGGCGGCATCCGAGCTAGCGGCCCGCTATATCAACGACCGTCATCTCCCGGACAAGGCCATCGATGTCCTGGACGAGGCAGGGGCTTGCGCGGCCATGACCCGTGAGGAGGAAGACGCCTCCTGCACCATCGACCGCCCGGCCGTTGAAGGCGTGGTGGCCCGAATGGCCCGGATTCCCGAAAAGAACGTCTCCTCCTCCGACGCGGAAAAGCTGCGCGCCCTGATTCCGGACCTGAAAATGCAGATCTTCGGACAGGACAACGCCGTCACCGCCGTGGCGGAGGCAATCAAGCGCGCCCGGGCGGGATTCCGGGAGCCCTGGAAACCTGTCGCTTCCTTCCTGTTTGTGGGGCCGACGGGAGTGGGCAAAACGGAACTGGCCCGGCAGCTGGCGGCCATTATGGGCGTCCCGCTCCACCGGTACGACATGAGCGAATACCAGGAGAAGCACACGGTGGCCCGCCTCATCGGCGCCCCTCCCGGCTACGTGGGATACGAGGAGGGCGGTCTCCTGACGGAAGCGGTCCGCAAGGAACCTCACGCGGTCCTTCTGCTGGACGAAATCGAAAAGGCCCATGCGGACGTCTTCAACACCCTGCTCCAGGTCATGGATTACGCCACCCTGACGGACAATGCCGGCCGCAAGGCGGACTTTCGGAACGTGATCCTGATCATGACCTCCAACGCCGGGGCGCGTCAGATCGGGCGGTCCGTCATCGGCTTCGAAAGCCGGCCTGTCAACAGGGACGCCGTGTCGGCCGCCGTCGAGAAGACCTTCTCTCCCGAGTTCCGGAACCGCCTGGATGCGGTGGTGCACTTCGAGAGCCTCCCGGCGGACATCGTCCTTTCGATCGTCAAGAAGACCGTGGGCGAATTCGTCAACCAGCTCAAGGAAAAGGGCGTCTCCCTGGAGGTGACGGAGCGCTGCTACGAGGAGCTTGCCCGCCGCGGTTACTCTCCGGAGTTCGGAGCCAGGGAAATCGGACGGCTCGTCCAGGACAAAATCAAGCATTTCTTTGTCGACGAGGTGCTCTTCGGCCGTCTGCAGAAGGGTGGCTCGGCCGTGGCGGACGTCGAGGATAACGATGTGGTCATCCGGGTCCTGGAGGAGGTCCCGGGATAACCCATGCCGGTCTTCCAGCTTCCCCGGGAGCCTGTCTTCCCGCCGGTTTCGCTGGCCGAATCGTCGGGCCTCCTGGCCGTCGGCGGCGACCTCTCGATACCGCGCCTCATCGAGGCCTATCGGCTCGGGATCTTTCCCTGGTATGGTCCCGGCGAACCAATCCTCTGGTGGTCTCCGCACCCGCGTTTCGTCCTCTTCCCGGACGAACTGAAGGTGTCGCGGAGCATGCGGCAGCTCCTGAAGAAAAATCTCTTCCGGGTCACCTTCGACGCCGCCTTCACATCCGTCCTCGACGCTTGCCGGAAGCTTCGTCCCAACAGCCCGGAGACCTGGATCACCCGGGAGATGCGGGAGGCCTACCGGGAACTGCACCAATCCGGCCTTGCCCACTCGGTTGAGGTCTGGTATGGGGACTCCCTGGCGGGAGGCCTCTACGGCGTTTCCCTGGGGGCGTGTTTCTTCGGGGAGTCCATGTTTTCAGCCATGAGCAACGCCTCCAAGGTCGCCCTGGTCGCCCTGGTCCGGCGTCTTCAGAAACTTGATTTTGTTCTGGTGGACTGCCAGGTTCACACGACCCACCTGGAAAGTCTCGGCGCCCGTTTCGTTTCCCGCAGCCGGTTCCTCGATCTTCTCCGGCAGGGTCAGGAACGGGAAACCATCCGGGGAAACTGGGGCCCCCTGATGAATGATTCGGAACCTGGAGCCATGATCTCGCCCGACGGGCCTCCGGCTTCGGGATGACCGGGAAGCAGGAATTCCAGCCGGGCAAATCCCAGGCTAGACACCGGAGGCGTATCCGGCCCATGAACCGAGTGCTCTTTTTCGTGGTCGTGTGCCTGTTCACGGCCACGCAGGTCTTCGGCGATCCCGTTCCCACCATTACCCGGATCGGGAAACCTCCGGGCAGCGCCCCTGTTTCCACCGCGGACACCCCTTCCGGTCCGGCCACGCCGGCCGCAAAACCGGGGCCGGCGAAGCCGGCCGAACAGGCCGCCGAAGCCGACCCCAAAGCGGTGGCCGCGAAGCGACCCGCCGTGGGAAAGCCCGGCTCCGCCGGAACCGTGAAGGCGGCCGCCCTCCGCCTGAAAATCGTCACATGCGGAGTGGACCGAAAGGGCCGGGAACGGGTGTCCTTCACCTTCGACCGTCCATACCGACCGGTTCTCAAGACCCTGCCGGGGGAGAAACCCCGGATCTACTTCGACGTCGCAGGCGCCACCATGGATGAGGGGGTCAAAACCCAACAGGACGGCAAGGGTCCCCTGGTCCGCCAGGTCCGGATCAACCTGGATTCAGCCTCAGGAGCCCTGCGGGCGGTCGTCGAACTGGTTTCTCAGAAGGATTACATCATCCGGCCGATTCTATACCGGAAGGAGAACCGGTTCCTCCTGGAAATCGAGCCGAAAAAATCCCGCTCGCGCCTTCGCCCATGAAGAAACCCCCTCCCATTCTGCGCTGGTCTGTTGCCCTGGTCGTTGTGATCACCGTGGCTGCCCTTTTCCTCATCGGAAAGAGCCGTATGGGCGTGGATACGGATATCCTCAACGCCCTTCCCGTCACGGACCCTGTCCTGGCCGATGCGGGTGCCGTCCTGAAGAGCCATCCCATGCAGGACCGCATCGTAGTGGACCTGCGCTGCGAACCCATCGATCCCCGGGCTCTCCAGGAAGGCGCGGCCGTTGTCGTCAGGAAAATGAAGGACAGCGGCCTTTTCCGCCGTGTCGGACTGGATGCGGAAGTAGGGGCATTCCCGGAACTGGTGGACGGGGTTGTGGAAAACCTGCCCTTCCTGTTCACGGAGCGGGATCTGCAGCGCAATGTTGCCCCGCTGCTCGAGAGATCGGCAATCCGGAAGGCGATCCATGCACAGGCGTCCATGATCCAGGGCCTGGAAGGCATCGGCCAGGCCCGCTGGCTGGCCGCGGACCCGCTGGGGCTCCGCTTCCTTGTCCTGGGCCGGATGGCGCACCTGTCCCCGGCAAAGGGGGCCCGGCCGTCGGGAGACATTCTTCTCTCCTCCGACGGATCCCGGGGCCTCATCGTCGCCGAACCGGGTACATCGGCCACAGCCACCGACTTTGCCCGGCGGGCGGACCGGCTCTTCGTGGACATCCAGGCGGAACTGAACCGAACACGGACCGGACCACCCCGGCTCACCCTCACGCCCGTTGGGGCCTACCGGGCCGCCCTGGACAACGAAACCGCCGCCAAAACGGACACCCGCCGGGCCATGATATTTTCCACCGTGGCGATTGCCATCCTGCTCCTGATCGGATTTCCCCGTCCCCTGCTGGGACTTCTCGCCCTCTTCCCCGCCCTGATGGGAACGGCCCTGGCCTACTTTGTCCTGTCCCTCTTCCGATCCTCCATTTCCGTGCTGGCCATCGGCTTCGGCGGTGCCATCATCTCCTTCACCGTCGACTATGGGATCACCTATCTCCTGTTCCTCGACCGGACCCGAGAGACCCGGGGTCTCGACACGACCCGCGAGGTCTGGTCCCTGGGTCTCCTGGCCATGATGACCACGGCGGTGAGCTTCGCTTCCCTGTTCCTGAGCGGGTTCCCGGCTCTGGCCCAACTCGGCGCCTTGACCGCACTGGGCGTGGTGTTCACGTTCGCCTTCGTCCACCTGGTTTACCCGTTCCTCTTTCCCGTCGTTCCCCCGGCCGGCCGGGAGGGAACCCCCTGGCTCCGGCGTTTCTCCGAAAGGCTGACCTCCGCCGATCCCGCCTGGAAACCCTGGGCGGCACTGGTCCTGTGCCTGGCCCTCCTGCCGTTCGCCCGGCCGGATTTCCAGGTGGACCTGAAGTCCCTCAATACCGTCCGCACCGAGACCCTGGCCGCGGAGGAAGAGGTGAAACAGGCCTGGGGCGACATCCTGAACCGGGTTTACCTGCTGTCCGAGGGAAGCACCCTCCGGGAGATGCGCGAGAAGGGGGACCGACTGACGGCCGTGCTGGATGAGGAGTTGGCAAAAGGAACCTTGTCGGCGGCCTTTGTGGCCTCCATGGCCTTCCCCGGTCCCGAACGGGCCGAGGTGAACAGGAGGGCCTGGCGGGATTTCTGGACGGTTGAGCGAAGGGAGGCCTGCAAACGCAGCCTGAATGAGGCGGCCCAAGCGGAGGGCTTTCTTACCCGGGCCTTTGACCCCTTCCTGCTTCGCCTTGAAGCGCCGCCGGGAACCGCCGTGGAGATCCCGGCGTCCCTTTACGGCCTGCTGGGGATCGCACCTTCCGCCGGGGTGGGCCCCTGGCGCCAGTTCGTCACGGTCATCCCGGGTCCCGCCTACCGGGGAACCGACTTCTTCAACCGCCTGCACACCTCCGGCCTGGCCCGGCTGTTCGATCCGGCCGTCTTCACCGAACGCCTCGGAGGCGTCATCCTGGAGGGATTCATTCGGGTGGCAGGCATCGTCGGCCTCATGACCATCCTGGTGGTCCTGCTGTACCTTCTGGACATCCCGCTCACCCTCGTTGCACTGGCCCCGACGGCCTTCTCACTCATCTGCACCCTGGGGACCCTGCACCTGATCGGCCGGCCCCCGGGCATTCCGACAATCATGGCTTCCGCCGTCATCATCGGGATGGGCACCGACTACGCCCTGTACCTCGTTCGCTCCCAGCAGCACTACCTGGACGAGAAGCATCCCTCCATGACACTCATCCGCCTGTCGATCCTGCTCTCCTTCGCAACCACATTCCTGGGATTCGGCGTCCTGTCCCTGGCGAGCCACGCCATGCTGAACAGCGCCGGGATCGCCCTTGTCCTGGGGATCGGCTACTCCTTCCTTGGAACAGCGGCCATCGTACCGCCGCTCCTCCGGCGACTCTACCGGCCGGTGATCCTTCCGGAAGAAACCGTGGAACCCGGATCGGGGCATCACGCCCGGCGCGTGCTCTCCCGCTACCGCCGGATCGAGGGATACGTGCGGGCCTTCGTGTTCTTCAAGCTGCGCCTGGACCCGATGTTCCCCCGCCTGGCTTCTTTCGCCCCCCATCCCCGGACAATTCTGGACGTCGGCTGCGGGTATGGCATCCCCTCGTCCTGGCTCCTGGAGATCAATCCGGACGCCCGGGTGTTCGGCCTCGATCCGGATCCCGACCGGATTCGGGTCGCCTCCCGAGCCGTCGGCGACAGGGGCAAAATGGCTGTGGGGAAGGCCCCGGACCTTCCGTTCGTTCCGAATCCGGTCGATATGGCGCTCCTCCTCGATGTGATCCACATGCTCGACGACGGGGAGCTTCACCTCACCCTGGCCCGTCTCGCCGCCATGATGGAGCCGGGGGGCATCCTGGTCCTCCGGGCCATCGTCCCTGCATTCTCGAAGCCCTCGCCGGAACGCCGGTTTGAGCAACTGCGCCTGAAATGGACGGGCAAACAAGCGCAATTCCGCCCCGCCGAGGAAGTCCGACAGGCCGTCGAGGATGCGGGGCTTCGTGTCACTGCGCGGGAGCCTGCGTCGGCGAACCGCGAAGTCTGGTGGTTCATCGCCCGGAAACCCATGGAATACGAAGCATGAAGCTGGCCTTCTACCGGTTTCTCACAACCCTCACCCGGTGCCTCGGCCCCTGGATTTTCCGATTCTTCGCCTGGTTCATCGCCGCGGGCTACTTTCTGTTCTTCCCCGGACGGGTTGCCCGTAGCGTCCGTTTCTACCGTATCCTTTTCCCGGGACAGGGCTTTCTTCACGCCCTCTTTCTGACCTGGCGCCAGTACCAGAACTTCACCTCCGTCTTCCTGGACCGCTTCCTGCTTCAGGAGCGGGGCGACATCGCGTACAAAAGCGAGGGGTTCCACTACCTGGAAGACGCCGTGGCTTCCGGACGGGGGGGCGTTCTGCTCATGTCCCACCTGGGGAACTGGGAGGTCTCGGCCCATCTCCTGAAAGGCAAGGGAATGAAGCTTCTCCTGTACGTGGGAGAGAAACACCGGGAGCAGATCGAGCGGATGCAGAAGCAGAGCCTGTCGGAGCGGGGCGTGCGGATCGTGACGGCGTCGCCCGACGCCGCCTCGCCCTTCGACCTCGTCGAGGCGATCCGCTTCCTCCGGGAGGGCGGACTGGTCTCCATGACCGGGGACCGCCTCTGGCACGAAAGCCAGCGGTCCGTCCCGGCCGCCTTCGCCGGCCACGAAGCCCTTCTTCCCGAAACGCCCCACCTCTTCTCCCTTCTGTCAGGGGCGCCGATCCTGCCCTTCTTCGTCTATCGCGAGGCCAGGGGCCGCTACTGCATCCGGGTCAGCCCGCCCTGGACCGTGAAAGCCGCTTCAAGGAAGGACAGGGAAGAAGCCGTCCGCCGCTCCGTTCAGGCCTATGCCCGGATCCTGGAGGAGGAGGCCCGCAGCCATCCAGCCCAGTGGTACCACTTCGAGGATTTCCTGGGGGAGGAACAACGGGGGAATGTGGAGGCCCCGGGCGGGGAAGAATGATGAGGGCGCCCTCGGCCGGGGTCATGGGAAAGGCCGGGAGCGCCCCCGGGACGGAGAGGACAGGCCGCCATCGGGTGACGGGGCGAAGAGGAACGAACGCCAACAGAGTCGGGGACAAGACCCGATTCTTACCGGCTCTTCAGCTCCAGCATGTCGAGGTCCTTCCGCTCGCTTCCCTCCGGTGCCGGGAAGTTGCCCACGTTCCTGCTGATGCCGTACCGCGCGACCTCCTCGTAGAGATAGATCCCCGGGACGTCGTCGTGAATCCTGAGAAGGCTCTCGCGGTAAAGGGCCTGCCTCTTTTGCGGATCCATCTCGAAGCGCGCCGCCTGTAGCAGCCTGTCCAGTTCCGGATTGGAATAGTGGGAAACGCGGGTGCCGGTTGAAAGGATCGGAATCAGCACGCCGTCGGCGTCATAAAACGGGTTGCCCCATCCCAGCAGATACATGGGTTCCAGCTTGCGGCTCGCCAGAGCCTGCTGATAGGCGGCCCAATCATACAGCTTGACGCTCACGCTGATGCCGACCCTGTCCAGCATCCCGACAACCGCCTCGGCAACCTGCCGGTCGTGGATGTAGCGTCCGGAGGGTGCACCCAGCGCGATTTCAAATCCGTTCGGATAACCCGCCTCCGCCAGGAGTTTCCGGGCTTTTGCAGGATCATAGGGGATCGGCGGGATCGAGGGATCATACCCGTCGACGGAGGGGACCAGGGGCGTGGCCAGGGGTACGCCACTGCCTTGGAGCGTTCTTTTAATGAGCCACTCCCTGTCGATGGCATGGCTGATGGCCTGGCGGACCCGTTTGTCCGAAATCGGGCTGCCGTCCGGCTTCAGCAGGTTGAAACCGATAAACACCACCCTGCCGCTCGGACCGGAGATCACATTCACTTCGGCATTCTTCTGCAGATCGGAAACGGCACGGGGCGGAATACCGACCGCGACCTGCACCCGTCCCTTTTTCAGCTCCTCCTCGCGCTTGGCCTGATCGGGAACGGTTTTGAACACGAGCGTCTTGACCGTTGCCGGTTTCGGTCCCCAGTAGCGGTCGTTCGCCTCCATCTCGACGAATTGTCCGACCACGTGCTTCACGAATCTGTAGCGGCCCGTCCCGACGGGATGCCGCGCAAAATATTCCTCCCCCTTTTCGCGAATGTATTTTTCGGGGACGATATATGCAACACAAGCCATCCGTTTCGGCAGGATCGGATCGGGATTCGCCGTGACAATGCGAACCGTATAGGGATCCACGGCGATCACATCCTTCAGGCCCGTAAAGAACATTTTAAAGGGGTTGCTCTCCTTCTTCGTCCGGCTGAAGCTGAAGGCGACGTCGGCAGCGGTCAGCGGATCTCCGTTGTGGAAGAAGACGCCCTTGCGGATCTTGAATTCCCAGGTCGTCGGATCGACGTTCCGATAACTCTCCGCCAGATTGGGCACAATCCCGTCCTTCCCCGTTCTCCGCAGAAGGCCGTCGAATACGGCGGAGCAGTAGTTCAGATCGACCGACGTCCCCGCCCTCTGGGGATCGAGGCTCAATACGTCCACACCCTGGGCGACGACAATCTTTCCCGCGGCCGCGGCGCCGGCGCCGGCGCCGGTCGGTATGACGATCAGCAAACAGGACACGAAAAGGACAACCATTCTGAGCAGTTTCATGCCATACCTCCTTGAATGAAATGATGTTTCAGACCGATCAAATAAACGGCAATGCAAAGGCGATCACAAATGCGGCACTGATGACATAGAGAAGGGGCGGGACATCGCGATACCGGCCCCGCACGATCTTGAGGAGCGTGTAGCTGATGAACCCGAATCCGATTCCATAGCTGATGTTATAGGTCAGCGGGATTCCAATCATGATGAGAAATGCCGGGAAGGCCTCTTCAAAGTTGCTCCACTGGATCTCCCGAACAATCCCCATCATGAGGAACCCGACGACGATCAGGGCACCCGCGGTGATCGGATAAAGGTGATAGTCGCCCGCCGGTACGGTGGCGCCGGTGCCGACCAGCAGGACGTACTGCTGGGCGCTGGGAATCGCAAAGCCGCCGCCGACCATTTGGATGATCGGTGAAAAGAAGGCCGCGAACGCGAAGAGGATGCCGACCACGATCGCCGTCAGGCCGGTCCGCCCTCCTTCGGCGGCACCAGCCGCAGACTCGACATACGTCGTGATGGAACTGGCCCCGAAAAGCCCCCCCGTGACCGCCGCCACGGAGTCCACGGTCAGGATGCCCCGGATCCCTGGAATCCGGCCTTCCCTGTCCACGAATCCCGCCTGCTCTCCCACCGCGACGACGGTTCCCATGGTGTCGAAAAAGTCCGTCAGCAAAACGGCGAATACCATGACCAGGAGGGCGGGGGTGAACACCCGGAGAACGGCATACGTGCCGTCGATGGTCTGAAAGGGCCCGAAGAACGTCTGGAAATCGAGCGGCCCCACGATTCCGGAGGGAGGCTTTGCCACGCCCAGGAACAGCGCAGCCATCGTCGCCGCCAGGATTCCGAACAGGATGGAGCTCCTGATCCCGATCGTCTTGAGAATCAGGACGGCAAAGAGGCCGATGAAGGAGACCCAGACATACTTCTGGGAAAGGTCGCCCAGGGCAACGAGCGTGACCGGCGCCGGGCGGATGATCCCGCCCCCGTTCAGCCCGATGATGGTGATGAAGAGGCCGATGCCCACGCCGATGGCCCGCTTGAGATCCAGCGGGATGGCGTTCATCACCGCTTCCCGGAGCCCCGAAAGGACCAGGATCAGAATCAGGACGCCTTCCAGGAAGATCACCGACATGCCCACCTGCCACGGGACATTGGCCTGCTGGAAACCGATGACGCTGAAGGCGATGACGGCGTTCAGACCCATCCCCGAGGCAAGGGCCAGCGGGCGGTTCGTCACCAGGCCCATGCAGATGCACATCAAGGCCGCGCCGAGGGCCGTGGCGGTCGCCGCGCCGGCGAAGGGAACCCCGGCGGCGGAGAGAATCCCGGGATTCACGAAGATGATGTAGGCCATCGTCAGAAACGTGGTGATTCCCGCAGAAAGTTCTGTCCGCAGGTTCGTGCCGCGATCCTCGAATCGGAAAAATTCATTCATGGAATGGGCGCCGGATCGGAGGTATGAAGTGTGATGCGGACTATACATTCTTGCAGCCAGATATGGAAGAAGAACTGCGGGTTGCCGAAGACACCGTTCCGGACTGTAGAAAAGCGCGACCCGCGGCCGCATTGTTCGGAATCCGGATCATGAGACAGACGGATGCCGTATCAAAGGGCGTAAACGATTCAGCGAGCAGGCCTGTTCAACAGCCTGTCAGCGCCCACTCCGCCGCCCCACGTGCATGGATGGCGGTGGTGTCGAAGATGCGGACATCCAAGTCTCGCTGGCTGACCAGCATCTGGATCTCGGTGCAGCCGAGAATGACTCCCTGGGCGCCCCGATCGGCAAGATCGCCGATGATGCGCCGGAATTCCGAACGCGAGTTCTCCAGGACTTCTCCGAGGCACAGTTCTTCGAAGATAACCCTGTGCACGAGTTCGCGGTCCTCTTCATGCGGAATGATGACCTCGATGCCATGCCGATCCAGGAGACGCCCCTTGTAGAAATCCTGTTCCATTGTGAAGCGGGTTCCCAGCAAGCCCACGGTACAGAATCCGCTGCGCTTGACCTCCTCGGCCGTGGGATCGGCGATGTGAAGAAAGGGAATGTCCGTGGCGTCTTGAATCCGCTCGGCCACTTTATGCATCGTGTTCGTGCAGAGAACGATCATCTCGGCGCCGGCGTTCTGGAGGGAGCATGCCGCTCCGGCCAACACTTCACCGGCCTGGTCCCAGTTTCCTTCGTGTTGCAGCCGCTCAATCTCATGAAAATCGACGCTGTAGAGAAGAACCCGGGCGGAGTGCAGTCCCCCCAACCGCTCCCTGACGGTTTCGTTGATGATCCGATAGTACGGAATGGTCGATTCCCAGCTCATCCCCCCGATCAAACCGATTGTCTTCAATGCATTCCCCCCTTTTCGTCGTCCTTATTCTTTTCTCCGCCCCTTACAGCATCTCATCAATCGTGCTTATTCCGCTCTCTTCTATTCAGCCATATCCATCATCAACCCGACCGTGTATGCATCGTCCAGCTTGCAACCCAGGTTCCAGTATTCCCTGGGTCCGGCGCAGTAGACAAGCGGCCTGACGGCGCCCATCTCCACTTTGCCTTCGGGAGACAGCAGGTTCTCGTCGATATGGTTGGCAACGATTTTCCCTATGATCAGGACAAAATCTCCGATCTCCTGTTCGCCCACCACAATACACTCCAGGTTATAGGGACAA
>CAYNEJ010000012.1:40265-42442 GCA_964396205.1 uncultured Syntrophaceae bacterium
GGTCGCCTCAAACTTGTTGGCATCGCGCCCGGAGATGATTCCGCAGTAATCGACTTGGATCGACAGGTCCTCCGAAGGGATGTTGACGCTGAACTCGTGCCCCTTGCGGATCAATTGCAGGGTATAACGGTCCTTTCGGAGGGAGATCCCGATCGTGGGAGGATCGGAGCTGACAATGCCGATCCAGGATACGGTGGCGATGTTTGCCTGCTCCCCTTCTCCGCTCACGATCAAGGCCGCGGGAACGGGAAAAAACATGTCGCAGGGACCAATGCTTCTCTTCATGATCTACCTTTCTCAATGGGAAAAATTGCATCAGGAATACTTTTCACAAACTACCAGCTGTATCGCAGACCTCCGCTCGCGGCGTGGCTGGCTTGGCGTTCCCTCAGCTCAACATCGTAATGCAGGAAGAAGCCGAGGCTTTTCCCCATGTCGCCAGTGACCCCCAACGTGGTGGCGGCGCTACTCCGACGGGCGTTATCCGAGTACACTGCAAACGACCCCGCCGGCGCACCGGCGAAGCGGGCATTCAGGAGCGCCTCCGGATCCCCGAATTCATAGATCCAGCGGGCGGAGAATTCCGGCGTTAATGTAAGCCTCTCGCCGGCATTGAACGTTCTGCTGATCTTCATACCCAGGGAAGTCTGCAGCGAATCGGTATCCTCGCCTTCCGAGATCAGATTCAGGGAATCCGCACCGCTCTCCCGGAAGCCGTTCCGGTGATGGCGGAGAGCTTGACAGGACACAACCGGCATGATCTGGAAGCCTCGCGCCCGCAGCCTGTAGCCCGCCTCGGCGTATCCTGAAAACTCGTACCCGTCGTAACTGCTCTCGGCCGTCCGCGAGATCTCGCCAAAGTCAATGGAGCGGCTCATGGTGTAGTTGTTGCGGGCCTGGGTGAGTGCGACATCGACATACCAGTTGTCCTGGGTATAAGACGCGTACAGCGAACTCTGGAAGCTGTCTTCCTGGCCGTTGTCCTGAAGATCCTTCATCGTCATGTCCGTCTTCGAATACCCGATGGAAACGCCAAGCCGAAGCTCCGGCAGCGGTCGATAATCCATCCCGAACAGGGCGCCCCCCATCCAGTAATCGTACCGCGATGCAATGTCGTCTCCCCGGCGTTCGCCTTTCGTTGCATAGCTCTTGCCCCAGACGCTCCAGGGAAGCCCCATCCCGCCGGCAATGTGAGCCAGGGGAGCGGCGGCGGCAGAGAGGGCATTGGCAATCTGGTCGACATCCGTGGCAGCAGTCTGTCCCAGGAAGCTTTGGAGTTTTTCGTCCGCCGTCGTCTTGAACGGAAGGTCCACCTCACGCCGGAGGAGGCTCCGGTAGTAACGGCTCTGGCGGTCCTTGTCGACGCTGACAAAGGCCGTATGGCTCGCCCCTCCCATCTGGTTGAGGGCGGAGCGGAAGAGCATGGGATCTTCCATCTTGATCAGCTCCCGGAAGACGTTGTTGGCCAGGTCACCGGTAAGGTTGTTGTACATGCCGTCCAGATAATAGGCGACGGCCATCTCGTTGCGCGTCAGGGCGTCTTCCGCGAAGTGTCTGGACCGCCAGAAGTAGGAAATGGCCGCCTTCTTGTCGTCATAGAGAAGCACATACGAAATATAGCGGCCAAGCTTATGCTCCACCCCCGGTTCACCAAGCCCGTCAAACGTGCCCGTCACACCTTTCTCCGTCTCCAGGATCGTGTGGACGCCTTCCCGGATGTACCCGAGGGCCACGACCAGGCCGCCATTGAGGTGCGCCGTCGTGGCGTGGATCTTTCCCGTATATCCGTCCAAGAACTCCACGATAAAGGTCGAGTTGGCATCCTGCGTGTAATCACCATTGACCTTCAGGACACTGGTGCTGCCGCCATAGACGGAGATGGTCTTTCCGCTGTGGAGGTCGCCGTTGACGGTCCACGTTCCGGAGCCCATCTTCGTGATGTTTTCAAAATCGAGGGCTGTGCCGCCCATCAGTTCCCCGGTTCCTTCAAACAGGATTGAATCGGTTCCGGCTCCGCCGACTACATTTCCCGTGACCCGGGACCCCGAACGCAGGATGACCGTGTCATCGCCGCCCCCCATGTTGACGGCCGTGCCGCCGGTGCCGATGATCGTACCGTAATTGTCGAGCGTGTCGTTGCCGGTACCAGTCAGGAAGATTCCACTCTCCCCCTTGAT
>CAYNEJ010000013.1:0-39017 GCA_964396205.1 uncultured Syntrophaceae bacterium
GCCGCTTTCTGACCCGTGATGTCATGCGGTGGAGTGGTGAGGAGAGAGGCTGCTCCGCCTTTCCAGACGAGGAGGTGCCGGTAACTGATGCCCGGATGGAAATGAAACTCCTCGTTTCCCAGAGCGCCCTGCAGGTCGGCGATGATCGAGGTGGCTTCCTCCGTTCCGATGTGCCCGGCGCTGTAACTATCCATCACGTCCAGGCCGTCACCCCCCAGGGTCACCAGGTTGCAGCGGAACGCCACGTCGTCGGGTTCGAGGCGGACGCCCATATTGGCCGCTTCCAATGGCCCCCTGCCGCTGTATACCTGACGCGGATCGTAACCGAGCACGGACAGGTTCGCCACGTCGCTGCCGGGCTTGAGACCTTCCGGGATCGTATCCACAAGTCCGATCAGGCCGTCTCCGGCGATCCGGTCCATATTGGGCGTTCGTGCGGCCTCCAGCGGTGTCTTTCCGCCCAGTTCGGCCAGAGGTCGGTCCGCCATGCCGTCTCCCAGAAGGATTACATATTTCATCACAGATTTTCGTCCTCGATCCGGATCACGACGGTCTCTCCGTGAACAACGTCGAGCCGGTCGATGTGTTTGAGAGCCTCCCGGACGTCCTTTTCCCTTGCCTTGTAGGTGGTCATCACGACCGGTACGGCCCCGCCCTGTTTTTTCCCTTTCTGGATGACCGAGGCGATGCTGATGTCATTCTCGCCCAGGATGCCCGAGATTTTCGACAGAACGCCGGCGCGGTCGGCGGCGGTGAAACGAAAGTAGTAATTCGTGGTCATCTCGTCGAAAGGAACAAGGCGGATGTCTTCCAGGAAATCTTCCCCGAGGGTGCGGTGGGGAACCCTGCCGGAGGTCCCTTTCAGGATTTCACGGGAGATGTCCACCACGTCCCCGATGACGGCACTGGCCGTCGGCATCATGCCCGCTCCCTGCCCGTAGAGGAAAACGGAATCCGCCGCGTCTCCCACGATATGGAAGGCGTTGAAATTCCCGTTCACGTTGGCCAGCAGGTGATTCGAGGGAATCATCGTGGGATGGATCCGCGCCTCCACGGCCTCGCCGCGCTGGATGGCGATGGCCAGGAGCTTGATCCGGTATCCCAGTTCCCGGGCGAATTCGATGTCCTGTTGGGTGATGCGGGTGATTCCCTCCCTGTAAAGATCGTTGAGATTGACCCGTTTGCCGTAGGCGAGGGAAAGGGTGATCGCCAGCTTGTGCGCCGTATCAATTCCTTCGATGTCAAAAGTCGGGTCGGCCTCGGCAAAACCCAGTGCCTGGGCCTCCCGGAGGACGACGTCGAAGGCTTTTCCCTCATCGGTCATCTTGGTCAGAATGAAGTTGGAGGTGCCGTTCATGATTCCCAGGATCGACAGGATCCGGTTGGCCACGAGGGATTCCTTGAGCGTCTTGATAATGGGAATGGTTCCCCCGACGCTGGCCTCGAAGCCGATGTCCACCTTGGCGGTTTCGGCGGCCCGGAATATCTCGTCACCGTGCGTGGCCAGGAGCGCCTTGTTTGCGGTCACGACGTGCTTGCCGTTCTTCACGGCCTGGAGAATAAAGGTCCGGGCCGGTTCGTACCCCCCGACGAGTTCAATGACGATATCGATCTCCGGGTCGGACAGGACGATTCCCGCATCGGTCGTCAGCAGGTCCCTGCCCACAGAGGCGACACGCGGGCTCTCGATGTCCAGATCGGCGATCCGCTTCAGGACGATCTTTGCTCCCAGTCTTCGGGACAGCATCTCCGCGCTTCCCTGGAGAATCCGGACCACACCGGTACCAACGGTGCCGAAACCGATCAATCCCAGCGATATGGTTTTCATGCGTTGATCCCTTTCCGGAAATCCGTGAAATCCGTGCTGGTTACCGCAACGGCGGGACTTTGCGAACCCGCTGTTTCTATATCAGGAATCCGGGATTGTCAAAGCAATTGTTACGAGGAAATCGAGGAGATTCGGGCGTTGGCGGGCCCGATGGGTCAGGATGGCTTGTGCATCTTGTGCAGGAACTGGTTCATGATGAATTCATTCATCAGAACCTTTCGCTCCGGAGTGGAGAAAAGGAAGGCGCTGGCGTTGAACTCATATTCCAGGGCCGACGATTTGTCGAGGCGCGGCACGACATCGGAAAGCTTCTTCACCGCCTCCAGGGCTCTTGGGGAACGCTTCGCCAGCTCCTCAGCCATGGCAACGGCCTCTTTCATGAAGTTGTCCGGGGGAGCCACCTTGTTGACCAGGCCGATGCGATGGGCCTCCCGCGCACCGATCGGTTCTCCCAGCATGGTGATCTCCTTGGCCTTGGCCATGCCGACCAGTTGCATGAGCGGTCCAAACAGCGGATTCAACCCGAATTTCAATTCCGGGTGGCCAAAGATCGCACTCTCGGAAGCGATGATGATGTCGCAGACGACGGCCAGGTTGAAGCCTCCACCGAGGGCGATTCCTCCCACCGCGGCGACGACGGGTTTGCGAAAGGTATAGATCTTTGAGAGATAGCAGACCATGGAGCGGAAATACTCGTCGATGCCGTCATCGGAAACACCGGACATCTCCTTGATGTCCATGCCGGCGGAGAACACGTACTCGCCGCCGGTCAGCACGACCGCACGCACCTCGGCATCCTCTTCCAGGAGAAGCAGCGCCTCCATCAGTTCCCGGCGCATATCCGCCGACAAGGCATTCATCTCGTGGGGACGATTCAGCGTCAGGACGGCGATGCTGTTCCGCTTATCCAGGAGAAGCGTTTTATCTTCCGGTGCGGGATTCATTCCGCGAATCCTTTCGCAGAGGGATCCATTTTTACAGGGTGGATCCGTTCAGGTACAGATAATGAGCACCGACGGGACCGGTGGGCTGTTCCCGGAGGAGGGCCTGGCTCACAAACGACCTTGCATCCTGCAGCAGGAAGTCGAACAGGGAGAGATGCTTTTTTGGAGGCCAGACGACGTCGGGCTCTCCCTTTATTCCCGCAAGACCGCCGGCCACGCGAACGGCCGTCGCCATGTCTCCCAGCTCATCCACGAGTCCAAGCTTCAGTGCCCTGCGTCCGGAAAAGACGCGCCCGTCGGCGAATGTTCGCAGGGTATCCTTGGGAAGCTTGCGGTTCACAGCAACCGTGTCCAGAAACTGGTCGTATATGTCGTCCACCAAGTCCTGGAGCAACTCACGCTCTTCATCCGTCATGCCCCGCGCGGGTGTTCCGATGTCCTTGAATTTTCCGCTCTTGATCACGGTTGCGCGGACACCGATCTTCCGCATCAGCTCTTCCGCATTGGCAAAGTGCATGATGGCAGAGATGCTTCCTGTAATGGTTCCGGGATTGGAAACGATTCGATCGGAGGCACAGGCGACCAGATATCCTCCCGAGGCGGCTATGGAACCAAGCGATGCAACGACCTTTTTCTTCTTCCTCAGTTCCAGAATGGCCCCGAAGATCTCCTGGGACGGAGCGACCCCGCCACCGGGGGAATCGATCCGCAGAACCACCGCTTTGATGGAGGGGTCTTTCCCGAATGTATCCAGTTGCTCAACGATGTCCTTGGAGGCGGTGATCACGCCATCGATCGTCACGACCCCCACCTTGTCAGCCAAGGTGAGGGACCGCTTGCCGCCGGAGAGATTGCCCAAGGTGTAAACCAAGGCAAAAAAAACCGTACCCGCGATAAACAGCAGCAAGAGACCGAAAAGGATGGGATGTCTTCGGATCATGGCTCTGGGAGCGCCTTCAGGATCTTCACCGCTCCGGATCGTGCAGTTTTGCGTTTGCCAGCGCCTTCCCCAGGTTGGATCCGATGTTCTCGCGGTTGTTGAGGTACTGGGTGGTGGAGTGGCTGCCGTCCACAGAAGCCTCGTAATCCTTCACGCTCAGGCGGATCTTGCGGTTCTTTGAATCCACACTCTTGACCACGGCGGAGATCACATCTCCCACGGCAAACAGTTCCGACGGGGATTTGACGCGGCGCTGGCTCAATTCGGAGATGTGGACGAGCCCTTCGATTCCCTCCTCGATTTCGACGAAGATTCCGAAATCCGTCAGGTTGGTCACCTTTCCGGAAACGACGGTGCCCGTGGCGAAGCGCTGGGCCAGCTCTTCCCATGGATTTCTTTCGATCTGCTTGATGCCCAGGGAGAACTTCTCATTCTCCACATCCACATGGAGTACCACGGCCTCGATATCCTGACCTTTCTTGTAGAACTCCGACGGGTGCTTCACGCGCTGCTTCCAGGAGATGTCCGAGACATGGACGAGGCCGTCAATACCGTCTTCCACGCCCACGAAGATTCCGAAATTGGTGATGTTGCGGATCGTACCGCGAATGACCGTGCCTTCAGGATACTTCTGGCGCAGGTTCTCCCAGGGATTCTGGGTGGTCTGCTTGAGTCCCAGCGAAATCCGCTTCGATTCCTGGTTGATGTCCAGAATCATCACCTGGACGGTCTGTCCGACCTGAAGCACCTTTGAGGGATGGCGAATCTCGCGGGTCCAGAACATCTCGGAGATGTGAATGAGGCCTTCCACGCCGGGCTCCAGCTCTACGAATGCACCGTAATCTGTCACGTTTACGACGCGCCCCTCAATGACGGCTCCGACGGGATACTTTTCAAGGATGGTGTACCAGGGGTTGTCGGCGAGCTGCTTGAGGCCGAGCGACACCCTCTCCTTTTCCCTGTCGAAGGAGAGGACCTTGACTGTGATCTTGTCGCCTCGCGAAAAACCGTCGGAGGGTCTGGAGATCCTGCCCCAGGAGATGTCCGTTACATGGAGAAGACCGTCGATGCCGCCGAGATCCACGAAAATTCCGTAATCGGTTATGTTCTTGATGATGCCCTCGACGATGATCCCTTCTTCGATCCTGGCAAGTGTCTCCTTCTTCAGCTCTTCCCGCTCCCGCTCCAAGATGGTTCTCCGGGAGAGCACCACGTTGTTTCGCTTTCGGTCGTACTTGAGAATTTCAAAAAGATAGTTCTGGCCGATATATCGCTCGAGATCCCGGACAGGCCGAATATCAACCTGTGATCCCGGGAGAAAGGCCGGTATTCCGATATCGACGGACAGCCCTCCCTTCAGGCGCTCGACGATGGTTCCGTGGATCGCCCGGTTCTGTTCATAGGCGGAACGAACATTTTCCCATACCTTGATTTTCGCCGCCTTTTCTCTTGAGAGAACCAGATTGCCGTCCGAATCCCTCTTGTCTACAAGAATCTCGATTTCGTCTCCGACTGCGACGGTGACGTTTCCGTCGGCGTCCTTGAGTTCCCGTGCCAGGATGTAACCTTCCGTCTTCCAGCCGACATCCACCATGATTACGTCCGGTCCGATCTGAACAACCTTCCCCCGGACGATTTCGCCCATCTGGAGGTTCTGGAGGCTTTGTTCGTACAACTCCTTGAAACCGAACCCCTCCTCGGATTTGTCAGTCTGGACTTCGCTGGATTGACTCTGGTTTTCCTTGTCTGTTTCCTGATTGAATGTTGTCTCGTTGCCGTTCGCCATAAAGCTGAATACCCCCTGAAATTTTTCAACCCGTATGAAATAAGCCGCCTAACATAGGCATCCTTAAAGATCAAGTAATTTCAAGCAGGGAACGTATCGGGAACGAGCGGCCTTTTCTTTCCGTTCGCAGGAGCAACCCCCTATTCCTGTACCTGAGAGGAGTCGAAATGCCTGTTTCCGGGTTTCAGGGAATCCCCTTTCTTTTTTTATCAATCTCATCAAGCATTGCCTCCACGACTTCCGTAGCGGTCATCGCCGAACATTCGATCACGTGGGATCCATCGGCCACTCTCAGGGGAGCCACCGAACGATGGCGGTCTTGCCTATCCCTCCTCTGGAGGTCCTGCTGCACCGAGTCCAGATTCGCATGTTCATGGGAGTCTGCCAGTTCCCGATATCTCCTGAGCGCCCTCTCTTCGGGAGATGCATCCAGAAAGAATTTCACGTCCGCCTCGGGAAAGACCACCGTCCCCATGTCGCGTCCCTCCGCAACGAGCGGTCCCTGTTCTGCAACCCGCCTCTGAACGGAAAGAAGTGCTTTTCGCACCGCCGCCTGTGCCGAGATGGTGGATGCCAGGATGCTGATCGGCTCCCCCCGGATCTCCGCCGTTACATCCCTGCCGTCCAGCAAAATCCGCATTCCCGCATCGGAATGGGTCAGATCGACCTTTGTTCTTTCGCACAAACTCTCAATAGCTGCCGCATCGTCCGCTGAAATCCCCTCCCCCTGCACCTTGAGCGCCAGAGCGCGATAAAGGGCGCCGGTATCCAGGTAGAGAAAGGACAGGCGTCGCGCAAGCTCTCTGGCCACTGTGCTCTTGCCGGCTCCTGCGGGACCGTCGATCGTGACAATGAAGGAGGAGGAAGTCATGTGAGCCCTCTTTCTTCCCGCCGACCGGTCCTGCCCGAGGATCCGGATTGGCGGCAGAGCGGCCTGTAAAGCGTTGCCGCCAGCATACAGCCAAGACTATCGGAAGCAGCGTCCAGGAGAGAGGCGTCCCGACCGGGAATGAAGGACTGATGCCACTCATCGATCGCGCCATACAGGGTACCCGCCAGAATGGCCAGAGGAATCGCTTGCCGGGCGATGCCCTGTCTCGGTGAGGTTGAAAAAAGCCGAAGGAGAGTAACGCCGAATCCCGCATAGATCAGGAGATGCAGGATCTTGTCGAGATTCGGCATGGTCACTGTGTACGGAGGCAGGCCCGGCATGGAGGAGAGGAAGAACAAAAAGACCATGTAGAGAAGGACGGGGAAACGATAACGGATATTTCGATTTCCGTGCGCAGCGTGGCTCATAGAGGTTTTCCGGAAGCCTCTTCCGCTTCACCTTTTTCCCGCTCCCGCGCCTGGCGGAGCCTCTCAGCCAGGGGCCCGTCGCTCCTCCACAGCCAGCAGCTGTCGAGAAGAAGTTCCGGATCCAGGTGTTGTCTTGATCCGGATTCTTTCTCCCGCAGACGGCTCATGATGGTCCAAAGTCCCTGGACGGCGCCGGAACTCATCGTCATGATCAGGTTTGTAAGGTGCTGGCAGCCTGCTCGCTTGCCCAGCATTAGTCTCACTTCGTTCGTGAAGCCGCTGCGTATGCGCATGCCGATGAGCCGGCGGATGGAATCCCGGGCCTCGGTGCATTCTGCAATGGGAACATGGGGCATCTCTGCTTCGGCATCGAGAATCGTCAGGTCCGGGACGCTCAGGGTCATCCGTGCGATCATGCCGTGAATGACCCCCGGATCATGAACCCGGTTGGCGGTGTATAGAAAAAAAGGGACATACCGTTCATCCGCCAGGGATGCCTCTACAAAGAGATTCCCCTCCGGTGTCTCGTAACAGTCAATGGCGATGTTTCTCGAGTGTATCCGTTCATTCCGCTTCATGAATACAAATGCTCTATCCTTGGTCAAATCCGATTTCCCGGGCATAGGAAAACTGTCTCCGCCAGGGGACTCCGGGATGAGCCCGGTCGAAAGGCTCCGGTCCGACGACCCGGAGCGACTCCTTGTCGATTGCAATGGGATGGATTCCAGTGATGAATCCTGCATCCGGAGCGATCAACGGGTTCTTGCCGGGGAGGCAGTCGCAGTCCACGGTGATGTTGAGAAGCGCATTGATCAGAAACGTTCGGCCTTCGATCATTCGCCAGACGGCGGCTGCGGTTTCCACGAGTTTTTCCTGAAAGACCGTCATATCCGTGTCCCAAAGGATCCGGAGAGCGACTTCCGGGCAGGCACCGATGCATTGAGCACAGCCAATGCAGGTTTCCAGGTCGTAGGTCGGAAAAGATCCCTCTTCCATGCAGGCGGCACCGACGGGACACACAGAAACGCAGACGCCGCATTTCGTGCAGCGCGATTCCTCCAGCGCAGGGGAAACATCGGCATGCATTCGCTGTTTCTGTGCACGGGATGCGAAGCCCATGGAGAGGTTTTTGACAGCTCCTCCGAATCCCGACGCCAGATGACCCTTGAAATGGGAGAAAATCAGGAATCCATCGGCTTTTGAGAAGATGTCTGCCACCTGAACCGTCTCAAAATGCCGATAGCCCGCCTGAATGGAGATGACGTCACGGCCGTCGAGACCGTCCGCGATCAGAACGGGGCAGCCCAGATATTCCTCCGAATAGCCGTGACGAGAGGCCGTTGCGAGCGAATCTCTTCCGTTCCGGCGGCTCCCGGAATAGAGAACCGTGGTGTCGAATAAAAAAGGCCGGCCGCCATGTTTCAGGATCCAGTCGACAGCGATTTTTGCATAATCGGGGGGAAGGAAACTGCGATTGCCCCTTTCACCCCAGTGCAGCTTGATGCCGATGCGGTCACCGGGGTGAAAGGGGTACTTGGAGCGGTTCAGTTCTTCCTGGAGTTTGATCCTCCAGGGTGCCGTCTTCGCGCTATCGGACGGAGCTCCGGACATTTCGACTGGAACTCCGGGCGAAGAATGACTCGAAGCGGAACATAAAACTGCTTCATTCATCAGAGGACAAGGATGACCCTCAAGCCGGCGACGTAGTAATACCAGCCTGTTCCAGCACCGGCGGAAGTGCCCCCTCCAGTGGGGGAGTTGCCCCATTCGCCGGTGGCCTCGATGGCCATCCGGTTTCCGATGCGGTACCCGAGAAGTCCGGTCACTCCACCGAAAATACCGTGCTCATGCTCATCGTTGCGGGTGAAATCCTGGTAACCGACATACGGAGTAATGTTCATGTAAAACGGCAAGTTGTAGTAGGCAAACGTCGTAAAGACGGAATGGGCCCGGTAGTCGTCCGGATCAAAGTATCCGCCTCCGCTCTGACGGCGGAAATCCATGTGGCGGAACTGGTATCCGACAGAGATGAAAGGATTTCTCAAGACGAGATAGGAGATGCTCGCCTGGATGTCATCGGAACCGTTGCTGTCCGAATATTCGCGATGCGTGAAGCTGCCCGTGACGGTGATGCGGTCCGTAGGACGCTGGTTGAGCCAGGCCTGATAAGCCTTGGATCTGATATTGCTTTCGACGAGGTCGGCCAGATAGTTGTACGGCTCGTTCGCAATATAGACGCCTACGGATCCGTAAAGAACATCCATGTCGGCTTTCCCATGCCACGTGAAAAACTTGCCGTCCGAAAGTCCGACTCCCCCTCCGATTCCTCCATACCAGGGCATCCTCGAGTATGTCGAGAGCTGGACGTAATCCGTCTCTTTCCCTGTGTTGAAAAGGATTGTATTTCCTGCATCGTCAACTCCCGTTGCTTCACCCTGCAACCGGAGCCGGGAGTAATCGACGTTTGTTCTGAAGTTGCCGAGCCAGAACTGGGTTCCGCCGTACAGGGTCGTTACACGGTTGTCGTCGTTGTCATAATAAAAATTGGTGCCCGCATAGAGCCGGGGGCGCATCGCCCAGTCTCGCTCGCCTCGCAGGTCGGATAGTTCCTTCTGCTCCGAGCTGTTTCGGGGCTTCAGGCGAGCCAGGCTGTCATCGGTCGCGATTTTGTTCCCGCTGGCCAGGAAACCGTAAGTCTGTCCGGCCCGTACATCAAAGTCGTCCGATTTGGCCAAGAGGGCTTTGTAATACTGATCCGCCTTGCGAAAAAAGCCCTTGGAGCGAAGAGCATTTGCCTTTGAGAGATTGGCCTCACGATTGCCGGGATCTTTGGCCAGAACGATGTCGGCCTGCCGGATGGATGCATCGAACTCGCCCTGCCAGAGAAGCACCTGGGTTAACTGGATGCGGGCATCCATATTGGTCGGTTCTTTTGCGATAATGTCTTCCAGTTCCCGCGCGGACCTCTTGTGCATTCCGGCCCAG
Source organism: uncultured Syntrophaceae bacterium (assembly GCA_964396205.1). Classification (GTDB taxonomy): domain Bacteria; phylum Desulfobacterota; class Syntrophia; order Syntrophales; family PHBD01; genus PHBD01. The sequence continues at coordinate 9,783 of CAYNEJ010000013.1, forward strand.
GCCATGACCGTGGCCATTTCCAGGCGGGCTGCTACGGGAAAGCCGCGGGAAAGATCCAGCGCCTTGACGTATTTGTCAGCCGCTGCGGGATACTTCTCTGCTTCCGCCAGCTGATCTCCTTCCGACTTCAATTGATCAGCCTTGGGGCCGACGGCGGCAATGGCGGCCTGTCTGGACGAGAGGACTTTCTGAATTTCGCCGCTCAGATTCTTGAGCTCTTGTTCCTGATAGGGATAGACAGGTTTCGCGGTGGGAATTGCGTTCTGCGCGGCGGCGATATCCCCTTTCTGAAAGAAGGCGTAGGCCAAGCCAAGTCTGGCATCGAAATCATCCCCGCCTTTCAGGAGTTCGTTATAAATCGAGATGGCGGCATCCAGTTCGTCCTTGATCCTGAGAACCTCCGCTTTCACCAGGAGGCCGTCACGATCATTCGGCTTGGCGGCAAGGACGGTATTGACCTCCGACAAAGCCTCATCCTGCTTCCCGGACCAGAGCAGGACTTTGGCCAAGTGAGCCCTTGCCTTCGTGTTGCCGGGATTCTTTTTCAGGATCGAGCGCAATTCCGTGGAAGACACGTCCAGTTTCCCCCCCCACGAAAGACCGATTGCAACATCCGTCAGTTGATCTTCCGGCAGCCTGTCACGAAGATCAGGCAATGCCTTGAGATAGGTGTCCGCGGCCTGTTCGTGCTGTCCAGCCGCAGTGTAATAATCACCGAGTTCCTTCAATACGGTCGCCTTCTCCACATTGTCTTTCGCATCGGCAAGACGTTTGTTGAAATCACTGATTGCGTCGGCGGCGAAAGCGTTTGTCAGGAAGCAAAACAAACCGGCAAGCAGAAACAAAGAAATTCTCTTCATTCGCTTCTCCTCAATGAATGATTTGTATGATTTATGAATGATATTCTCCATCCGCGCCACAGTTCGCCTCTTGATTCATGAGGTGGCGGTTGTGGCGACGACATGCTTCTTTTCACCTTTGTGCCGCACGGTTTCCCACTGAGCACGACCAAACAGGAATTGGAAGAAGGCTGTAAAGCGCCAGAAGGAGTTGATCTGCCGGTAGCCGAAATTCTCCAGTGCCCCATAGGCGAGCATGATGAAGAGGTCACTCCACTTGGGGTAGCGACGGTATGTCAGCTCCTCGAGAAAAATACCCGTCGTGGATAGAAATATACCGTAACCGATGGCAAGGAACAGGAACAGCATGAAGAAGTCGTAATCGATCATCCCCAGGATGTAGGATGTGATGACAATGATGTAACCAAGGAACTCGATAATGGGGCTGACCATTTCAATGAAAACGTTGTAGGGCATTGCAAACATGCCGAGACGGCCGTATCGCGGATTGAAAATGGTCGTCTTGTGTTCCCAAATGCTCTGAATCATTCCCAGATGCCATCTGCGCCGTTGTCTGCCCAGCATTTTCAGGGTTTCGGGCACCTCCGTCCAGCAGATCGGATCGGAAACGAAGCGGATCACGTAAGGATCCCCTTTGAGGCTGTAGTGCTTGTGAAGGCGGATGACGAGTTCCATGTCCTCCGTCACGTTTCCCAAACGAAAACCGCCGACCGTGATGACGGCAGCCTTTTGAAACAGGGAGAAAGCGCCTGACAGGATCAGGTTGCAGTTCAGGGCATCCAATCCGACCCGGCCGAAGAGGAAGCTTCTCAAATATTCGACAATCTGAAAAATCGCGAGGGAACTGTTTCTCGGCAGCTGGATCTCTTTCACAACTCCATTTTCGCGTTTGACTCCGTTGAGCACTCGGACGACGCCGCCGGAGGCGATCACCGGGATGGTGCTCTGAACAAGCGGAGTGACCAGGCGGATCAGCGATTCCGGCTCGAACACGGAATCCGCATCGAGCGTGCATATGTAGGGGCTCTTGCAGACGTTGATTCCGCAATTGAGGGCATCCGACTTGCCCCCGTTTTCCTTGTCCACGACAATCAGATTCGGAATTTCGCTCGTATAATAGAAACCCTTGACCGGCCTGGTCTTGATGATGTCTCTGTATAGAGGATCGATTCTGCGGAGGTTATAATGCGAGATAAGGGTATTCAGCGTATCATCCGTAGATCCGTCGTTGATGACGACAATTTCCGTCCATGGATAAAGGAGGGAGCGGACGGATTCGACGGTGCGAATGATCACATTGCGCTCGTTTCTGGCAGGGATCAGGATTGCTACAGGCGGCATCTCCGAACGGCTCTCCAAGTCCCGGAAAGGTGCATACCGGATACGGCGGATGTGCCGAAGGATCACAATCAGGGCGATGGCCAGGAGAATGGAATAAATCGCATTGACCAATCCGAAGTAGAAGCCGACAAAGTAGTTGAAACCAACAACAATGGAAAACAGGATTGCTTTCATTGGACACCGCCTGCGGTCAGGATACTGTTGATTTCGGTTCGTATTTGCGGAGAATGGGAATCCCCTTCCACCGCATCGCGCAACGGCGAAGAGAAACCGAGTTGATGCATCAATTGGAGAATGCGCTTCGCCTTTGTTTTCCTTTCGCTTTCACGGTCTCCCAGATAATCGATCAGCCCAAGGACATAACCGCTTCGCTGAATTTCTTCGCAGATGCTTTCTTTTGCGTACCGGTCTGGAGTCTCCAGGAGATCCTGAAAGGTGCTGACGGACGATTCGCCCATCTCTGATAGAGCGAAGGCCGCCGCATCACGGACCTGCCACTTTTCGTCAAGTGCGAATTTTTTCAGCATCTCCATATAGTTGTCGCATTTCATCTTGCCGATGGTTTTCGCGGCCTGGAGACGAACAAACCAGACCGGATCCGTGACAAGGGGATTGAACATGCTGGCGTCACATGGATACGAAGCATTCTCCTCCCGGGCCAGGAGCCGGAGGGCTTTCCCCCGGACTTCCGGATCCGAGTGCGAAATCAGCGTCAAAGCCAGATCGAACATCTCCTTGTGTGCCGGAAAGCCGATCAGCGTTTCAACGAGCAGGGCAAGAATTCTGGGATCCGCCGTCTTTCCCGCATATTCTATGATGGTTGCGCTGGCCCACGGTTCAAACAGAAGGAGGGACGTCTCAATGGTTTTTGATGACACGTTCTGATTCTTCATCAGCTTCGGAAGAGCATTCAGCAGCCGGTTCAGCGCTTCTCTTTTTCCGAGGCGGCAGAGCGCCCGGAATGCGACCGTTGAGACCTCCGATTTTGGATTGTCCAGGAGTTTGCTCAGTGGTTCGAGAGAAGACGGATCCCCGATCCGCCCGAGCTTGTCGGCCGCCACCGACAGATCAATGGGGGATTTGAGGGACAGCCGGCCCTGATAGTACTTCGTATAGCCGAGCGCGGAGAAAAGCCTTCTGGCAAAAGCCTTCTGGCCCTTTCGTTCGGCGAACTCAAAGATGACTTCTTCAAGGGCGACCCATTCGACGGAACCGGTCCGGACGGCCGATTGCCACTGGCTGACCGAGAATCTGTCAATGGCCGTGATCGAGTCGATCTCTGCCAATTTGGCACGGAATCGATCCCGGAGCTGGTCTATGACAGAGTAGCGCCGCTCATTCCGGACTCTTCGGAAGACGGACGCGATGATAAAACCAAAAACGAAAGAGAATACCGACAAAATCGAGACGATCAGGATCAGATGCAAATCACTCATTTCGTCTTCCGCCTCTCTGCAAATTTGAGATCGCGCTATACAACCATATGATTCTTTTGTCTAACGATTTCTCTTAAAAAGATGTCAGTGTGCAGGATGAAAAGGCCTCTTATGCTACAAATACCATCCCGGCTCGCTGTCTTCCGGGTCCAGTCGGGGCTGCGGGAGATTCGATCCATTGCAGCAGGGCCGCTGTAACAATCAATTGGAGGGGCGGACAGGTCGACGAGGTATCCCGGGATTGCTCAATTTGTCCTCCGGACCCTGGAAACAATTGGTCTCGACAAAACAAATGCCGGATGATAATCACCCTGGAACCAAACGCTATCTGTCTCTGGAATCAGGTCACAATGAATTGGAGTGAAATATGAACGTAATCATAAAGAATTGCAACAAAAAAATGGGTGGTTGTTTCATTTTTTCGGCAGCCTTCATCATATTATTTCTGTCGCAAGGGTGGTGTGCCGACAAAGCCGTTCCATCCGCGAAAGCCATCACGCCCGACCATGTGGCGGTCCTCATGTATCACAAGGTGTCCAGCGATCCGGCTGAAACACCGGACCACACACTGGTTCATCTCGCCCGTTTCGAAGAGCAGATGAAATATTTGAAGGATAACGGCTATGCAACTGTCGACCTCTACGATTTGAAGGCATACATGGAAAGAAGGATATCGCTCCCCGAAAAGTCTGTCGTCCTCACCTTCGATGACGGCTGGAAGAGCGTGCAGAACGCGATCCCGATCCTGAAAAAATACGGATTCAAAGCGACCTTCTTCATTGTGCTGGAGTACATCGACGGTTCGTATCCCGCGTTCCTGACCTGGACGGAACTCCTGGAGATCGCCGCCAGCCGGGACTTTGACATAGGATGTCATTCAAGCACGCATCCGTGGATTCCGGGAAACCATCTCATTTCCTGGCTCGCCGGGAAGACTCCGAACCGGTCGCGGACGGATGTGGTGGCTGAGATCGGGGGAGCGAAAAAGACCATGGAAGAGAAGCTCCAACGCCCGATTGTTCATTATGCCTGGCCCAGCGGCTGGTACAATGACGAATTGCTGGCCATCGCCCGGGACTCTGGATATGTCACCACGGTGACCACGGACCAGGGAGTAAACATGCCGGGAATGAACCCCATGAAAGTCCGCAGGTACCCGGTTTATGGACAGTTCTCCCTGGAGGAATTCGGACAGCTTCTCACGAGAAACTTCACGGATGTGACCCCGATGGCCGGTTCCTCTCCGGCCGGGAAAGGCACGCCCCAAAACTACCCCGCCCGTCAGTAAGATCATGAAAACAACAATATTGGAGAATAATATGAACAGACTTCTGCGTCTGGCCCCGTTGGTCGTCATTTCCGCCTTCATGATCCTTGCGTTCACGCCCTGTGCACATTCCGCGGAGAGCCTTTCGAATCGGGCTTTGAACCTCATGAAAAAAGGACAGCCCGATCAGGCGGTGAAGCTCCTGTCAGCCCCCAAAGCCATGAAAGATGCGGGGCTCTCGTCAATCCAGGGGTGGGCCTACCTGCGTTTGAATGAGCCGGATGCGGCGGAGACGGCATTCCGACGCAGCATCGGCCTCAAGGCGAAACAATCGGACGCACACTGTGGTCTCGGATATGTGCAACTTCGTCGTGGAACTCCCGCAGACGCGATAACATCGTTCAATCATGGGTTGGAATATGGCCGGACGAACATGGACTGTCTTGCCGGCCTTGCCATGGCACTGGAACAGACCGGAGACAGAATGGGGGCGAAGCGGGCGGCGGAAACCGTTCTGAAAAATGATAAAGCCAATGAGCTGGCCCTCGCCGTCACGCGTCGTCTTGAACTGACCGAGGAAAGACCGCCTGAGGATCCGATTCGAATCGCTCTCGACACATACCGGAAAGGCGAATGGGATGCCGCTCGCACCCTGCTCAAGAAGATCGTTTTCGACGGAAAGATGAATGAGACGGTTCTGTCATCCCTTGCGGACTGCCATTATCGTCTGGGAAGCATTCTGGAGGCCGTGGACATTTATCGCCTGATGATTGAAAGAGGGATCGGCGCCGATATGGCCAGGCTGCAACTCTCGAGAATTTATGGCATCCGGCCGGACGAGGTCCAGTGGTGGCAGAAACCGTCGCCGCTCACAAGGGCAAGGCCCGCCGATACGCAGTTTCTCTATCGCACAAAGGGCGACTCCTTCGAGTATTTTGACGGGAAAGGCTGGCAGCGCGCCTACCTGGTCGGGGTAAACATCGGTCCGGCTGCTCCCGGCGAATACCCCTCGACGGCCCCCAGAGATGTCGCCGCGTACTTGACCTGGTTCGACCAGATTGCGGCGATGGAATCGAACATGATCCGGGCCTACACGATCCTGCCGCCGGCTTTTTACACGGCGCTGAAAATATTCAACGAAAAGGCTTCCCGTCCGCTGTGGCTCTTCCAGGAGGTCTGGCTAAGCGAAAAAGAAGACATGCTGAATCTTTACGACAGCCAATGGCGGGGTGAATTCCTGGAAGAGGCCCGCCGCATTGTTGACCTGCTGCACGGGAATGCCGTGATTCCTTACCGTCCGGGCCATGCGGCCGGCATCTACACTGCAGACGTTTCCCCGTACGTTTTTGCCATCGGGCCGGGGCGCGAAGTGGAAACCTCGATCGTCCTGACGACCAACCGCCTGAATCCCGAGAAAACCTCGTACAAAGGCCGATATATCGAGGTGAAAAGGGGGAATCCGAGCGAGGTGTGGTTCGCCGATACGATCGACTATGTCGCGTCTTATGAAATGAATCGTTACAACGCCCAGAGGCCGATGACGATTGTGAACTGGCCGCCCCTGGACCCCATGAGTCACGTCACCGAGGCGAACTACGCCGAGGAAATGGCAATGCGCGGAATGCCTTCCGTGAAGGCAACCAAGGAAATGAATGACAGCGATGCCGTCTCGCTCGACGTGATGCAGTTGAAAGCGACATCGGCCTATCCCGCGGGACTCTTTGCCGCTTTCCACGTGTACACCTACTGGCCGGATTTCCTGATGTACGACAAGGAGTATCCGAAGGTCCGCGATGATCTCGGCTCGAACCGGTATTACGGATATCTCCTCGATCTCAAGAAACACCACCGCGGCATGCCTCTCCTGGTCGCGGAGTATGGGGTACCGACCAGCTGGGGAATCGCCCATGTTCATCCCGATGGCTGGCACAACGGCGGGTTCAGCGAGAAAAGCCAGGCGGAGTTGCTGGAAAGAATGACCAGAAATATTAAGGATTCCGGATGTGCCGGCGGAATCGTCTTTGCCTGGCTGGATGAATGGTGGAAATCCGTGGCCGACAATTATACCCGGCCCTTCGATCAGCCACCGGAGCGGCGCACGTTCTGGCAGAACATGCTCAACCCGGAGGAAAACTTCGGCATTGTGGGGTATCGGCCGGCGTTTACGGTGCCTCTGTTGCGCGGCAGTGAAAAAGACTGGGAAAAATCGATCACGGTTTCGGCCGCGCCATCCAACCGGGAGGGTCGGATTCGGGGAGTCCGCGCCATGTCGGATTATGCCTACCTCTACCTCCGCGTCGACCTGGACAGAAACCGCCCGGCGATCGACTGGAACAAGGACGCCTTCTGGGTGGCCCTGAGCACCCTTCCAGGCCGGGCGGGAAGCCGGGAACTGCCGAAACCGGCGCCACGCATCGCGGACGGGGCCACCTTTCTCCTGAAGTTCGATCACCCGGATCACGCCACCCTGCTCATTGCGGAGGATTTCAATCCCAACCACTGGATAAAGGATTCCGTACCGGGGGGGCGTCTCATCATACGCAAGAAGGACGTCAAACTGAGAGTCCAGGAAAGATCTTCATTTGAAGAGATGATGACACAGGCGAATCCTCCCCGCTGGGGGAGAGACGGAAGCATCTTCCCGCCCATATTCGTGAGCCGGAGCGAGCTGCCCAAGGGCACGGCGGATCCGGAGTCGCCCGGCTTCTCAAGCCTGGCGGCCTGGCATGTCGACCAGACGGGCTCGATGATCGAGGTCCGGATTCCCTGGGGACTTCTTTACGTGGTCGATCCGTCCACGCACCTCTTCTATGGGGGGACGGATGGGCAGGCGGAGCCGGTCTTCACGAAAGGCGGCGGCATCGGTATCGCCGCATTGCACTTCTCCGTCACCGAGACGGGACTTCGATTTCAGGAAAGCCTTCCCCGATCCGGCAATCAGCGCATCAATGAACGATTGCCGACATTCGCCTGGAGCGACTGGAGTGAAATGCAGGTGAGGCCCTACATGAAGCCGGCGTATGACGCCCTGAAAAAGAGCTTCCGCCAGGTATTGACAGAGACCAAATAAAAGGCAGGGGGTGCGGATCCGGCCGGGGAAAGGGAAAGTCAGGATTCGTCGGTGAAGCAGGCATCCAGTTTGTCCCAGCCGCCCCATCGCTCCAGAATTCTCTTTCCCATGTCGTTGATCTGCTCGATGGTCTTGGGATTCTCGTCACCGGTTCCGGGAAAGATCAGGTATTGGATTCCTGCTTTGGTTCCGCCGATTCTCGCATCGGGGTCTACTCCGAGGGCATTGGCGAGGGCGATCGAACCTTCTCCGATGCCGGATGAAGGCGCCTGGTCTGCAAGGATTGCAAAGGAATACAGGCCGTTCTCGGTGTTCCGCACGATCGCGATATCCCCCAGGCATGCCTTGGCATCCCGCCGGCAGTCACCGTCCGGGTGCATGACCTGACGCGGCAGCGCCAGGTAGGGGATTCTCTCCGAATCGACATATCTTTGCGGGTCCGTGCGTCTCCTGGTCTTGTCGTACAGGCTGGTCGTTGAAACGTAATACCCCGGGGCCGGGTCCGTTGCATTCTGGATGTAAGGCTTCCTGTTGGCCAGCACGATTCCGACCCATTTGCCCTTTTCGTCCTTCCCGTGGGCATTATCGTCAATTCCCGTGTTATCCGGATGGTAGGCATGGGGGGATCCGTCCGCGTCAATGGTCATGCCGGTCTCAAAGAAGAAGACATCATACCCGCGCTGCTTCCAGACCGTCACCTTTGAACCCTTGTTGTCGATCGCCTGCCATATCATCCGGTCACAGAACATCCTGGTCACAGACGCCGCCTCCAGTTGACCGAACCCATGATACATGAAATATGCGTAAAACAGGATCGCGGCAATCGACACCAGCGAGATGGCAATGCTGAAAATCTTCTTCACGGTTCACCCGTTTCCGTCAGGTTTCTGACCGGCTTGATAGCTCAGGCAGCATGAAAGGAGAGTATCTCAAGAAACCTTCTGCCCGACAGTTTCCCTCCCTTGGATAAATCGTTCAAACCATTCCACCACGTCATCCGTGACAATCCCCATCTTGCGGATCTTCTCCGACGAAAAAAGGACGTATGTTCCTGTTGATTTTGCGCAGATCTCGCCGCTTTCATCACAGAGAATCCCTTCGACGGTGGCCTCGCGGCCATTTTTCACCTCCAGGATCCGACTTTCGACCTTGATCTCCGTTCCCGCTTGCACGGGTCGGATAAAATCGATGGACAGGGAACGAGTCATCCCCATGGTCCTGAGAACATACACCACCGACCCGCTCATGATCTCGTCCAGGAGCGTGGAAATGATTCCGCCATGGATCAGGTTGTTCCAGCCGCAAAGATGCCCGGGTACCGTAATCCAGGAATGGACGGACGTGCCGTCGCCAAAAAACTGCATGTTCAGGCCGTGTTCATTGGCCGAACCGCAGCCGAAACAGAGGTGGTTCTCCATTTTTGGAAGTTGTCTGACCCCTTCCCTCTCCCGCATCGAATGACCTCCCTGACGGTGAATCGTTTGTGCAACAGCCTGGATCCAAAGATTCGGCCGTCCCACAAAAGAGTACGTACGTTATCCGACGCGACAGCGGTTTGCAAGGGGATTGGAGTCTGCACGGCAGGGAGGATGGAAGCCTCGTTCGTCAAGGGATGTGCATGCGTCAGGAATTGGTCATGTTCGAAAGGCACGGAACGTGTCAGGACGGCCTTTCAGAAATCCGGGGAGGCCTCCATGCTGCTGACTTCATTCAGGAGCCGGCGGATCCTGGCGGGGTCTTTCCGGAAGCGAACGGGCACCCCCCTGTGGTCGGTGATGTTGGTCAGCGTGCAAGTGTCCACACCTGCCGGATGAACGGTCAGAAGGGCCTCCCGGACGTTGTCCGGCGATATGCCGCCGGCGAGGATCACAGGGATGCGGGCCTGCCGGCAGAGAGCGGAGGCGATCGCCCAATCACAGCATTTCCCGGTGATTCCGACGAATCCATCCACGGGCTGGAGTGTGGATGCCGTCCCTGCCGACCATCCCACCAGAGTGTCCGTCATGAAAAAGTCGCACGAATCATGGAGGAGGGATGCAATCCGAAGGACGGCGGCCCCGGCCTTTTCGGAATCCGGCAGGTGCGGCTCCGGAACGGGGATGGATCGGATGATCCCGAGGCCGGGGAATTCCCGGCGCACCCGTTCATGAAGCCGGATGATCCCTTCGCAGGCCAAGTCGGCACTGTTTTCATCCCGGAGGGGGATATCATCGCAGAAATGAACAAAACCGGGTTCGTAGTAGGCCAGGGATCGAAGGATATCGTCTGTTTCCGTGAGCAGCGGAATCAGGGTGCTCACCGATGACGACCGGTTGATCAGGGCAATGGACTCCCGCAGAAGCGGCATTCGCCAGTTTTTGCTGGACAGGATCACGCCGCCGATGTGATCGACGCCGAGTTCGATAAGCGGTCCTGCTTCCCGGGGTTCCTGAATTTCATAGATCTGAACAATGATCTTCTGCATCCGGAATCTACGCGGGAATGAATGCCGGGCCTCGAACAGCCGTCAGGCGGATCGCCCCGGTCGGGCACGAGCGGCTGCAGATCCCGCACCCGATGCCGATCCTGGCCTTGTTCGCCGTGAGGTGGCCCCTTCCGACCTCCTCGGCGAGGCGGAGAATGGCCATCGCTTCCTGGGCGTCGGCCTGCCGTCCCGCTCCCCGCTTGATGGCGGATTCAGTTCCCCGGTTCATCTGGAAGCATCCCCCTGTCGGCATCAGTTGACGGCATTCTCTTCCGGCTCGGCCCAGACGATGTGATCCTTGTTGATGATCATAACCTTGCTCTCGGCGCTCTGTGTCGTAACATCGTAGAGGACGACAAACGGGTTCTTCGACTTGGCAAACAGGTCGGACACCCTCTTCTCATCACCCAGGTTGATCCTGCCCCGCAGCAGGGACCCATCCACCGTCTTAATGGAAACAAGACTCTCGGCAACCTTGGCCGACTTCTTCGAACCTGCTTTATTCATGATCGACCTCCTGTCTTTCTCAAGCGATGTTTTCCAAGAATTCCTTCTTTTTCATTCTTTCCTGCCGCAAAACAATACCGCTTGGATTCAATGGCTTACAGCCCGTCCGGCTGCGGGATGCCTTTCGTGGTAACTTCTCCTGCAAATTTGAAGCTTTATAAATGAACAACGTCCCGTAGTCAAGGCCGATCCCGGAGTGCTCTGCACTTCTCCCCCGCGGGTTTCCGGAATCCGCGGGAAGATAGTCGGTCCGGAGCGGCATGATCCACGGTCCGACTGGATCGCTCCGTCTCGCGGGATATCTGGCATGGAGATTGCGTATTTTTAGGAACAATTCTTCAAGGAGGAAAACATGAAAGCGGTTGCCGGCATGGCATCATCACAGGAACCGATGCTGCATGCATCGGGTTGGAGACTCCGCTCACAACAGGTGGATCCGGTACATGGGAGGAAACCGGCCGCCGGGGCGGCAACAGGGGAAATCATTGCCGACAGGATCACCCTCGGGAGGGAAGCTTCCGGAAAGGAGGAGCAGACGCCTGCATCCGATCCGGAAGGTGCCGGACATTCACCGACCATGAAAAATGTCATGGGCCTTCCGGCAGTGCTGGAAAAACTTTCCGCACGCAGTGCCGAGAGACCGGAAGTCAAAGGGTTGCTGAACGCGGTTCAGCACATCCGGGAAAATCTGGAACGACACGGATATGTCGGGTTCCCTCCGTCTGCCGGCACGGACGATCTGCCGGATGAATCACCCGTCGTCGCGAATTTGACCGAAGATGGAGCATCCGAAACCGGGGCATTGATCGTCACAGAAATTCCAAATGAGTCATCTCCTGCAGTGGAAGAACGGATTGTGACGGCGACGGATGACCTGTCCGACGCTGCTGAGAACCGGACCTGACCCGGACCGGGGGAAGAAAACGCATGATCCCGCTCATTCCGGGGTAGACCCCGCCTTGAGGTCCTTGTTGCTCCGCCCGGGAAATGGTTCCCTGAGGAATCTCTGGATTTTCGATGACGGATTGTGAAAGGATACAAAAGGTGAATTTCAGTATTGAGATCTGATGTGGCCCATACGAAAGTCGATGGAGGATACCCGGGAGGGCGGATGAGCGACATCAAGAAGACCAAGCGGCAGCTTATTCAGGAACTGGAGACCTGGAGAGAAAAAGTTGCCCGGCTTGAATCCTTTCTTTCCGGTGGTCCGTCCGATCCATCCATCGGTCATCATCTCGAGCCTTCGTACAGCGGGTTCTTCGAAAACTCCATGGAAGGCTTTTTCCAGAGCGTTCCGGAAGGGCGGTTCCGGCGCGTGAATCCGGCATTTGCCGCGATGCTCGGATATTCCAGTCCCGAAGATCTCCTGTCGTCAATCACCGACATCACATCCCAGTATTACGTCAATCCCGAGGACCGCCGGCGGTTCATGGAAATCATTGCAGAGCATGGGAGCGTACAGGGGTTCGAATACAAGGTACGCCGAAAGGACGGCTCCGAGATCCGGCTTTCCATGAATGCCAGGGCCGTCAGGAACAAGGCGGGGCAAGTTGAAGGCTACGAGGGGCTTGTTCAGAACGTCACCGAACGAAGGCTCGCGGACGAGGAAATCGGCCGATATCGATTCATGGTGGAAAATGCCGGGAGCGAGATCTACCTGGTCCGCCGCGACGGGAGTGTCGCCTATGTGAACCCGGCCGCTGCTTCCAGCCTCGGATACACACTTGATGCCCTGATGAAGATGAACATCCGGGATTTCGATCCCCAGTACGGACCGGTATTCCCGGCACACTTCGACGACCTGAAATCGGGGGACCTCCCGCCCTTCGAAACCGTTCACATCACGCAGGACGGCCGCCGCAGGTTGAAAGGCTTCAAATCGTCCTACCTGCGCGTCGGAGATCAGGAATACATATGCGGCTTCGGCCTCGATATCACGGAGCGGAAGCAGGCCGACGATGCCCTCCGGAAGAGCGAGGCAATGTACCGCAGTGTGATCGAGAACATCCAGGATGTGTACTACCGGTCCGATCGGGAAGGCCGGCTGCTGATGACGAGCCTGTCCGGGGCAACGATGTTCGGCTTCGAGCGGGTGGAAGACATGATCGGCATCGACGTCCAGTCCTTCTGGGTGGATCCGGGGGAGCGGCCACGGCTCATCAGCGAAGTCGTGAAGCATGGCAGCGTCAAGGATTATGTCGGCCCCATGCGGAGAAAAGACGGCAGCGTATTCCTGGCCTCCCTGGCGGTCCATTTCTACCGGGACGAGGAAGGAAACATCCTGGGCACGGAGGGCATCATCCGGGATGTCACGGACCTGAAAAAAGCAGAGGACGCCCTGAGAAGAAGTGAAGAGCTGTTCCGGAAGACGTTTCAGACGACCCCCGATGCGGTCAACATCAACCGCCTGTCCGACGGCATGTTCGTGTCGATCAACGACGGATTCACAAAAACAACCGGATACACGGCGGAAGATGTAATCGGCAGGACGTCGTCGGAGATCAATGTCTGGGTCAATCTGGAAGACCGGGATCGGATGGTCAAGACCATGATCGAAAGCGGCGAGGTGCGCAACCTGGAAGCCCCTTTCCGGAAAAAAAACGGTTCCATCGACATCGCGCTGATGTCCGCCTCCCTCATCGACATCGACGGCGTCGCCCACATCCTGAGCGTGACCCGAGACATCACGGACCGGAAAAGGGCCGAGGAGACGATCCGGGAGAGCGAAAAACGTTTCCGGGACCTGGCGGAGATGCTTCCTCAGGCCGTGTTTGAGTTCGATATCCATGGACGCTTCACCTACGTGAACCGGTTTTCCCTGGACCTGTTCGGCTACTGCCGGGAGGATTTCGAGGCCGGGGTGAACGCCGTTGACACCATCGCCCCCCAAGACAGGGAAAGAGCGGCCCTCAACATGATCCGGCTCATGGACGGTGAGATGGAATCGGGGATCGAGTACACGGCGGTCCGGAAAAACGGAGAAGCATTCCCGGTTGTCATTTACTCCACCTCCATCCATCGGGACGGCCGCCTCATCGGTTTGCGGGGCATCGTGATCGACCTGACGGAGCGCAAGCGACTGGAGTCTCAGCTTACCCAGGCGCAGAAACTGGAGGCGATCGGGACCCTCGCCGGTGGCATGGCGCACAATTTCAACAATATTCTCATGGGAATCCAGGGACACGTTTCCATGATGCTCATGAAAATGACTGCCGTGCACCCCCATTACGAGCGTTTGAAGAGCATCGAGGAGCAGATCCTGAGTGGCGCCGACCTGACAAAGCAGCTCCTGGGCTTCGCCCGGGGCGGCAAGTACGAGGTCAGGCCCCTGAACATCAACGTTGTTCTGGAACGGACGGCCGAGATGTTCGGCCGGACGAAGAAGGAAATCACGATCGATCTCCATCTCGGGAACGGGCCGATGACCGTCCATGCCGACCGGAGCCAGATGGAGCAGATGCTTCTGAACCTGCTGGTGAACGCATGGCAGGCGATGCCGGCGGGAGGCAGCGTTTACCTGGAAACAAAGAGAATGGATCTACATGCCGCAGACATCCGGCCGTACGACGTAAAACAAGGGTATTACGTGAGAATCACCGTTCAGGATACGGGTTCGGGAATGGATGAGCGAACGCGGCAAAGGATATTCGAGCCCTTTTTCACCACGAAGCAGATGGGACGGGGAACGGGCCTGGGACTGGCGACGGTTTACGGGATCGTCAAAGGCCACAGGGGGTATATCACCGTATACAGCGAACCGGGCCATGGGACCCGGTTCAACGTCTACCTGCCTTTGCTGGAGCAGGACAGCGCCGCGGAACCGGAGGGGGAAAGGACCGACGTCGTTTCCGGCTCCGGAGTGATTCTACTGGTCGAGGATGAAGATCAGGTTCTCGAGACAACAAGGGAGATGCTTGAATTCCTCGGGTACACCGTCATGATCGCGCGGAACGGCCAGGAAGCGATAGCCTTGTTCCGTCAGAAGCACCGGGCCGTCGATCTGATCCTCATGGACATGATCATGCCCGGAATCAGCGGCAGCGAGGCCGTCGATGCCCTGATGGCAATCGATCCTTCGGTGAGGATCGTTCTGGCGAGCGGCTACAGCCTGAACGGCCTGGCTGGGGATATCATGAACCGGGGCTGCAGGGCGTTCATCCAGAAGCCGTACAACCTGAACGAACTGTCAAGGACGGTCGCCCAGGTGATGCAATCCGCAATCCGGGATTCCGCCTGATGTTCAATGCTCACACATTGCCGTCGGCCTGATACTTAACCAGGCTGTCGGTGGCGGCCCGCAGGCGGGTTGCCATGGTACTGAGCACCATCCGGAAATTGTCGGAGAGCTTGTTGTATTCCTGATCGAAAAAGTTCCGGTCGATGATCCCCACGACGGTGTCGCCGACCGTCCGGGCGGAGGCCGTCCGCTCCCCTTTGGTGATATAGGCCACCTCGCCGAAAATCTCTCCCTCCTTCATCCGGGCAACAGTGATTTCCCTGCCGTTCAAGGTCCGGAAGATCTCAACGCAGCCTTCATCGACGACATAGATCCAGTCGCCATGAGAGCCCTCGGTGAAAATCACCGTTCCATCCGGATAGTTCTCGTACGCAGCAATCTGGAACATCAACCGCCTCCTTTTCTCTCTGCTCCGGGATTTCGGGATCTTCTTTCAAGAAGGTTTGATTATAGCCGAAGCGGCAGAAAAACGACACCTCGAAATCGGGGTCGAATGATCGGCGGGACATTCAGGCCGGCGTTCCGGAACAGATAAAATGCCGGTGCGGGCCCATTGCATGAAGACCTTCATGGAAATCATTTTGATCTTGTGTCATATACCAAACCCTGTTCCGTTTCCCCGGGCATAACCCGGGATCGGACGGGCGAAGGGCTGTCGTTCAAGGCGTCCGGGCCTTCGCCAAAAACAGATGCGGAACGTTCAGGGAAGAGCAGAGATGAATTCAACCCGCAGCCGGCTCGTGATTGCCACCAGCATCCTGTTGCTGTTCCTTCTATCCCTTGTGGCGGCACACGGACTGATCCAGCGCCAGATCAGGCACTGGAAGCCCCGCCTCTCAGAACACGTCCGTCTCCACTACGGCTTGAACTGCGAAATGGACGATCTAGATTACGCCTTTCCCGACGGTGTGCGGGCGACCCGGCTCAGGATCTCTTTTCAGGAAAAACCGCTGCTCGACGCGGCGCAAGTCACCGTTCGCATGCGTCTGGCGGATTACCTGAAGAACCGGTCCCCGAGCCTGCGAATCCTGAAATCCCTCGAAGCCGACGATGTCAACATCCGTCTGGAACGATCCGCCGCGGGCGAATGGATCCTTCCCGGACCGCCCTTCCCGACCCGGAAGGACCAGCCGGGCGGGGGAAGGATTTCCTCTCCGCCTTCCCCGATCCGCTGCTCCATGAGAGGGCTCGGCATCGACGTCTTGACGCCGAGAGGGGCAATGAAGAAACGGTATGACCGGCTCGATGCGCACTTCTCCCCCCAGAGCAGAACGGCCGATCTCGACCTTCGGGGGGGCGATGAAAAACTGAAGATCGCCTTCCGGATGGAGCCGGAGCGGCGGATGGAGATCGAGGCGGAAGCCGTGTCACTCGAACCGTTGCGGCTGTTCACTTCGCCGGTTCTGCCTTTCGACCGCCTTCTCCTGAGCGGAAAAACCACGATCCGGGAAGTGTCTTCCGGACGGCTTGACTTTGTCACGTCGGGATGCGTGTCTGGAAAGGGGCAGGACGGGAGCCTGAAGGTCCATCTTGACATGGATGGGCACGGAACATCCGCCGGGCTGGAGGCGGCACGGGGCAAGATGGCCCTGAACGGGGAAACGATGGATTTCTCCGTGTCCGCCACGCGGGGAAGCCGGTCTGCTGTCCGGGTGGAGGCAGCGTTTCCCGATTTTTCCTTTGAACGGGCGGTTGCAGCCGTTCCCGTCTCGTTTCGTCCCAATCTGCCCGATCTGAAGGTCACGGGATATCTCAAAGGGGATTTCTCGGCTTCCATCGCCACCACCCGGCCTTACCGAACATCCTACCGGTTCACCGGCGAATCGGAGCGGCTCCGTGTGCTTGCCCTGGGGCCGGCGGTCCGGATTTCCATGGCGAAAGGACCCTTCCGGCACAGCTTCCGGACGGAACAGGGGAAAACCGTCTCCATCCAGGTCGGTCCGGACAATCCCGATTATGTTCCCTATGGGGAAATTCCCGCAACCATGATCAAGGCGGTCATGACAGCGGAAGACGGAGGCTTCTTCCGTCACCGGGGATTCAGCATCCAGCAGCTTATCGAGGCCCTGGCGGACAATCTCCGGGCCGGCCGGGTTGTCCGTGGCGCCAGCACGATCACCATGCAGCTGGCCAAGAACCTGTACCTTCCCAAGGAGAGGACGCTCAGCAGAAAGTTCGAGGAGCTGTTCATCACCATTGCCCTCGAGCAGGAGCTTTCCAAGCGCCGCATCCTGGAAATCTACCTGAACATCATCGAATGGGGAGACGGGATCTACGGCCTCGGTCCCGCGTCAAGGCATTATTTCCAGAAGCATCCGTCCGGATTGACGGATGAGGAATGCGCATTCCTCGCCTCCATCATCGCGCGTCCGAGAAACCGCTGGAGGCCGGATCCGCTGAGCCGGCTCAGTGAAGGATGGCGGAAGTACGTGGACCTGATTGTCAGGAAGATGGAAGAAAAGCATCTTCCTGAGGAGCCGCAACCGTGAAGACGGAGGTCTGCCTGCCCTCCCCCGCCCGTTCGATCGCAAGTGGTCCGCGGTCCTTTTCGTGCGGGGTGCCCTATCCGATGCCCACGACCTTGATCTCGAAGGTGAGGTTGCGTCCGGCAAGCGGGTGGTTCCCGTCGATGGTCACCTGGTCGCCTTCCATTTTCACGATGCGGCCTTCCACCTCGACGCCGTCGGAACGTGTGAAGACGACTTCCCTGTCCGTCTCCAGGACGGTCCCGGCGGGCAATTCCGCGGCCGCCAGGGTCCAGACGAGGGAGGGATCCTTCGGGCCGTAGCCGTCGGCAGGTTTGATGGTGACGGTTTTTGTTTCTCCGGCCTTCATGCCGATGACGCCGTTTTCAAAGCCCTTGATGACCTTGCCCTTTCCCACGGAAAATTCCAGCGGTGAGCCACCCACATTGGTTTCGAAAACCTTTCCATCCTTTAGCCTGCCCGTATAGAAGATTTTCACCCTGCTGCCCTTTTTTACCTGTGACATGAGAGCCTCCTTATGCTCGGATCATGATGCTTCATGACGCGATCCAATCCCGCTATTCCAGGGGCGCGGCCGAAGGAATTCGGAAGAGATCCTTCATGATATCGAAGAATGTGTCGGGAAGGTAGCGGTCCCATAACCGGATCGGCAATTCCCTTGGAATGGGAAGAGGCGCTTCCGGCAAGGTAAACAGGTATTCGAGAAGATACCCGATGTTTCTGGCCAGATGCCCGCGATAGGGACGGGCCGAACGCTGCTCCGCAATCCTGTCTTCATGCATGCAGCGGCCGATTTCACTTTCCAGGAGTTCCTGGAACGTGGAGACAATGATCTCCAGGAGAACGGTTTCCTCTCCGGAAATCACGAACTCGGCGAATGCGGTGTTGACCCGGTCGTCGCTCCAGCCTCTTTCCTGAAAGTAGGAAAGGACGTGACCGCGGACGGGACGCTCCAGAATCGCTTCGCGGGGAGGACGGTAACGGACCGTCAGATTGACGGCATTGTAGGGACCCCGATGCTCCTCCCGCTCCACGATGGTGCAGCCTGCCCGGGAAAGGGTCTCGTACAGGGGGTCCAGCGACGGGTTTTCCCAGACAATCTTCAATCCCCCGACATCGTTGATCAGGACCCCGCCCGGTTCTTCAAGCGGGTGCCGAAGGCGCAGGTCATCGAGAAACGCCTCTTCCGCGCGCTGGAACTCCTCGTTCATCTCTTCCGGCGAGGTGATGAGCTCATGCCTGGGAATGCCGAAACGCCTCGCCCGCTCTTCCGCCAGCAGATCGGCGTTTCTCCGGATGGCGGCAAAGACCTCGTCGACGACACGACGAGCCGCCTTCTCCGCGATGCGGCGGGCCCGCTTGATCCGGTATGACCCGGCGTAATGGCGGCCTTCCCCGTCCGTTCGGCAGACCAGGATCCCGTGAAAGGGCGTTTCCCGGTAGTAATGGCCCGGAGAAAGCAGGTATTGGGCGATGAGAGAATCGATCCGGTCGTTCCGATAGGGCGGATTCTCGATGAGCAGGTCCTTCAGCGCCCCCTTGCGGGAGATCCGCTGAAACGTCGTCCGGCCGTCATTGGGCCCTCCGAACACGTTTTCAGCGAGGATCCCAAGGTAACGACAGACAAACAGGTTGTTGAAATGAACCAGACGCACGATGGTTTCTCCATCGTCAGGACGCGCGTCTGCATACATCCAGCGTTTGATTATGTCATCCAGAATGCTGCGATGCAGGTAGCTTGTAATCTGAATCATGGCCCATCCCGGACGGCAAAATCCCAATGGGGCCGTCGGATCCGATCATCCATGCAAAGGTTTGACACTTTCAGATGAACATATCACATGTGGACCGTGAGTTCTCCCTTTTTGGCGGAAATTCAATTTGCGGCTTGAATTTGTTTCCTCCTTCCTGCATCCTGCATCCAGATCCATCGGGATCCGTTCAGATTGACGCCACAGAAAAATTCCCAAAAGGAGAAGACAGCCATGAAGGACGAAAACAGGATCAGTCCCTCCAGTCTCTTGGTCCAGATGGGAGTCACGCCAGCCGACAACAGAGGAGGCCTGAAAACGGCCGTCCCCTGGAAAAGCATGTGGGGAGGAATGGAGACGCGGATGCTTTTTCAGTATCAGCAGTTTCTGGACAACATCAGCCGGAATTACCAGTTGTTCGGCCCCCTGGCGGTCGCCGCCAGCTTTCAGAGCACCTTCTTCAAACCGCTTTTCACGGAGCCGATCAGGGCCCATGCCCGCATCACGGCGCGGTCGGGAAAAGAGCCGGATATCTTCCGGGACATGAACGGCTGGATTTACAAGAACTACGCACGGTCGCTCCACGACCTGTGCAGTTACTTCATGAAGGATGGCAAATTCGATCGAAAAAAAGCCCGTGCCGTCTCCACAACCCCGGAAGGCCATCGCATGCTGAAGGAATATGTTCAGGAATTCGGGCAGATGGAGAATGCCTACAATTCCCTCGGCATGACAAGGCTCCATGCCATGAAGGAAATGCTCAAATGCCTCCTGGTCGTCATCACGGAAATGCCCCTGGAGGGCGAAGCCCTTCCCTACATGAGAAAAAAGGCGGACGGCACGGACGGCATGACCTTCGAGGAGTACCTGGCGGAAAACCGGTTCCGCCTGGAATGCCTGCACGCTGCCAATGCCTTTGATCCGAAAGAGTATGCCGAACGGGCCACACAGGGCCTGCTCGGCTGCTCCGACTACGAAATCGTCAAGGGCTCTCAGCTTCACAGCGTGAGGCTCCGCCGCTATCTCCTGCCCAAGGGCATCAAGCCCAATGGCCGGGTGCTCTACATTTCAACCCCGCTGATCAACAAGCCGGAGCTTTTCGATCTGGCGGACGGCAAGTCCGTTGTTCAGGGCATGCTCCGGGAAGGCTATGCGGTCTACCTGGTCGACCATGGAGAATGCGGTCCCGACGACGCGGGCCTTGAACTGAGCTTTTTCAACAAGACCGTTCATGACCGGTACATGGACATCCTCGGCAGGAAACACCCGAAATGCGAGATCGACGTGATGGGATACTGCATGGGGGGAACGCTGATGCTGCCTTATCTTGCCCGGCGTGCGGAAGAGCGCATGGCCCGGGGCGAAGCAATGGACATCTGCAAAATCGCCCTCATGGCATCACCGGTCCGCTTTGACGACGACGACAGCGGACACAGGCAGATGCGCTCCTTTATCCGCCAGAACTATGATCCCAACCTGATGAACGAGCTTTTCGGGAGCGTCAACATCCCGCCCCAGGTCATCGATTTCGGGATGAACGAGATTCAGCCGGGCGTCCATTACACCGTCCTCTCCGGTTTCTACGGACGCGCCATTTATGCCAATGCGATCGAGGACTCGGCGCCTTTCCTCTACTGGCTGACCCACGGAACGAAGTTTCCCGCTCGTGCCCACAGGCAGTGGATCGAACAGTTTTTCATGGGCAACGAGCTGGTGAAGGGTGCCTATTGCATGCCTTCCACGAATCCGGACCTGGATGGGCGACCCGTTGATATGGATGCGCTCCGCAGGGGCGGGGTGAGGATCTTCGATTACCGGGGTTCCCGGGACCCCATCGCACCCCCCGGGTCGTGCGTCGCAAGCCAGCTGTGGGGCATGCGTGCCGAGGGAAACATCCAGATGACCCGTGGCGGCATGAACCGGACCTTCGAAAAGAACATCGGCCATATCTTCGTCGTGAGCAAGCAGCTCCTCGCGGAGTACCTGAAGACGGTCTCCGATTTCCTCAACGATTTTCAATGTGAGGGCTTGGACTAGCCGACAGGAAAAACGGGCCCGGGCGATGCCGCCGTCATGAAACGGGCTGAATGCCGTCGGCCGGACGGGCTCGGACGCGAACTCTCTCCGGCCCCGAGTCTGCCTTTGCGGATCCCTGCATCACGCGATGCCGTATCCTTTCCGGCGGAACAGCGTCAGGCAGGCATCGACAACGTCCCCGTCGTATTTGATTCCCCGATTCTTTTCGATCTCCTCCAGGGCCGCGTCGATGCCCAGCGCAGGACGATAGGGCCTGTGGGAACTCATGGCTTCCACCACATCCGCCACGGCGATGATCCGGGCTTCCAGGAGAATCTGCCCCCCCGACAATCCCCGCGGATATCCCGATCCGTCGAGTCGTTCATGGTGCTGAAGAATCATCTCCGCGATCGGAAAGACGAAATCGATGTTCCGGATGATTTCATGGCCTTCCTCGGGATGGATTTTGATCAGTTCGTATTCGACGGCACTCAGTTTCCCGGGTTTGGAAAGAATGTCAGAGGGGATCTGAATCTTGCCCAGGTCGTGCAGCAATGCCGCCGTTCCCAGTGCCTGAACATGATCCTCCGGAAGATCCATCTCCCGGGCCATGGCCGTGACAAGACGTGCCACCCGTTCCTGGTGTCCCGCCGTGTAGGGGTCCTTTGCCTCGAGGAGCGAGGAAATCGTCTTGATCGTGCTCGATAGCGTTTGCTTCAGCTGTTCATTGGTCTGTCCCAGCTTTTCCCTGGTCTCAATCAGTTCCGTGATGTCGATTGAGTTTCCCAGGATCGCCGGCCGGCCCTTGTAATCGGTGGAGGTGAGGGTCAGCATGATCCAGCGGACGGTCCCGTTCTTGTGAAGGATGCGGACTTCAAAAGGCATGATCGCCCCTTCCCGGATCATCCGTCTGGACAGGACTCGGGCCTTTTCCCGGTCATCGGGATGAATGGAGAAGAGGGAATCCTTCCCCATGAGCTCATCCGGCGAATATCCCGCGAAAGCGGCGGCGCTTTGATTGAGGAAACAGAATCGACTGTCCTGGATCAGGTAGATACCGGTAAAAGACTTGTCCGTCAGGCTTTTGTACAGTCCCTCCAGCTCGATTTTATCCGTGACGTTTTCCGCCGTTCCTTCATAATACTGAATCTTTCCCTCGTCGTCTCGAATGCAGTGACTGTTCACGGAGATCCAGATCGTTTTTCCGCTGCGGTGCTGAAACGGAGCGACAAAACCCATGAGGACACCGGTCTCGGACAGTATGCGGGTGGCCCTTTCCCTGTCCCGGGGGTCTGCGTAAAGCTGCCGGCCGATGCTCGCAACCGAATCGATCATCTCGTCCGGCGAGCTGTATCCGAACATGCGCGCAAGGGCCGGGTTGACCAGTGTATAGCGGCCTTCCCGGGTGGACTGGAATATCCCGAGAACGGCATCCTCGAACAGGCTGTGATACTTGCGCTCGCTTTCCGAGAGTGCCCGGTTCGCCTCGTCCAGTTCCTGCACCTTCTCTTCCAGTTTGCGGACGACGGTTTCGCTGTACCCCTTCAGAAATTCCTCGTCCGGCGGGGGCTCTACACTTTTTGCAGGCAGGGCTCCCCTGCCCCGCTTTTCAAGGAGACCCCGGATCGACTTTACGAGGTCGAACGGATCGACCGGTTTGATCACGACCAGGTCGGCCCCTTGCCCGAGGGCGAAGTCCTGGTCTTTTGAATCGGTATATGTCGCCGTGTAGAAAACGAAGGGGATCTCCCGGAGGCTCTCATCGCGCTTGCATTCGCGCAGAAGCGTGAATCCGTCCATGACGGGCATGAAGATGTCCGAAACGATGAGATCGGGTGGTGTGGTCCTTGCCTGCTCCAGCGCTTCTTTCCCGTTTGCGGCGGTGAGGGTCTCGAAGCCTTCGTCTCTCAGGATGATATCGAGTATGGTAATGTTTTCCGGAGCATCGTCGACAATCAGAATCCGCGTCATGGTTCAACCCCTCTCATCCCGCCGGATTGTTCATTTCACCCTCTGGATTTCCTTGCCCCTTGCATTGAAAGACACGTGAATTCGTAACATTTTGTTACATGTCGGAGCAACGTTTGATTCGTCAATGGTTTATTCGGAATTCCCGACAAGAAATGAAAGGGGTTTGAAGGATGTACCTTTAAAAAAGAGAGGAGACACGTCCGGACGTTGAAAGGAATGTGCTTCGTGAATAAAACGAAAGCCCGGATCATGTTCCCTGCATGTTCCGGGCTTTCTGCACCGCGTTCCAGAGGTTATGAACACACAACTGGAAAAGGAAGACCTCCCTGAACGGGCGCTGGAGGTTCATAAGTCATTTTTTACATAATTGTCAATATTTTATTTATAGATCATTATAACAGGGATGGCTCATGTCATAATGGTATCCGGCCCGACGAAAAAGCATGCCGCCGTGGAAGATGAAAAGGTCATGAACAGGCTGGACAGGATCAGCAGTAGAACGGCTTCCAGCGCGGATCGCCACTCATTCCGATGGCACCCCTCGTCGGGAGTCCGGCTTCGAACGGCCGCATGGGCGTCAGCACCCGTTCGGATCAAGTCCGCCGGGCGGTGCGGAACCGCTTCCAGGTGATCCGGAAATGCATGAAATCTTTCGATCGGAAGCTCTTCCGGCTACTCCCGCAGGCGGATCTGCCTTTCCAGCAATTCGATCACTTTATCCATCCGATCGATCATATCGTTGATTCTGAACACCCACCTTGAAATGGCCACGATGATGCCGATGGCAAAAACAAGGACAAAAAGGCTTACAATGAGCGCTGCCGTATCCATATCCCCCCTTTGATCTCAGGTCCGTCCGCACCGACCCCTTTGCCCGGCCTTCGAGCGCGCTTGCGCAGAGCGCGACACGGCCGACTCCATCCTGTCCGGGGAAGAGCGGTTCCCTCCCGGGATGAATGCAGCGGCTGTCTTCCAGGATCATTACGGTCCCGGAGCCCCCCGATCCTGCCTCCAGAACGGCGGGCGGCTATGATTCCCTAAGGCTCTGGCGGGCCTCATCCTTCGATTCATAGAGATGGGGCGCCACGTCCCGTTTTGCCAGCTCGTCGCCGAGCTTCATGCGCAGAAACGTGCTGGTCGTGTAGCGGGTCACCTTCTCGTAGAACTGCATCACGTACTTGACCATCTCCGCGTACTCGTCCACGAGCTCGGGCCGGATGTTGAAGTTGTCGTAGTTGACGATGGTGTAGACCTTCTTCCCCAGCGGCCTCAGCATCTTCTCGACATGGTTCTGGATGCCGCGGATCTGCTCGACGGACTTCACGTAGAAATTCTCGAAATTCACGTAAAACGTGTTTTCCCGGGCATCGTACATAAGCCGGTCTTCGATCGGAATGTCCAGCAAGTCGCGCAGGATCCCCATGGGCGCCAGGCCGAAGATCCGCCTGTCCATGAGCCTCGGGGGCAATTTCATGACCGGTGTGAATTCCATCCTGGACAGGATGTCCTTCTCCAGATCCACCCCGGGGGCGATCTCGACCAGTTCCATCCCTTCCTGCGTGAGGCTGAAGACGCAGCGCTCCGTGACGTAAAGAACCGGCTGTTGCCGGAGAGCGGCGTATTTCCCGCTGAAGGTGATTTGTTCCACCTGTTTGACGAACTTCTGTTCCCGCCCCTCCTGGTCAATCCGGAGCTTGCCGTCGACCACGGACACCTGGAGCCCTCCCGCCGTGAATGTGCCGAGAAAAACGATCTTCTTCGCGTTCTGGCTGATGTTGATGAAGCCTCCCGGTCCGACGAACCGGGGGCCGAACTTGCTCACGTTGACATTGCCCGCCTCGTCCATCTCCGCGGAGCCGAGGAAGGCGATGTCCAGACCGCCCCCGTCGTAGAAATCGAACTGGTATGGCTGATCGATGAGGGCGTCGATGTTCGTGCCGGTTCCGAAATTGAGTCCGCCGTTGGGCATCCCGCCGATGACGCCCGGCTCCGCCGTCAGCGTAAGCAGATCCAGCATTCCTTCTTCGTTCGCAATGCGGGCGACCCCCTCGGGCATCCCGATGCCGAGGTTCACCACCTGGTTGGGCCGAAGCTCGAAGGCGGCACGCCTCGCGATCACTTTCCGCGGTCCCGGATCCATCGGCGGGACAGAGGCCATGGGGACGCGGATCTCACCCGTAAATCCGGGATTGTATGACTCCAGGAAGGTCAGCTTGTGATTCTCGGGCCTGGCGACGACTACGCAGTCCACCATGATGCCGGGGACCTTGACATTCTTCGGATTCATGGTGTGCCGGTCGGCGATCCGCTCCACTTGCGCGATGACGAAGCCGCCGCAGTTCTTCGCAGCCATCGCCTGGGCCAGCATCTCGATCGTGAGGGCTTCCCTCTCCATGGTGATGTTTCCGTCCGTGTCGGCCGTCGTACCCCGGATGACGGCCACATCGATCGGAGGCAGCCTGTAGAAGAGAATCTCCCGTCCCTCGATCTCCATGAGCTTCACGAGATCCTCGCCTTCCCTTTTCGTTTTCTCGTTCAGCTTTCCGCCGTCCAGCCGGGGATCAATGAACGTGCCGAGGCCCACATAGGACAGGAGGCCCGGTTTCTGCGCGGCCAGGTCGCGGAACAGGGTGCTGATGACGCCCTGGGGGAAATTGTAGGCGAGGGCCTTTTCCTCCCGGATGAGTTTCTGGAGCTCCGGAGCGAGGCCGATGTGCCCGCCGATGACGCGGCCGACAAGCCCTTCGTGGCCCAGATGATTCAATCCCCTGGTCTTGCCGTCTCCCTGGCCGGCGGCATAGATGATCGTCAGATTCCGGGGGTGATTCTCCGCCTTGAAGCGCTCTTCCAGGTAGATGAGAATATCCTCGGGAACGCCGGCGCTCACAAAGCCGCCGGTCGTGACCACATCACCGTCCCGGATGATCGCGACGGCCTGCTCCCCCGAGACGATTTTCCCCTTTCGCCGGATTTGAGCCCGGAGTTCATCCAGAATGGGATGCTCCATCATTTTTTCACCTCCTGCGAGTGGTGGGAATCAAGTCCGCTTCTCAAACGATCCTTCTGCAGGACCGGAACAAAACCCGTCCGGGGGTTATGTCCCCGGGACATCCCATGGTACCGCAAGCGTCACGGACCATCGCCGATCAGCGGCAGAACCTGTTCCACTTTGAAAAAGATAAGAAATTTCGAGGTTGTTTTGTTTCCTCCTTCCACTTCCCGATCTTTCCTCCGCCGCATTTCCTCGATCTGTGGCGAGTCTTTTTCTTCTCTGATTTTAGTAAGGTAAAGCCGTTTGCCTTTATAGGAGCCTTCTTCCTTGAATAGATATACGGCGGAAGCATTGGTCTGCAAATTGGCATGGGTCAGACGGTCGGCGGCGATGAACGCCACCGTTTCTTCATCGATGAAATGGGGACGCCCGTAAACGGCCGCATTGACCTTGCCTCCCGCACCGGCGGTGGAGAGGACGCCGAACCCTCTTGTTTTTTCAAAGTATGCTTCGAGTTGCATGTTTTCTCCTCCAGTTCCGGGGTGTGTCCTGTTCCGGCATGTTTGGTGATGTGCCGCAATGGATAACCGGTGATCATGTTATGGGTTTTTAAAAGAGCAGGGCTTGCCGGTCTTTGTCAAGCAAATGCACAAAACAGTTCCCGGTTTTCGCCTTGGGCCGGGAACGGACATTCCGCCCGAAAAATCCGGACGGAATCGAATTCTCCTGTTTATGCAAATGTATCCGTCGGGGATGGAATACAGTGGAAAACCGCCCGATTTCAACGGCCACGATGACACCTCCAACGGCGGCCCGGAGCTTGGGCTGCTTTTCCCGAAAAATCGGAACGGCCTTATGGGAGAAAGCCATCCGATCGTGGATAGAGGACATAAAGAATGTCTTTCATGTCAATGGTTTGACAGAATCGTCAATCTCCCATCAGGCAGTGACCACCGGGACGACAACTGCCTTGAGGCACGTCGCGCTTTCACAAAGACCTTCAAGCGCGTCTGTTTCATCGTCGTCTCCCTGCCTGACTTTGGCAGTCCTTGAAGCTGGCATGTACATTGCTGATGTGACTGAAAACGGGAAAACAGGGCAAGCTCCTGCGCGAACATTCCGAATCAGAACCCTCCCCGAAATCGCAAAAAAACTATCCAGAAAGAGAAGAAGGATTTTGCGGACAGAGATTCGCAAACCAACAGCCATCAACGAACATGCAGAGGGAGAGAAATGAATCTTTTCAAACACATGAAGATCAGCAGCAAGCTGGTCCTGGGGTTTACGATCATGGTGGTTTTCCTGGCCGTGATCGGATGGGTCGGGTTCAGGAACGCCCGGACGATTCACACGAGTCTGGTCGGCATCTTCGCAAACAACTTGCCCAGCATGGATTATCTGATCGAGGCCGACCGGGATCTCCAGCAACTGCTCGTCGCGGAGCGCACACTGATCTTTGTCGATCCCGGCACCGAGACATTCAAAAAACAGGTGAAGGATTTCGAGACGAACCTGAAGCAGTCTGATGAGCGTTGGACCAAATTCAAGGCTCTGAAGAGGACTCCTGAAGAAAAACCGTTCATCGAAAAATACGACCGGCTTCGGGGCGAGTGGCAGGCACTCTCGCGAAAGGTGGTGGATCTTCGGCTGGCAAACACGGATACAGGCCGGAAGGAGGCCATGGAGCTGACCCTCGGGCCGGCGGCGGTCAAATTCGAAGAGATGAGGGAGCAGATCAACCAATTGACTGAACTCAACCTCAAGGAGGCCGAGAAGTCCGAAAAGAGTGCATCCGCGTCGTACACGACAACAACCTACACCCTCCTGGGCATTGTCGGTTTTGGCCTTCTTGCGGGACTCTTCATGGCATGGAAGATCACAACCGGCATCACCCGTCCCGTCAAACGGGTCGCCGCCGGCTTGAGAGAGGGGGCGGATCAGGTCGCGGCGGCGGCAAGAGAGGTATCCTCCTCCAGCCAGTCGCTTGCGGAAGGGACCACGGAGCAGGCCTCATCTCTCGAGGAGGCTTCCTCTTCCCTGGAGGAGATGTCGTCGATGACGAAAAAGAATGCCGAACATGCGAACCAGGCCAAGGCCATGATGACGGAGGCTTATCAGATCGTGGAAAAGGTGGGCCACCACATGAATGACATGGCAGACGCAGTCGCTGAAATCACCCGGTCCAGTGAAGATACGGGGAAGATCATCAAGACGATCGACGAGATCGCCTTCCAGACGAACCTGCTGGCGCTCAACGCCGCTGTGGAGGCTGCCCGGGCCGGGGAAGCAGGGGCCGGATTTGCCGTTGTGGCCGAAGAGGTGCGCAATCTCGCAATGCGGGCCTCCGAGGCGGCAAAGAACACGAACAGCCTGATCGAGAGCACGATCAAGGCGGTTCACAAGGGGAATGAGTTGACGGGTGCCACCCAGGAGGCATTCAGAGAAAATGCGGCCATCTCGGAAAAGATTGGCCAGTTGGTGGAAGAGATCGCCTCGGCATCCGCAGAGCAGGCGCAGGGTATCCAGCAGGTGAGTGCGGCGTCCATGGAAATGGAGAAAGTGACGCAGTCCACGGCCGCAAGTGCGGAGGAATCCGCCGCCGCGTCGGAGGAACTGAACGCCCAGGCAGAGCAGATGAAGGCTTTCGTGAACGAATTGATCGGGGTTATCGAAGGCAAAACGGACCGGATGGATTAAACGGGAACTCTGGAAGACACCGCAATGCGGTTCATGGATTCCATGAAATCCCCCGTGAGCGGAACGATGCCTGTTCCGGAATGCGGGAAAAGCGGACAATTCAAAGTGAGCAGCGAGGCGACCGGTCTGGTCGCCTTTTT
>CAYNEJ010000014.1:0-38826 GCA_964396205.1 uncultured Syntrophaceae bacterium
TCTCCTCCTCCCTTTTCCGTTGCGGGAAGGCCGCGATCCCGAACCTCAGGCGGCAGCGCTCCCTGCTCTCCGTCAGGGGTAATCCTGCCTTGTGGGCCGAACCGTGATGTTGCTGACGTGGACATGAGGCGGCTGTGTAACAACGAAGTGGATCGCCTCGGCCAGGTCGTTTCCCGTCAGGAGCGGACCGAATGTATCCTTGAAAAATTTTACGGTTTCCGCACTATGTCGCGCCACAGCCTGAAAGCCGCTGAGGACCACGCCCGGCTCGACCAGGGATACGCG
The DNA here is from genome assembly GCA_964396205.1 of uncultured Syntrophaceae bacterium. Taxonomy (GTDB): domain Bacteria; phylum Desulfobacterota; class Syntrophia; order Syntrophales; family PHBD01; genus PHBD01. The sequence goes on from CAYNEJ010000014.1 coordinate 286, forward strand.
AATCCCTTTCGGTCCCAATTCACGTCGGAGCCCCTCGGCCAAGGCATGGACGGCAAATTTGGTCGCTCCGTACACCGCTCCAAAGGGCGATATGTGCCGTCCCACCACGGACCCGACGACAACAATGTCGAGCGCTGCCTTTGGAAAAACGCCCTCCTGCCCCGCCACCATCTTCTGCGCGGCTTTCTGCAACAACCGGAGGGCACCGGTCACGTTGATCTTGAAGACGTCTTCAAATTGGGACAAATCCGCGTCCTTGACCGAGCCGCTCAGCCCCCTTCCCGCATTGGCAACGACGATGTCCGCGGACCCGCCGAAATGCCCGGCGGCCGAGGCAAAAAGCCGCTCCAGCACAACGTCGTCCGCCGCGTCCCCGGCGACACCGCGGAACGCGGGACCCAGTTCTTTTTCCAGACTGGCGAGCTTTTTCCTGTTGCGTCCGTTGCCGACCACGCCGAAGCCGGCTGTGACGAACTTTCTGGCCGTGGCTTCGCCGATTCCGGATGTCGCCCCGGTCACAATTGCGATACGTGCATACTCGTCAGGCATGGTCCATCCTCCTTGCCAAACATGGTTCTACAGACCCGTCCGCGCTCCGGATCCTCATCCTTTGACAAAGAAACCGGGATGAAACGACACGTTGCCTCGAACGCCGTTTTTCCCGAAGAAAAGGAAGAGGATGTTCTCCGGTGGCACCCCCTCACAACTCAGGTCCGGATCGTTTCGGAAACCGAATCTCTCGTAATAGCCGGGATCGCCAACGAGCATGCAGCCCTTGGCTCCCAGTTTATTCAGCAGCGACAGACCCTCGCTTATGAGGGCCTTCCCAATCCCGCGCTTCTGGAATCCCGGCAGCAAGGAGATAGGGTCGAGGCCGTACCAGTCCGGACTGCAGTCCGACACGGTCACGGGTGAAAAGGCCGCATGGCCCAGGACCTTTCCATCAACCTCCGCCACCAGCGATATCGTCAGGACATTAGCGGCGCGCAGCGCACCGAAGATGAACGGCTCCGTACCAGCGCTGTAAGGGTGATTCTCGAGGGCGGCCATCGTGATTTCGAAGATGGCATGGATGTCTGAGCCGGTTTCTTTACGGATCATGATGTTCACTTCCAATTCACCTCTGGGACGTCTTCACCGGATCGCTGGAAATTTCAGGATGAATGATCCTGGGGCATAAGAACTTCCAGGTACAGAAATGCCAGATATTGGCAGAAACATCAAAGGTTATCAGATCCATGGCTTTATGGCGGAGGTCAAGGGGAAGGGAGACTCACAATCATTGGTGTTTATCCCCTTGGAAACGGGCTCGGCAAAAGGCTGTACCGTTTATTTTCATCCTTCCCTTCCGGCACCCTTTCTGATACCGGATGAGACCCGGGACGGCAACCGCCCCGGAAGTTGTGCAGCAGGATCCCCGGCCTGAACAGGCCCGGAAAGAACGCCTGCCCCCATCACCACCAGCCATCGAGGCCGTCATGCACGAACTCCCCGTCATGGAAAGCGTCCTGAAGATCGTCCTCGGCCACGCTGCGCGGAACCGCGTCCGGAAGATCGTGGCCATTCACCTGAAAGTCGGGGAGTTGAGCGATCTTGTCGAGGACTGGATGCAGCGCTACTTCGACTATGTCAGCAAGGGGACCCTGGCGGAGGGAGCGGTGCTGAAGATTCAGAAGATTCCGGTGCGTTTCCGCTGCTCCGGCTGCAGTGCGGAATTCGGGGCGGACATCCGGCAGGAGGCCGAGATCCGCTGCCCCGACTGTGGCGCGGACCGGCCTGCCCTCATCGCCGGCCGGGAATATTTCATCGAAAACATGGAGGTGATCTGATGGCCGATATTCGGCTGGTCGAAATCAAGGAGGAAATCCTGGCGGACAACACAGCCCTGGCGGAGGAGATCCGGGCGGAGATGAAGCGGCGGGGGGTGTTCCTCCTGAACCTGATGTCCTCCCCGGGATCGGGCAAGACGAGCCTGATCGTCCGGACCCTCCGCCGCCTCCGGGAAGAGTTCCGGATCGCCGTCATCGAGGGCGACATCGACTCCATCGTGGACGCCGAGACGGTCTCCCGGGAGGGAATCCCGGCGGTCCAGCTCCGGACGGGAGGCTTCTGCCATCTTGACGCCTCCATGATCCGCCTGGCTCTGAACGAGCTGGACCTGGCGAGCCTGGACCTGATCGTCATCGAGAACGTGGGGAACCTCGTCTGCCCCGCCGAGGTGGACACCGGGGCCACGAAGAACGCCATGATCCTGAGCGTCCCCGAGGGCGACGACAAGCCCCTGAAATACCCCCTGATGTTCAGCGTCTGCGACGTGGTGATCCTGAACAAGACGGACTATCTGGAAGGGTCGGATTTCGACGTCCCGGCGTTCCGGGAGCGGGTGGCGCGTCTGAACGCCAGGGCGCCGGTCCTGGAGGTCTCCTGCCGCACCGGGGCGGGCCTCGACGCCTGGATCGACTGGCTCAGGACCCGGGCAGGTGCGACTCGAGGAAGCGCTCCTCGCTGAAGTCCGCCAGTCGGATCTCCCCGGAGTCTACACCTGCGAAGGCACCCCTTGGCGCCAGGCCGATCAGCTCCGACTCCAGAACATCAACGCCCGCTTCCGCCGCCGCCGCTTTCACCGCCTCGAAGGCGGCGTGGACGGGGGTCACCCGCCAGTCCGTCAGGTTCATGGACACCTGGGCGATGTCCCGGCTCTCCAGGAACACCCCGATGGCCCGCAGGGCGGGCAGGCCGCCCCCGGACTCCCGGATTGCGCCGGCGATCCGCCGGGCCAGGTGCATGTCGTTCGAATCCAGGTTCACATTGAAGGCCACCAGCGGCATTCGGGCGCCCACCGCGGAGACCCCGGACCGCTCATTGAAGGACACAGGTCCCGCATCGGGCCGCCAGGCGGGGTCCTTCATCCGTTCCCGCAGTCCCTCGTAGCCTCCCCGCCGCAGTTGCGGCAACTGGCGCCGCTCCGGCCGGAGGGCCGCCTCGCCGTAAAAGAAGATGGGCACGCCGCACTCCTCCCCGAAGATCTTTCCGAACCGGCGGGCCGCCTCCACGGCAACGTCCATCCCGGCCCCGCCAAGGGGCACGAAGGGAATCACGTCCACCGCCCCGATCCGGGGATGGCCGCCCCGGTGGTCCCGCATGTCGATCCGCTCCAGGGCCTGCCTGCAGACTGCCAGGGCCCCCTGCACCATCGCCTCGTGCTCCCCCAGGAAGGTGAGGACGCTGCGGTGATGGTCCCGGTCCAGACACAGATCCAGGCGCCGGATCCCCGGGAAGGCGTCCAGGGTGGCCGCCACGGCCTCCATGGCCTGCCGGTCCCGTCCTTCGCTGAAGTTGGGAATGCACTCCAGGATCAATGGCTGGGTCAATGCTCTGCTCCTTGCGCCGTGTGGAACCGCATCGCCGGCAGTTCCACGCAGGTCAGCGGGCCGCCGTAGACCGCCCCCGTGTCGATGCCGATCTTGGTCCCGTCCACGTAAGGTTCCGGCAGGGGGGTGTGGCCGAAGACGACGGTTTTGCCGAAGGTCGCCGGCGAATGGATGAACTCCCGGCGGATCCAGACGAGGTCCCAGGGGTCCTGCTCCGCCAGGGGAACGCCCGGCCGGAGACCCGCGTGGACAAAGAGATACTGCTCCGTCTCATGCCAGAGGGAGAACGATTCGAAGAACGCCCGGTGCTCCTCCGGAAGGTCGCCGATCGTCACCCGGTCCGCCCTCCAGAGCCCGTAGGAACGGAGCGTGGCAACGCCGCCGTTCCCAAGAAACATCGCTGCTGCCGCGGGATCTTCCAGATAGTCCAAGAACATTCGCTCGTGGTTCCCCATCAGGCAGATCACCTTCGAGATCCGGCGCCGGAGCGCCAGGACGGTCTCCACGACGCCCCGGGAATCGGGTCCGCGATCGATATAATCTCCGATGAAGACAACGGTGTCCGTCTCGGGATGCAGATCGAGGCGACCCAGGAGTTCTTCCAGTAAAGACCGGCAGCCGTGGATGTCTCCGATGGCAAAGATGCGCTCCATCCTCTTCGCCTCCGCCCTTCCCCGGCCTTGATCCCTGTCGGGCCGGGGATCTCAGTCGAACAATGCCTCCACGAATTCCGCTGCATCGAAGGGCCGCAGGTCGTCCAGGCCCTCGCCGACCCCGACGTACCGGATGGGTATCTTCAACTCCCGGGCGATGCGGATCACAACGCCGCCCTTGGCGGTTCCGTCGAGCTTTGTCAGGATGATCCCACTGACGCCGATCTCTTCATGAAAGAGCTTGGCCTGCGAGACGGCGTTCTGCCCCGTCGTGGCGTCCAGAACGAGGTAGATCTCGTGGGGCGCTCCGGGCAGCTCGCGGCCCATGATCCGTTTCATCTTCTTGAGCTCCTCCATGAGGTTGACCTTTGTGTGGAGCCGTCCCGCCGTGTCGATGATGACTACGGGCTGTTTACCCGAAGAGGCCGCCTTCATGGCGTCGAAGACCACCGCCGAGGGATCGGCCCCGGCCTGCTGCTTCACCAGGGGAGATCCCGTCCGGTTTGCCCATACTTCGAGCTGTTCGATGGCGGCGGCCCGGAAGGTATCCGCCGCCACCAGGAGCACGTCCTTTCCTTCGCCCTTGTAGGACCGGGCCAGTTTGCCGATGGTGGTGGTCTTCCCGGTCCCGTTCACCCCGATGACCATGATGACGAGGGAGCCGCCTGACGGCGCCGAAGCGGGGGGCGACGAACCGGACAGAAGGATCTCCTCCATGGACTCCCGGAGGACCCTCTTGAGGAGTTCCGGCTGGGTCAGCTGCTTGCGTTTCACCTGTTCCTGCATCCGCTCGATCAACTCGTGGGCGAATGTGGGCCCCACGTCGGCCATGATGAGGGCCTCCTCGATGTCATCGTAGAGCTTCTGATCGATGACCTTCGCCCCGAGGATCAGGTCGTCCACATCGGTAAGAAGGAGCTTCTTTGTTTTTTCCAGCCCCGACTTCAGCTTGTCGAAAAATCCGTTTTTTTTGCGATCGAACAATCCCATAGAATACCTGTACCAAAGGAAGATGCCGGCGCAACCGCCGGTAAGGCGTGGCTTACCACACAAAAGCGAAAAAGGGGACAGATTTGAAATCTGTCCCCCTGCAACGGCAAGAGACGAAGCGAAGGAAGCAGAAAGAACAAGCCTGACGATCTCGATAAAAGCCCGCAGGCAAGGCGTGCAAATCCTGAGGAGCGAGTCGTACTACAGGTACGTTGCAGCGACGAAGGATGCAGCGCAACGCAGCATCCGGGTTTTCAGCGAGGTCGTCGCAGACGACCCCGTTTCAGCAGCCTACTCGTTCCATTTTACTCAGGCTGCTCAAACGGGGTTGGATGCAAGGCTCCCGCAGTCATGAGCCGTGAGGTGTACCCCTTGGTACATCGAACGGCGAGGGACAAGGGGAACGCAGCAGACGACCCCGTTTCAGCAGCCTACTGGTAACAGCTTTCCAGGCTGTTCAAAAGATGTCGGAAGCGAGGCCCTCGAAATCCTGAGCCATGAGGCGTACTTGGAAGTACGCTGAATGGTGAAGGATGAGAGAAACGAAGCAGACGGCTTCTTTTCAACAGCCTATTGGAGGGTGACGGAGACGACGGTCGATATCCCCTGCTTCTGCATGGTCACACCGTAGAGGCTCCCGGCGATTTCCATGCTTCGCTTGTTGTGGGTCACCATGATGATCTGCGACGATGCGGCGATCTCCTGGACCAGGCGGTTGAAGAGGGAGATGTTGGCGTCGTCGAGGGCGGCGTCCACTTCGTCGAGGATCACGAAGGGGGACGGCCTGTGCAGGATGATGGCGAAAATCAACCCGATGGCGGCAAGAGACTTCTCCCCGCCGGAGAGGAGCGTGATGTTCTGGGTCCGCTTTCCCGGGACCTGGATGTCGATGTCCACCCCCGTCTCCAGCATGTCCGTCTCGTCGGTGAGGCGGAGTTCCCCCCGGCCGCCGGGGAAGAGACGGGAAAAAACGGAGCGGAAGCAGGCGTTCACCGCCTCGAAGGTCTCGGCGAACCGCTGGCGGGAAATGCGGTTGATCCGGGTGATGGTCTGCTGGAGGATGTCCAGCGACTTCTGGAGATCCTCCGCCTGGGTGGTCAGGAACTCGAAGCGCTCCTTCAACTGGGCATACTCCTCGTCGGCCAGCAGGTTCACCTCCCCGAACCCATCCAGAGTCCGGCGGTTCCGCTCCAGCTTTTCCTGAAGCTCCCGGAGGGCTTCCTCCTCCAACGGCTGGAATGATTCGAGCAGCCGGGCCACTTCGTCCTGGTCGCGAGCCTGCAGGTTCTGTTTCAGGGACTCCGTCTGGAAGGCGACTTCGCGGCACGCCAGCTCGCAGTCGTTCGTCCGCCGCGCCGCTTCTTCGAGCTGCCCCTTGAGGACCCGCATGCTCTCCTCCAGGGTGTGCAAGTCCTCTTCATGCTTCCGGTGGACTTCCCTGCGGGCGCCCAAGTCCGCCTCCAGGGTCTCCATTTCCTGGTAAGAGGCGGTCAGGGCAACCTTGTCTTCCTCGATCCGGGCGGCATATTCCGCCAGCTTCCGACCGGCCGTTTCGATGCCGGCCTGTCGGGCCTCGAGATCCCGAACAGTCTGATCGAGGGAGCGGCGCAGCCGTTCCAGCGTCCGCTCGTTGGCTTCCCTGCGCTGCTGGAGGGCCGCCATGCCGACCTTCCGATTCGTCAGGAGGGATTCCCGTTCCTCCAGGTCGGCCCGGATTCCGTCCCACCGGCCTTGGATAGCGGCGATTTCATCGCTCGAAGACTTTTCGCGGGATTCCCAGGAAGCCAGCTCGGCCTGGACATCTTCCGTCTGCCCGGCAAGCTCCTGTTGTTCCGCCTGGAGGCGTTCCCGCTCGAATCCCAGGACCCGGAGTCGCTGGTCGATGCGCCGGGACTCGTCTTCGTAACGCTCCAGATCCTTCCGCCGGCCGTTGATCTGGATCTCCATCCGGTGAACCTCGCCCCGCAGCCGGACAAGCTCCTCCTCCCACTGGGCGATGAGGGAGTTGAGGGTCTTCTTCTGCTCCACCGCCCCGGAAACCGCATCTTCCAGGGACCGGACCTCCGCCTCCAACTCGGTCATCTCCCGCTTGTTCCGCAGGGGACTCCGTTCTCCACTCGAGGCGACGCCTCCCGTCACGACCCCGTGCGGACTGATGAGATCCCCCTCCCGGGTGACGAATGTGCCGCGGAACCCGTTCTGTCTCCACAGGTTGACGCCGCGGTACAGGTCGGAGATGACCCGGACGTCCCCCAGCAGGCAGGAGGCAACATCCTGGAAATCTTCACGGACCCGGACGACGTCGAGGAGCCGCACCGTCTCCTGGAGATGGGCCGGCGTCGCGCTTCCGCCGTCGGCATAGTTGCGGACCTCGACGGGGACAAAGCTGCATCGCCCGAAGGCGCCGCTCTTGAGGTAATCGATGGCCTTGACGCCGTCGAACTGGTTCTTCACAAGGATGTACTGAAGCTTGTCACCCAGCACGGCCTCCACGGCCGCCTCGTAATCCCGGGGAACATCAATGTGATCCGCCACGAGACCAAGGAAGGACTCCCGGGGAAGGCCGTCCGGCGCCTTCTCCTGCTTGCTCCCCATGAGAGCTCGCGTCCCCTCTCCGCACCACTCGTATCCCTCGTAAAATTCCCGGAGCGACTGGAGCCTGGATGACCGCCGCCCCAATTCCTGCTTGTTCTCCGCGATGAGTTCGTCCGTCTCTTCCAGTTCCCGGCGGGTGCGCTTCAACTCGTCGGAGGCGTCCCCCCGCCGAATCATCAGGTCGTCCAGGCTCCCTTCGTCCTCGGCCAGCCCGGTGGCAAGGCCCGCCAGAGTCTCACGGAGCTGTTCGCGCCGCCGGGTCTGCTCCTCCAACTCCCGGCCGTCCCGGGCTTCCCGGCGCTCCAGGTCTTCGCGGTTCTTCTGCAGGGCCGTCAGCCGGTTCCGGGCAGTCGTCTTTTCCTTGATCAGCTCGATGAACTGGACCTTCTTTTCCTCAAGCTCCCGGTGGGCCGAACGATCCTGCCGCCGGTATTCCTCCAGCGCTCCCTGGAGATCCCGCAGGTCCGCCTCGGCCTTGAGAATTTCTTCCGAGAGTTCCTGCTCGAGGACCTCCCCCGCGGCGGTTTCACGCCGGAATTCCTCCACCCTGCCGGAAAGCTGTCCGATCTCCCCGGTCTCCTGCTCCCGCCGCCGGGTCAGCTCCTCCACCTGCTGACGCTGGAAGGCAACCGACTGTTCCCGGGAAGAGATGACGTTCCGGATTTCGTAAAGGGCCTCCTGCAGGCGGGTCAGGTCTCCTTCCCGGGCGACGGCATCTGTCTTGGCCGCCTCCCATCCCGCTTCCGACACGCCGAGCTTTCCCCGGAGATCCTCCTCTATCGTCCGGGCGGCATCGCGGGCCTCCTCGAGGGTCTTGTTCCGGGCCGTCAGGTCGGCGTAGGCCTGCAGCATCTGGACGATTTCGCCCTCCCGGATCTCCTTCCGCAGGGCCTTGTACTGCTCCGCCCGCCTCGCCTGCCGGGAGATGGCATTCAGCTGCGTCTTCACCTCCCGGATGATGTCGTTCATGCGGGTCAGGTTCTGCCGGGTCGTCTCCATCTTCCGGATGGCCGACTCCTTGCGGCTCTTGAACTTGGAGATGCCCGCGGCCTCCTCGATAAACTGCCGCCGCTCCTCCGGCCTGGCCTCCACAAGGCTGGAAACACTTCCCTGTTCCACCAGGGAATAGCCTCGTGAGCCGACCCCGGTACCGAGGAAGAACTCCCGCACGTCCAGGAGGCGGCAGGGGACCTTGTTGATCATATATTCGCTGTCCCCGTCGCGAACAATCCGCCGGGTGATGCTGACCTCGTTCACGGTATCGTAAGGCTCGGGAAAGCTGCGATCGTCACCGGCCAGAACCATGGTGACTTCCGCCAGACTCACCGGGGCGGAGTCCTCGCTTCCGTTGAAGATCACGTCGTCCATCTTCCGGCCCCTGAGAGCCTTCACCCGCTGCTCGCCCATGACCCACCGGACGGCGTCAACGACGTTGCTCTTGCCGCATCCGTTGGGCCCGACCACGCCGCTGATGCCCTCCGAGAAATCAAGGACAACCCGATCCCGGAAAGACTTAAACCCCGCTATTTCAAGTCGCTGAAGTCTCATCGCAAATCCACTGTCCGGGACGATTCCCGGTGGGCGGAATCTAACAAAAGCCACCCCGCTTGTAAAGCGAAAATACTATTAGAGGGGTTTTTGAGGTATGACACCACAATATATTGTGTCGACAAGGGGGCTCAAGAGGGGAAAAGGCTCTGATTCAGCCGGGATTGCAGGCAAGCACGGAGGGGCCCCATCGGGGACCCCTCCGTGGAGGGCATCGGAACATATCAATGGTTGGCAATCACGACCTTGGCCTCCGCCAGGTAGTCGTTGCCATGGCAGGTCGTCTCGAAGATGACACGGCGATCGTCGCCCTTGATGACGATCATGTTTTCCTTCGTGATCGCCGCTGCCGGGATTACCAGGGCATTGCTCCCGATCTGCGGATTTCCTTTCAGCGCCTGGTCTACCGAGTCGGCATAGCGAACAACGCCGAATGTACGAACCACCGCCGGCTTGACATTCTTGGCCGAATAAACGGTGAACAGGCCGCTCTGCCGGTCCTCCATGACAACCACCGGGAGCAGTACCCGCTCGAAGGGATGTCCCTCGAGATTGATGACCAGACCCGTTACGGTCTTCGTCAGGTCACAGGTATAGGCGGATTTCGGTGGAGGAGGGACGGCTGCCGGTGGTGCCGGGGACGCGGCCGGAGGAGGAGGGGCGGGCAGAGGCGGAGCCGGCGGCGGCACATATGCCGGCGGCTTGATCCGGTCGACCCCCAGGGCCTGAACGAGGGAAGAGCGGGAGGCCCCGCAGTTCCCGGTGATGCAGACCCTCATCTCCAGCGAGACCAGAATCGACCCGTCAGGCTGGGGCTCATACTTCTCCGAGCCCCTGACAACGTGGGCTCCCTTGACGACCCCGTTTACGCGAGCCCGGATTACATCGGAGGAAACGACGAAATTTTCGACCGTGGTGGCCGAATCGATCTTTACCCCCTTCATGATTTCCAGCAGGTTGCGCTGGGCATCGTTGACGGCGGCTCGCCTGGCCAGGGGGCGTGCCTGGGCCAGACTCCCCCGGACGGCGGCGCCGTGCCCGATCGCACGGACATATCCTTCTACCCAGTTGATCTCGCCCCTTCCGGTATCCTGAGCGGCCAGGTCCGCCGGAACGAGAAAGAGGGCAACCAGGAAAGACAGACAGAAAGCTGACAGGATTTTTTTCATGAATCGGCTACCTCCGCTTCTTCAGTATGTTCTGCTACTTCTTCACGTAACGCCCGGAAATGGACGCACCGGGGTCGCATTGGGCGCATCCCTTGGAGTCCAGGAGATCGAAACCGCCCGCAGTAATGCGGATCCCCATCTCGCAGACACCCAGCACGAGGCTTCCGCCACGCAACTCACCCAGATCTCCGATACGGCAGCTCTTCCCGCCCCCGCTGCCGTTGGCGTTGATGAAATACTTCCCGTCCGGCAGGGCATTGACATCCATTGTGACCTGCATGGCTCCATCGTTCATGACATAGGTGCCCGTGGAGAGTCCCTGGGCCAGGGCCGGCCCGGCGGCAATCAGGACCGCCAGCATTATGGCCGGAATGAAATATCTTTTCATTGCATATCCTCCTTGTCGTCTCGTTCGGGGGAGGTTCCGTCCCGGCCGCCCGTGCCGCCGGGACGGAACGATCATCCCGTCGATTTCCTTACATCCCCTGAACAGTCAGGTCACTCAGGACCGGTGAGGCCGTCCCGGACTGGATCTGGAGCGTCGCCTCCACCTGGAGGTAGCGACCCGCCGGCGTGGTCTTGAGGTCCACGCCCTTCACCGCGTCTTCCCAGGTTGACCAGGTCTTCCCGTCCTTGGAGCTGCGGACCTTGACCTTGACCGATGTTCCGACCGGCTCGGTGCCCGTCCAGGCGACGGCTTTCCACTTGGCCGCATCCGACTTGGCATCGTACGCGGCCGTCCAGGTGCCGATCATGGTGGTTACGGAACGGGCCACGATGCCCGTCATGTCGCTGTAGCCATAGTGCGGCCCGGCCATCTGCTTCTCGAGATCCACCCGGTTCGTCGCCGGGTCGATCCGCTTGATGAAGGCGTCCCCGTAATTAACCACCCAGACCTTGCCGTCGGAATCCGTGGCCACTCCCGTGGGATGATTGAAACCGCTGATGGTGGCTTTTTTCACGCCGTCGTTGGACCAGCGCGAGACATTGTTGGAACTCGAGTTGGCCACCCAGACGTCGCCGTCATTCGTCAAAGCGACGCCGCGGGAGCAGCTGTCCCCCGTCTGCTTCTGCCACTCGATGGCGCCACTGGTGGTGTTGACACGCGTCAGCGTATTGGCGCACCAGCCGGCAATGAACAGGTGGTTGTTCTTGTCCATCCCCATGCCATAGGTTTGGCCCGTCTTGACTTTGGTAAACGCGCCGGTGGCGGGATCCAGCCGCCCGACGTAGCTGTTTGCCAGGTCGGCGGACCAGACAATGCCCCGGGGATCGACGACGGCGCCGTAGGGATTGTGACCCGGGACGTCGTAGGTCTTCAGAATCTTTCCCGTTGTGCCGTCCACCTTGTAGTACTTGTGCGTACCGTAGGTCCCGGCCCACAGGTTGTTGCCCGCGTCAATCCCGATGCCCCGGGGACCCGGGGTCCCGCTGTAGCCTCCCTTGTACTCGCCGGGATTGAAAGTCCCCTCTTTTCCTGTGATCAGGACCACCTCGTGGAGAACGCACTCATCCGCTCCCCAGGCGAGGGGCGCAGCGCCCGTTGATGTCTCGATCGTTCCGTTCTTGTTGCGGTCCACGCACTGGCCGTTCTCGTTGAGGCCGACTTTGACGACCGTTCCGGTTCCGCGGTTGCCGACCCAGCAGTTCCCCTTCAGGTCCACGGTGGTTCTGGAGGGGCTGCCGTTGGTCGCGGGACCGGTTCGATAGCGGCCCAGTTCGGCGCCCGTCTTGGAATCCACCTTGGAGATGGTCCCTTCGTTGGAGTTGGGCACCCAGATGAAGGGAAGGGTGGAGATGCTCTTGCTGAGCTGGAGCTGGTCGGGAATGGTCTTGTCTTCAACGCCCACCATCGTTCCCGATTCGAAGTCGGCATTGGTGGTCCAGGTTTTCGAAAAGCTCGTGTCAAGCGTATAGGTGCCCGTGGCCGTGGCCGTCTTCCCGGCCTCCACGCTCACCTTCAGGGTCTCGGGCTTTTTCCAGCCGGCCACGTCCTTGAACGTCACATCGTACCAGCCCGTCTTGAGGCCCGTCTTGATGCTGTCGGCGCTGCTCAACCAGGCGCCGCCGGGAATCTGCCACTGGGCGCCCTTTGTCAGAACGTCGGCGGGAAGGATTGTCACCGTCAGCGCAGTGGCCACTTCCACGGGGGGCTTTGGCGGCTGGGGCCCCGCAACCGGGGGAGTCCCGATGGTGAAGAAGGCGGATCGTTCCGAGGATGTGCTGCCTCCGGAGTCGATGGCCTGGCCGATCACCTTGTAGTTTCCCGCGGGCAGGTTGAAGTCCCTGGAAGTCCCCTGCCAGAGCTTTCCCGTTGCCGCGATCTGCTGACTGTCTACCTGCTTGTTCGTGGAATCGAAAATGCGGAAGTTGATTTCCCTCAGCCCCAGGTTGTCTGTCGCCTTCGTGGAGAACGTGACGATCCCCGTGTTGGGATTGGTCACCACGATATCGTGCAGGAACGGCGGCGCGTCGAGAACCTGCGCCACCTGCCGGAGCTTGTCGATCATGTCCGGCTGCTGGGCCGCGGGCATTCCCGCGCCGGCCACCCGGTCCCGTCCCCAGTCGTCCGCGCGGTGAGCCGCAAAAGCGGAGGGAACGGCCACCTTGCCCGTCACCAGGGTGCTTCTCTGTCCGACATCATCGGTGAGCTGGATGGTGTAAGGAATCGAATCCTGGTTAATGAGGGGGTCCGCCTGCAGGGTCACGCTCACCTCTCCGGAATACCCCTGCGGAATTCTTTTGTTGTCATAGGCATCTACCTTGATTTGCTTGACCTCCCTGCCGGCGGCGACACGGATGGAGACAACCGGGTCGGTGGACTGCCACTCAATGCTCAGGGAAACCTGACGGTCCAGGTACTGGGAATCGTGCCGGATCACCTCCGGCTTCTTGGCCCAGGCCTCAAAACCGGTCAGCACCAGCACGGCCAGAACCAACAGGATCAACCGTAATGCGGGATATCGCTTCATGTTTTCGCTCCTTGGATATCTGAATTAGTTGATCTTCCCGGAAGACTGCCGTGGCGCCTCCAAGTCCGCCGGCCTGACCATTTTTATGTTGAACGCCTCGTCGATCAGGGAAACGCGGGCTTCCCATTTCTTCGGCTGCAGATTGTCCGTAACTTCCGCGTCGACCAGCATGATGCTGATTTTCTGCCGGTTGATCTTGTCCGTCAGGGGATCGATGAAGGAGTGGATGACGCCGGTGTAGTTCTGGCACTCTTCAATGGCCGGCCAGGCCGGGAAGGCGATGTTCATGGTCCGGCGTTTCGGGTCGGTGGATCGCATCTCCACGACCCAGGCGGCCACCATATCGCGGCTTCGGGCGTCAGCCCTCGGGCAGGCCCACAGGATGTTCCGGGGCAGGGAGCGGCCCGTTCCGGGATCGATCCTCTGCAGGCGGGTCTTGACGACCATGCCGGCTTTGGGAAAATCCACCACGCCGTCCAGAACGAGAGGTACACTGCCGGAGTCCTGTTTTGCATAGCTTTTCAGATCAATCATGTGGAGCTTGTAGGCCACCACGAGGCCGTCGCCTTCCGTGCCCCGACGGGCCGCCGTTCCGACTTCCGCTGTGGCGGTACCGCTGCCGACCACTGTCCCGGCGCCCACGTTGATCCCCGCCTTGTTACTCTTCTCATCGCTGATCCGGAAGTTGGCAAGCCGGAGGGCCTCCGTCACGTAGGCCAGTTTTGGCTCGAAGGGGATGTCGGCCAGCGTCACCGGGGCGATGATCTCGAGACCCGACAGCTTGGCCCGCTCGGCGCTGCCCCCCCCGGCGCCCACCTCGGCCTGCGGACCGGCCACGAGCTGGCCGCCCAGTCCGATTCCCAGGTTATAGGCGAAGTCCTGCTGGATGCCGCTCAGGGAGCGCTCCTTCTTGGTTCGGATGTTCTCCGTCGCCGGGTCCTCGATGGGGCCGAATTGCCGGGACCAGGCCGCCCCGATAAAGGCCTTGTCCACGGGTTTCTTGGTGACGAAGTACTCTTCCTCGGTGATCGAACTCATGCCTTTCTTATGGGTATCCATGGCCGATCCACCCGTGTAGACGCAGCCGCCAACCAGGACCAGGACCGCCAGAACCGCCATGAGCACGGTTCCCCGGGCGAAGACGCTTCGATTTCTCATATGCATGCACCCTCCTTTTCAGTATTCTTCTTATTCAGCTAAAAAATTCCTCTCCCGGCCAAGACGCGAGTTCATCATCCGCCTGCACCGGAATATGATCGGCGGAATCGCCGCAGAGGGCGCGCGAACAGCCTTCCGGGAAAGTCCGACTTCTCCCGAAACGCCGGCTGCAGTCTTTCCAGGCAGTCCCACGCGGAGAGAAAAGCAGGAGCCGGAAGCAGGCAACCCGGTTTGTAAAGTTTCGTGAATCTATCATGAGCGAAAGAGACGGTAAAGACGAAATCCTCGAAACGCGTCATGGGCCTGACATTGTTGACACAAACGCCGGCCGCGGGGACGCGGACTGCACAAATCCATCTTCCTGAATGCCGGTCCTTCCAAGACACGAGACGGCCGCGCCGCAGCTCACCCCCCCTTTTTTCCCCCCCTGCGCTCCCCCCGGATTCCGCATATGCTCCGTAACAACCTTGAATTCCTCTTGATTCAACTTGTCTAATGGAGTATCCTCACTGCGAATTTGGAGGCAAGCCCCCTCGAGCGGGATCGGGCCGAAAGGCTTCAGCGCCGGCAAAAACGGCGACACAAGGAGGTTGACGCATGCCGACATACGATTATCAATGTGAGAAGTGCGGGAAAAAGTTCACCTTAAGTATGACCATCTCGGAGCATGGAAAGGTCAGGGTCGCTTGCCCCAAGTGCCAGGGCAGGAAGGTCAAGCAGATGATTTCCCTTTTCACCGCCAAGACCAGCAGGAAGAGCTGACGGCCCCCGTCCTCGACCGCCTGCAGCGGATCACATCGGGGCGGTGGCGCGTCAGGGACAAGACACCCCCGTTATGCTTCGGCACCAAGGCCTGAAGGGCGCCCTGGAACCGGAGTCGGACAAAGGAGGCCGGCCATGTCCCTGAAAGTTCTCATCAAGCGGAAAGTGCCCCCGGCGACGCGGGACGAAATCATGAACCTGATCAAGGAGCTCCGTTCCAGGGCCACCGGACAGACCGGTTACGTCGGCGGAGAAACGCTGCAGCGCCTGGACGAACCGGATGAATTTCTTGTCATCAGCACCTGGCAGAGCCTGGAGGACTGGAAGAACTGGATGAACTCGGCAATCCGGAAGGAGATCCGGCAGCGGATCGAGATCCTCGCTGGGGCAAGGGAATCCTGCGAGGTCTACTATCAACCGGGGCCGGCGGCGGCGACCCTGACCGGTTTCAAGGGATGGGAAGGGGGTTGACGGATTCTCGGCGCCGATCCCCGGAAACCGGAGGGGCTTCGCGGATCGGTGCCCCGTATGCCAGGCGGCTCATACATCCGTCCGGTGCACGGACGCCCGGCATTTTCTGCCTCTCCAGGCCACCCACCCGTAAACGGCCAGATTGAACCCCACCACGGCAAACCCGAGCAGTACCTGGTGACGGCGGGTCAGACCGAACGGATAGATCAGCCCTCCGACGACCCGGTCGATGAAGTCCGGCGAGGGCGGTCCTGTTCTCGCCCCCCTTCGAAGGAAATCTTCCAGAAATGTCAGGGGGCAGGCCCAGCCCGCCCACTCCACCAGGACGGCCCAGGCGGCAGCCGGCAGGTGGATCCATCGCCACCAGGACCGATGGATGGTAAGCAGGCCGCCGAAAACGGCGAACAGGATGAAGGTCGCGTGAAGGAGGACAACTCCGTCCGCCAGGATGGATCCCATGGGAGACCTCCTCCCGGTTTCGTCGTCGCAGGATCCGGCCGGCCCGGAACTTGATCCGCCCTTAGCCTGATCCCGCTCTTGTGCTTCATCAACGGTACTGTCCCGGCATGCGTCGAGCCCCACGCCTCGCGCCGCGCGCTGGAAGCCCCAGCTTGACGGGAAGCGGCAGGGTGGGATCCCCCTCCCGGGCTGAACGCTCGCCGGCGTAAAGAACCTCCTCGAGGAAGAGGCCCGACGGCGGGGCCGTCAGCCGTGCCGGGAGATCCGACCGCTCCTCCAGCATTCGTTGCAGATCCGCCTCGCCCAGGTTTCCCCGGCCCACTTCCACCAGGGTACCCACCATGCGCCGCACCATCTTCCAGAGAAAGTGGGATCCCCGGACCCGGAACAGGATCAGCTCCCCGCTTTCCTGAAGCTCCGTACTCTCGACCTTGACCCGGGAGGACGTCTTTCCGTCCATCCGGCGGTCGGCGAAGGAGGAGAAGTCGTGGAAACCCTCGAAAATCCGGGCGGCGGACTGCATTGCCTGTACATCCAGACGGTCCCGGACCCACCAGACGTAGCGCTTGCCGAAGGCGGTCCGCTCCCGCGAGAGGATATAAAGGTATGATCGGGAGACGGCGTCCCGCCGGGCATGGAAATGTGGGTCTGCCTCCTCCGCCCGGAGAATGCAGATTCCCGATGGCAGCAGATCGTTCAGTCCCTGGCGAAGCCGGTCGGCGGACATCTTCCGGGAAGCAACGAGATGAGCCGCCTGCCCGAGGGCATGCACCCCGGCGTCGGTCCTGCCGGAGCCCTGGATTTCCACCGGCCCGCCGAAGAGTTCCCGGGCCGCCGCGAGCAGGGTCCCCTGGACCGTCCGGGCGTTCTCCTGAATCTGCCAACCCCGGTAGCCGGTCCCGTCGTACTCAATCAGGAGACGGTACTTGACCCCGATGCAGTCCCCTGCTCTGGACGGCGACGGAGCCGGCTTGGATTTTTTCTTTGAAGATTCGGAGCGGCTCATGGATTCCCCCGTTCCCTGGGTATCAGCTCCGGACCGGTCAGAAAGGTCATGCCGAGGAGCCCCGGCAGGTATCCATGCCTTCCCTTTCCGCGAACGATCCCACCGGGTCGGAGCGTGGTGATGGCCGCCTGGCCGACAATCCGCTTTCTCATCGATCCCGTTTTCGTCTTTGTCCGAACACTCCAGAAATTGTGAAATACCAGCACGTCGTCGTCATGAACACCCAAGTAAAGCATGATGTGCCCCTTCAGGTACAGGAGCGTCAGGTAAGGCACTCCGTCGCGCCGGATCACCCTCTCCTTCTCCGCCGGTTTCAGCATCGACAGGTCGACCCATCGGCCCCCGTCCCGGGCCTGATCCTTCGAGTTCCGGGGAAGCCAGATCCCGAAAGGAGCAAAAAAATCCCGGATCATGGCTGA
Source organism: uncultured Syntrophaceae bacterium (assembly GCA_964396205.1). GTDB lineage: Bacteria > Desulfobacterota > Syntrophia > Syntrophales > PHBD01 > PHBD01. Next base: position 17,859 of record CAYNEJ010000014.1, read on the forward strand.
ACAGTCCCTGTTTTCGTACAACCCACCCCAGCCGTAGGGCTGTCCCACCATGACGTTGCCCACCCGGGCCAGATTCCTCCGGGTCAGGGGCAGGGGCTTGCGAACGGCCGCCTCCTTCGGAAGCTTCGCCTGCCGAATCACGGCCTGTCCACTCCCATCCGCAACGGCCGCCAAAACATGGTGCTCAGCGTCCGTTCCTCCCTCCTCCGGCAGCATCATGCCGACCGATGCCTTGAACAGGAAGCGGCCGTCAACGGAATGAAGAGAGACATCATCCCTTAAAATCGCCAAGTAGCGCCCGGCTTCCCACCGCCCTGCGAATGCCTCGTCCACCCATGCCACATCCCGGGCCGGGATCCAGCCATAGGTGAAGCCCGTCTCCGCCAGGAGCCAGGCGCCGTCGGCGCTGACATGGGATACCCACAGGGGCGTATTGGCGGCCGCCAGGGTCTGCTGGAACCGGTCAAAGGGATAGTCGCAGGCGACAGGATTGCAGAAACGGAAGAAAGGCTTCCGGGTGGGAATGGTTCGCATGTGGACGGGGACGACGGCAATGGCCCGCCGTCCCGCATTGGGATAGCTCTCCAGTTGCGCATTGGCGTAAACCCGCCGCATCCATGACGGATCGTGGGGCCGCCTGTTTTCCCCGAACCCGGTCTTGCCGAATCCCTCGCGAAATTCCTTCTCCACATCATCCCGTGTATATCGGGGACTCGTGCGGTGCCACGGCGAAAAGAAGCGGGTATTGTAGCACCGGTCCTGCCGCCGTTGCTCCTCCGGCGGAATCAGGACCGCATCGGCGGAATCGGATTGCAGGTAAACGACGTGGTCCTGCTTCAGGCGCTGGATGTCCCGGATCGGTTCGGCGGGACCGGAAAGGGACGCCAGGAGGATGATCGAGGCGATCCAGAGACTCATCGGGGTCATTGGCTGCTCCCTGCGGAATGCACCGGCCCCGGATTCGACCCCGAGGACGGTGGACGTTTTTAACACATCGGTCACCGGACAGCAATAGCGCGAGGACCGGACGGGGCTGTCCAAGGAAAGGAATGGCATTCAAAAAAAAACCTTGTTATGATCAAAGCGAAACTAGGAAAAGGAGGATTGTGCGATGATTTCAGCCGGCCAGTTGAAGCAGTTTGATTTCTTCAAGGAATTCACCGACGCGGAACTGGAAAAACTTGCAGCGATCGCAGAAGAACAGACCTACCCGGCGGGAGCACAGATGTATAAAAAGGGGGATCCGGCTGCCTACCTGTATCTCGTGACCAAGGGCAAGATCATCCTGGTCCTGGACAGCTACGTGGGACCCCACAAACCGCCGCTCCAGGTGACGCTCGACATCATCACCAAGGGAGAATCCATGGGCTGGTCCGCCGTCGTGTCCCCCTTCATCTACACTCTGGGAGCCCTGTGCATTGACGAATCGTCCTTTATCGCCATCAATGCGCATCGGCTCCGGGAGATGATGGGCGAGGACTGCACAATGGGCTACAAGGTGATGATTTCCATTGCCAACGTCCTGGCATCCCGGCTCAGTCACACGCGGATCATCCTCGTCGGCGAGCGGGGACTTTCCCATCTCTCCGAGTACTGATGCGGAAAGGATGGAAACCATGTCCGGGAAGCTCGTGCGCATCTTTGGCAAGGCAGGGTGACCGTATACGGACCGGGCCAGGGAGGCCTTTGGAAGCCGGGCGGTTTATCTTGACGTGAAATCCGATCCAGAGGCCCTTCGCGAAATGCTGGCCCTGACGGGAGGAGCCCGCAAGGTGCCCGTCATCGTAGAAGGGGAAACCGTAAGCGTTGGCTACGGGGGATCATGAGGAGTTTAGTCCCGCCGGGCGCGGGGCCGGAAGCAGATGCAGACCGGAAGGAAGGAGGAACCGGCGCGCGATGACGAACAGCTCAATGGATGCCATTCTGGAGAGAGCCATCCGAAACGAGGAGGAGGCTTATCAGTTTTACATGCAACTCCAGGAACTGGTGGAAGACCCGGAGGCGAAGGAGACGCTGACGTTCCTGGCGGAAGAGGAGAAGTCGCACAAGGCATACCTGGTGCGCTACCGCGAGGGTGGTTTCTACGAGCTCATGTCCGATGCGAGCCGGATCGCCGACTACAAGGTGGTCGAACATGCGGACCGGCCGGAGATTCGCAAGGGGATGACGACGCGCGACGTCTACCTCGTGGCGGCGGCGAAAGAGCTGGCGGCCCACAACCTCTACCAGGAGCTGGCGGCCATTCACCCCGGCGGAGCCGTGAAAGACATGCTCTTTCGGATGGCCAGGGAAGAGCTGCGGCACAAGGAAAAAGTCGAGTACCTTTACACCAACACGGCCTTCCCGCAGACCGCGGGCGGATAGAGGAACCTGTCGGGAACCCGGAACGTGGCCTCCGCGGGGGATCGCATCGGCTGGATCCCCCGCGGAGGCTGTTTATTTTGGGTTCCGGACCGGAATATGATATGAAATGAAGCCGTCGCGGCCGCACAGGCCGCGGAAGAAAACAACACTCCAGGGAGGTTGACATGTACATCAGAAGAATCCTTCTTTGCTGCCTGTTCCTGGCCGGAGCGATTCTTTTCATCTCCGGCATTCCGGTCGCAATGGCCGACGCGGCCCCGGCACCTTCCGCAGCCGTATCCGGCGGCTTCGCCGATCTGGCGGAACGGCTCAGCCCGGCCGTGGTCAACATCAGCACGACGAAAACCGTGAAGAGCCGCGGTGCCGGCCGGTTCGGCACCATGCCCCAGAACCCTTTCTTCGGAGACGACTTCTACCGCCGCTTCTTCGGCGACCAGCCCAACCGGGAATTCCGCCAGCGAGGTCTGGGCTCGGGATTCATCATCTCCCGGGACGGCTACATCTTTACGAACAACCACGTCATCGAGGGGGCCGACAAAATCCTGGTGAAGCTGGCCGGAGGGAAAGAATATCCGGCGGAGATCGTCGGCCGGGACGCCAATACGGACATCGCCCTCATCAAGATCAAGCCGAACGGCGAACTGCCGACGGCCGTCCTGGGCGACTCCGACAGGTTGCGGGTCGGCGACTGGGTCCTCGCCATCGGCAATCCCTTCGGGCTCGAGCAGACCGTGACCGCGGGGATTGTCAGCGCCAAGGCACGCTCCATCGGCGCGGGCCCCTACGATGATTTCATCCAGACGGACGCCTCCATCAACCCCGGCAACTCCGGAGGACCGCTGTTCAACCTGAAAGGGGAAGTTGTGGGGATCAACACGGCCATTGTCGCCCAGGGGCAGGGAATCGGCTTTGCCGTCCCCGTCAACATGGCGAAGGAAATCTATAACGACCTGAAAACGAAAGGCAAGGTTACCCGCGGCTGGCTCGGCGTCTCCGTCCAGGATCTGACGGAGGAGATGGCCGCCAGCCTGAAAATCGCCGGCAGACAGGGAGCCCTGGTGGGAGACGTTTTCCCGGGCGAGCCTGCGGACAAGGCCGGTATCAAGACGGGCGACGTGATCGTCGAAATCGGCGGCAAGACCGTGCGCAACACCCACGATCTCCTGCGCCACGTGGCAACCCTCCAGGTAGGGCGCAAAGTCGCCCTCAAGATCGTCCGGGAAGGCCGGGATCGCACCGTCGAAGCGACGGTGGGCGAGCGCAAGGATGCACGGGAAATCGCCCGCATCGGCAAGGGATCCGAGCGGTTTGGAATGACCGTCCAGGAAATCACCCCGGAAATGGCGCGTCACTTCGGAATGACCGAGAAGACCGGCGTTGTGGTGACCCGGGTTGCGGAAGGGAGTCCTGCCGATGAGGCGGGAATTCAGTCGCAGGACGTCATTCTCCGGGTGAACCAGACGGAGATCCGGTCGATGAAGGATTACCTTCAGGCAACGGCTGGCTTGCAGAAGGATGACTCGCTGCTGTTCCTCTTTCGCCGTGGAGACAGCAACTTCTTCATCACCCTGAAAAATCAGAAAACGAAATAGGAGGAGAACGCAACACGATGGAACTTCATACCGCCGTCCGGGAAAGAAGGAGCATCCGACAGTTCCGGGGGGAAGCGGTTCCCCGGAAAGTAATCGAGGAGATCCTGCAGGATGCCCGCTACGCCCCGTCCTGGGGAAATACCCAGCCTTGGGAGATTTTCGTGGTCACCGGCAAGACTCTCGAGAACTTTCGGACCGGGAATCGGGAGAATTTCCTGAAAGGGGTCCCCGTCGCACCGGAAGCGCCGATGCCCCAGGAATGGCCGGAAGCCTTGAAGAGGCGCTACACGGGAACCGGCCGAAGCGTTCTGGAGGCCCAGTCCATCCCGAGGGAAGACAAGCAGGCACGCCTGGATTATGCCGTGCGGATGTTCTCCCTGTTCGATGCCCCGGTCCTGCTGGTCCTGTGTACCAACCGCAGCCTGCCGGAGGGATACGCCATGCTGGACTGCGGGCTGCTCCTCCAGACGATCTGCCTCCTGGCCCATGACCGGGGCCTGGGAAGCTGCATCCTTGCCTGCGCAGTCAGCTACCCGGACCTGATCCGGAAACTGATCCCGGTGCGAGAGGATCAGCGGATTGTTGTGGGCGCGATTCTGGGCCTGGCCGACCAGGACGCGCCGCTGAACCGGTTCCCGCGGGAACGGGCGGACCAGGGTGAAATCATCACCTGGGTGAGCGGTTCATGACGGAAACATCAGACCGAGGCCCATTTCCGGAAGTCCGCCGTGCAACCATACAGGGGACAGGGCTGGATTATCTCCACTACGAAGGAAGCGGGCCCGACGTGGTCATGCTCCACGCCACGGGCTTCCTTCCCTGGCTGTGGCATCCCATTGCCCGAGGCCTGGCCCCGGCCTGCCGCGTTGTCGCCCCCTATTTCTGCGACCATCGTCCCGCGGAACCCGACGAAGGAGGGCTCTCCTGGGAAACGCTGGCGGAGGATCTGACCGATTTCTGCGGACAGCTCCACCTGGACAGGCCATACATGGTCGGCCATTCCATGGGCGCCACCGTCATAACCATCGCCGCCGCCGTTTGCGGTCTCGTCCCGCGGGGCCTTGTCCTGATCGAGCCGATTTTTCTCCCCGAGAATATCTACGAGATGAACATGCGGGTGGAAGACCACCCGCTGGCCTCCAAATCCATCAAGCGGCGGAATGGCTGGCACGATGCGGCGGAGGTGAAGTCATACCTTCGTTCGAGGAAAATGTTTGAGACGTGGGAAGAGGAAATGCTGGACCTCTACGTTCGGTACGGCTTCCTCGAAAGCGATGCGGGCGGCCTTCAGCTGGCCTGCTCCCCCCGGCGGGAGGCGGCGCTTTTCATGGGAGGAATCCGCGTGAACCCCTGGCCGTTCCTGGAAAAGGTCTCCTGCCCGGTCCTCGTGATCGAGGGAGAGAAGAGCGAAAATCGAGCCTTTATCAATCTGAAAGAAGCATCGAGCCACTTCCCCAAAGGCTCCTATCGCCTGGTCGAGGGAGCCGGACATCTGATTCCCATGGAGAGGCCCGATGAAATCGAGACGATGATTCATCAGTGTTTGGGATTGAAAACATCTTGAAAATCTCGTCGTTTTCCGTATAGAGAAAGTCAGTGATCGCGGATACCCTGTCAGGAAAAGCAACTCCATATCCATGAAGGAGGGATAAACGCATGGCAAAGGCAAAAAAGGGAGATAAACTCCGTTGCGAAGTTTGCGGCTTGGTTGTTGTGGTGGACGAGTGCGGCAGGGCTGGCGCGGCTGAAATTCTGTGCTGCCAGGGAAAACCCATGAACAAGGCAAAGGCCGTCGCCAAGAAGGCTGCACCAAAGCCTGCGCCCAAGAAGGCCGCCGTTGCCAAAGCCGCACCCGCCGCGAAGAAGGCTGCACCCAAGAAGGCCGCTGCCAAGCCTGCTGCAAAGCCTGCCGCAAAGAAGCCCGCCGCGAAGAAGCCCGCCGCCAAAAAACCGGCCGCGGCTCCAAAGGCACCGGCAAAAAAAGCAGCCGCCAAGGGCAAGAAGTAATCATTCATTACCGCGGAAGCGATCACAAAAAGAAAGTCCCCGCCTGGAACGGAAAGAACCGAGCGGGGCTTTTTTTCTGACGGGCTGTTGAAAAACACCCGTCTGCGGCGTTTCCCTCGTCCCTCGCCAATCGACATGTCATAAGTACGCCTCATGTCTCGGGACTTCGGGGGCCTTGCATACGGGCATTTTTGAACAGCCTTGGACTCGTATTTCGGACAGGCTGTTGGAAAAAACCTTTTCAATCAGCAAAAGAACATCGATCGGGCCGGGAGGCCGAAGCGGAGCACGCATGGAGCGACTCCAAACCTCTGAAACGAACCGCTGGTGCGAAAATCACGGATATTTTATCGCCATCGAGGCCTGTCAGGCCCGGGCGATGAAAAAGCCGCGCTGCCGGCGCTGCCTTCTTTTGTGGAGGCAGATGCCGCTCCCCTTTCTTGAAAACATTGGTGAGGCGGATCGGAAGAAGGGAACGCAGCGTCTCTCAAAACCGGAGTGAGCAGCGGACTCCCGGAACCGGGAAGGAGAGAGCATGTTCAAGGAAACGGCGGAACAGTGGGTCGAAGATCTAAAGGCCCTTGGGAAGCTTCGAGACCTGGACGAGGCGGCCCTCCGGAGACTGGTGGAGGACTACGCCGGTCGCATCGAGGCGTTCTATCATGAAGCGGTGCACCGTCAACTCGAGCCGATCGGAAAAGTCTCCGAGTACGAGCGGATGATCCTTTTCGACACCCAGTACCTCCACAAATACCTGAATCAGACAATCCCGGGCTATCCGGCTTTCCGCTACGATGTGCTCCAGGAGGCCCGGAAGGCGATCCTGGGAGATTCGTGACCGGCATATGGATGTCCATTTCCTGGGAACAAACGGCTGGTACGACACGGAAACGGGGAACACGATCTGCACCCTGATCCGTACGGACCGGTGGGAGATCCTGCTTGACGCGGGATACGGCATCGCCAGGGCCGACCGCCATCTCACCGCAGACCCCGATAACCCCACATTCCTTCTCCTCAGCCATTTCCACCTGGATCACGTGGCCGGCCTCCACACCCTTGCCAAGTTTCGCTTTCCCAAAGGCCTGATCATCGCCGGACCGCAGGGATCGCGGGAAAACCTGGAAGTACTCGTCAACGCACCCTTCACGAAGTCCCTGGCGGAGCTCCCCTACCCGGTGGAAGTTCTGGAACTTCCGGATGATCTCGATCGCATCCCCTTTCCCCTGGAAACGCTCCCTCTCCGTCACATGGGAATCACCCTGGGCTTCCGCATCGAGGCGGACGGGCGGACCGTGGCCTACTGTCCCGACACCGGGTATTGCGAAAACGCCCTGTCCCTGGCCCGCGGCGCCGATCTGCTCATCGCCGAATGCGCTTACCGAAGTGGAGAGGGGAGTGAGGACTGGCCCCACCTGAACCCGGAGACGGCGGCCCGGATCGCCCTGGAGGGAGGAGCACGCAGGCTGGCCCTGGTTCACTTCGACGCCCGGACACACCCGACCTTCCGGGAGCGCGAGGAATCGGAGGCCGCGGCCCGTCGCATTTTTCCCAAGACCGTCGCTGCCCGGGACAACATGCACCTCTCCCTCTGACCCGCCGCGTTCCGGGAGCCTCCCGTCAGGCCTTTTCCAGCAGCGCAACCAATTCGACGTGGGACGTATGGGGAAACATGTCCAGCGGCTGGAGCGCCGCGAGGACGTATCCCCGATCCGCCAGGAAACGGGCATCCCGGGCCTGGGTCGCCGGGTCGCAGGAGACATAGACGATCCGTCGCGGAGCCAGGTCCACAAGGTTTTCCAGGACCTCCCGGGCACAACCGACCCGGGGCGGATCCAGGACCGCCATGTCGATCCGAAGCCGGCGGTTCACAAGATCCCGCAATCCCTCAACCACGTCCCCCCCATGGAAGGAAGCGTTGCGAAAGCCCGCCCGCGACAGGTTTTCCCGGGCACAGGCAACGGCCTCCCGGTCATGCTCGATTCCGAAAACGGAGCCGGCCCGTTCCGCCAGGAACCGGGAAAAAAGGCCCGAGCCGCAATAGGCGTCCAGCACCACGTCGCACCCGGCCGGGAAGACCTGCTCCAGGACAACGTCCACCAGCGTGTCCACCAGCGATTCGTTGGCCTGGAAAAATCCCCGGGCCGGGACGAAGAGCACCGCCCCCTTGACAATGCGGAGAATGCGTCCCGGCGCCGGCATCAAGTCCTTCTCCCCGGACAGGAAATCCGGACGGGTGGAGGACCAGAGCAACCGCTCCTCCCGGCGTATCGTTCCGTTCATCCGGCCCGCCAGCGAGCGGCGGAGTCTCTGCAGGGCATCGTTGACGCTGTCCGCCATCAGGAGACACCGTTCCACGTCCAGCAGGGTGTGGCTGCCCCTTTCCATGAATCCCGCCTTCGTCTCGCACCCGCCACCGAACTGAACATGCACCTCCGCCCGGCCGCGGTACGAGAAGATCTGCGGGGATGGAATCATGGAGCGCAGGGGTGGAGCCGGGAAACGACCGATTCGGATGAAGGCATCCGCCACGTGTCGTTCCTTGAGCAGCAACTGGTGTTCATATCCGACATGTTGGAGGGAACAGCCTCCGCAGCGGCCGTAATCAGGGCATTCCGGTTCAATCCGGTGGGGAGACGGGGTGAGGACTTCCCGGAGAACGGCACGGGCATAGCGCCCCCTCCGTTCCGTCACCTCCACCACGACCTCATCTCCGTCCACCGTGAGCGGAACGAATGTCACCAGGCCGCCGGGGCGGCCGATCCCGTCCCCGCCGAAGGCTACGGCTTCGATGGTCATCCGGATTTGTTCGTTGATCTTTGCGCCTTTCTTCATTTTCCGCTCACGTTTCTCTTTTCCTCATGTCAGGATTCGTATGGAAACACAAGGCCGCCACAAAAGGGATCCGACCCTTTTCACGACGGTGGAAATGAATCCAATCCCTTGTTCGGAAAACACTCTCCCGAATGTTCGCGGGAGCGCGGCCTCCGTGTCAAGATAACGGACTCGGCATCTTTTCCGGCCCGCTGCAAGCCCCTTTACATCCCGGGAGATTGCTGGTATTGACAGTCGCCTTTGGGACCCCTCGCGGTCTCCACAATAAGCGACCGGAAAGCCATGAATCCTCTCGAACACCCCCATGTCCACCGCCTGCAGCACGGCGGGAGGGAGATCCTCCTCGTTGGGACGGCCCACGTCTCCCGGGAGAGCGCCGAACTGGTGGAGCAGGTCCTGGCGGAGGCCAGGCCCGATACGGTCTGTGTCGAGCTCTGCCAGCCCCGGTACGATGCCCTGAAGCAGAAGGACAAGTGGCAGGAAACGGACATTGTCCGGGTCATCCGGGAGAAACGGACTTCCCTGCTTCTTTCCCAGCTCCTCCTGGCGTCTTTTCAGAAGAAAATCGCCCAGCGCTTCAACATCCAGCCCGGCGAGGAGATGATCCGGGCCATCACGAAGGCGGAAGAGTTGGGTGCCCGGGTTGTCCTCGCGGACCGCGAGGTCCGCATCACCCTGACGCGAACCTGGCGCAGCCTGGGATTCTGGAAAAAGGCGACCCTGATGACGGAGGTCCTCGCCTCTCTTTTTTATACGGAAGAGATCACCGAGGAAGAGATCGAGAAGCTCAAGGAGCGGGACATGCTGGAAGTGGCGCTCCAGGCCATCAGCGAAAAACTCCCGCAGGTGAAGACCATCCTGATCGACGAACGGGACCGCTACCTGGCCTCCCGGATCCGCGAAGCAGAGGGAGAGCGCATCGTGGCCGTCGTGGGGGCCGGCCACGTCCCGGGCATCATCGAAAACATCGACAAGCCGGTGGATCGGATCGAGCTGGAGCAGATCCCCCCACGGAGCTGGCTGGGCCGCTCGGCCGGCTGGCTTTTTCCACTGGCCATCCTCGCCCTGTTCGTCGGCGGCTTTTTCACGTCCGGCGCCCGGACCAGCCTGTCCATGATCCTCTGGTGGTCCGGCATCACCGCCGTGTGCGCCAGTGCCGGCGCCCTGCTGATGCTCTCCCACCCCCTGACGATCCTGGCTTCCGCCCTCTCCGCCCCGATTGCGACGCTTCACCCCCTCATCGCCACGGGCTGGGTGGCGGGACTCGTGGAGGCGACCCTGCGAAAGCCGCAGGTGCGGGATTTTCTCGACCTGAAGGACGACATCACGTCCTTCCGGGGGTTCTTCCGCAACAAGATCACCCGGCTCCTGATCCTGGTCGCATTCGTGAACCTGACCACGTCCATCGGGACCTTCGTTGCCATTCCGGTGGTGATGAAATTCATCTTCCAGCCGCTGTGAGAGGCCGACCATGAAGGACGACGAAAAAAAGGCGATGCTCTGTCCCCAGTGCCGCCGCCTCATCAGCCGGGATGAACCGGTCTGCCCGCACTGCGGCCTGTCCCGTCCCGGCACGCGCCGCGTTGCCGCCCTGCTGGGACGGCTCGGCTCGGGAGCCCTGGATCCCGTTCGAATCGTGCTGTTTTCCAACGTGGCCCTGTTCCTGCTGTCTCTCCTGCTGAACCCGTCCTCCCTGGGATTCTCCCTGAACCCGCTTTCGTTCCTGTCCCCCTCCGACACCAGCCTGTTCTACCTGGGGGCCACCGGGACGGTGCCGATCCTGGGGTACGGACGCTGGTGGACCCTGTTCACGGCCTCCTTCCTTCACGGCGGGCTCCTTCACATCTTCTTCAACATGGCCGCGCTGACCCAGCTGGGTCCCTTCGTATGGAACCAGTTCGGCTTCTGGCGGTTCTGGATCATCTACCTGGTGAGCGGAATCGGCGGATTTCTCCTGTCTCTCCTGGCGGGCGTCCCGTTCACCATCGGCGCCTCCGCCGGCCTCTGCGGCCTCATCGGGGCGATCCTCTATTACGGCAGGAGCCGGGGCGGGTTCATGGGACAGATGATCTCCCGGCAGGCCATGGGATGGATCGTGGGACTCGCCATTTTCGGACTCCTCCTCCCGGGCATCAACAACTGGGCCCACGGAGGAGGGCTCCTGGCGGGGATCGGCGCCGCCTTCCTGACAGGCCACCGGGACCGGGGACCCGAAACGGCGGCCCATCGCACAATGGGTGCCGTCCTCCTGGTGATTACCGCCCTGCTTCTGCTGTACGCCGTTGCGGGTGCGGCAGCCTTCGTCCTGCATTTGAGCTGACCGGCTCCCTTCCCGCACAAGCTCACCTTCCGGAATTGACAGTCCCGCCGGCATCCGATAGGATAAACGCCGTTTCAGGGAGCTTTCGGGGCGATCGGAGCGGCTTCTCCAGCGGCGACGCGCAGGCGCAATCCGCGATTGCATCCACCACGACGGGAACAAAAACGGAGATCAAAATGGATCCATGGCACAGGTTGATCTTTTTCTGCTGTACCGCCCTTGCCGCTCTGGTCGTGATCGGCTGCTACACCGCCTCCACCGTCGAGGTGAAGGACCGGATCGTCGGCGTCCGGTCGGGACGGTTTGTTGTCATCGACGGAAAACTGGGCTCCGACTATCCATACCCATACGACCGGGTGTGGAAGGCCGCCGAAAAGACCATGGCCGAGATCAAGGCCACGGATGTCGTCCCGGACCGGGGCATTGCCTCCGGATCGATCAAGGGCAAGGTCGGCGGCGACGAGGTCATGATCATGATCGATTACGTCTCCCGGGAGCGGACTTCCGTCTGGGTCCTGGTCGGCCTGATCGGCGACACATTGGGAACCCGGATGATCCACGAGCGGATCGCCGACAACCTGAAAAACGCAAAGCCATAAAAAAATCCCCTGCCGGATTCCCGACAGGGGATTTTTCGCTCTTGCCTTCCGTATGCCCGCTCAGCTGCGGGGCATATATCCCAGTCCGATCAGCAATTCCTCCAGGGCCTGCTTGACTTTCCCCGGCTCAAGCTCCTCCAGGCACTCGCTGCGGTGCGAGTTGTCGCAGCCGAGTTTCCGGCAGGGAACGCAGTCCCGGTCCGGGAAGACGACCCGGTGCATCGGTCCCGGGTGTGCCCAGGCCTCCCCGAACGACGGACCGTAAATCGTAGCGGTTGGGAGGCCCAGTGCAGCGGCCAGGTGGGGGCCGCCGGTGTCCACCCCGACGTGGAGGATGCTCCGGTTGATGACACCGGCCAGCTCCGCCAGGGTCGTTTTCCCCGCCAGGTTGCGGACACACTCCCCTCCGCCCTGAACCAGCTCATCCGCCTTGTTCCGGTCATCGGCGGAGCCGACGATGGCGGACGCCGCACCCCAATGCTCCCACAGCCACCGAATCACGTCGATCCATTTTCCCTGGCCCCACTCCTTGTAAGCCCAGCGCGAGTAGGGACTGATGGTCACCCAGGGAATCGCCATGTCCATTCCCTCGTCCTTCAGGAGGCGGTCCACCCGCTCCGCGATGACCGGGGGAACGGGAAAAGGCGGCAGTTCACCCTCGATGTCGATCCCGAAGGGGCGCAGGACATCCAGGGACTGCTCCGCGGGCCCCCGGAACGGTCCTTTTCCGGGCAGCGGCGCCGCCGCCAGGTGCGTAAACAGACGGTTCCGCCAGAAAGGGACATCGTTGCGGCCGTAAGCGAGGGCGATCCGCACCGGGGCCCCGGTGCTCCAAGCCAGGAAAGCCCCCCGCTCGTCCCCCCGCAGATCGACGGCCAAATCAAAGCGACGGCGACGGAGGCCCGCCAGGAAGCCGGCCTGGGCGGACAACGATGCAAGACCGCCCCCCTGAGGCTGAATCACCTCAACGACTTCCTGCAGGAAGGGGTTCGCCTCCAGGAGTCCGCCCCGGCCCTTTCTCGCCAACAGAGTAATCTCCGCTGCAGGGTACCGGTCGTGGATGGCGGCCAGCGCCGGCCAGGTCCACACGATGTCGCCGATATCACCCAGCTGGATGACGAGAATGCGGCGTGGATCGCCGGGAATTTCATGATGTGGACGAATCAGCATGACCCATGAGGGGGACCGATTGGAAATCGGACCCCGCTTCCTTCAGGAGATGGACTTCTCGCCGACGTGCGCGGGGGCGCGGCCGGGGGTTCCCAGAGGAGCAATTGGGAAGCGTTTCCAACACCCGGCGTACCGGTTCGCTAACGCCAAAACGGGGAAACGCTTCCGCGACGGCGGGAATCCCCGTGACAGCCCCCGCGCCAGGGACGAAACAAAAGCAGCGGGGCGCGGCGCTCCATCCCGTCCTTCACTTCGATCGGTACCCGTCCAGAAACGGCTCCGCCAGAGCGGCCACCCGGCGGCCGATGGCCAGGGAAGCCGTCAGGCCCGGGGACTCGATGCCCACCAGGCTGATCAGGCCCGGAAGGCCGCGTTCGCTCTCCTCACGGATGATGAAATCCCGGTATGCCTCGCCGGGACCCTGCAGCTTGGGCCGGATTCCGCACATGTCCGGCTGCAGGGCCTCCGCCGGGATCCCGGGCAGGTAGAGCCGGACTGCCTCGTGGAATCGGCCGCGGCGCCTCTCGTCGACCGCATAGTCGATCCGGTCGACGTACTCGACGTCGGGCCCGAAGCGGACCCGGCCCGCCAGATCCACCGTGGCATGTATGCCGAGTCCCTCTTTTTCGCGGTCCGGAGCGGGGTAGACCAGATGCTTCAGCCGGGGGGCAGAGGAAGCGGAGAAATAGCTCCCCTTGCAGAACTTGAGACGGTAGTCCGCGGCGTCCACGTCGATGCCGGCCATGGCGGCCAGCCGGTCGGACGCCAGACCGGCGGAATTGACCAGAACCTTCGTTTGCAGGCGATATTCACCGCCGTTGATCTCTACGTCGAAGCCGTCTCCATCCGGCCGGATCGCCGTCACATCCGACCGGAACGCCGTGGTGGCCCCCGCCGCCTGCAGACGCGACAGGAGCGCCTGCATGAGTTGGTGGGAATCGACGATTCCCGTGGAGGGTGAAAACAGGGCCTCCCGAACCCGGACGGCCGGTTCCAGGCGCCGGATCTCCCGCGGCGTGAGGAAGCGCAGATCCCGGACACCGTTGCGCTCCGCCTGGGTGCGAAGCCGATGGAGTTCCTGCCCGTCCTCCTCACCGCCGGCGACGATCATCTTGCCCACCCGCCGGTGCGGCACCCGCCACTGGGTACAGGCCTCATAAAGCATGCGGCTCCCTTCCCGGCAGAGAACCGCTTTCAGGAAACCGGTCGGGTAGTAGATGCCGGCATGGATGACTTCGCTGTTGCGGCTGCTGGTCTCCCGGCCGCAGGATTCATGCCGCTCCAGAAGCAGGACATCCCGGTACTCCCGGGACAGCCGCTCCGCCACGGCGAGGCCGACGACTCCCGCACCGATGACCGTGGCGGAGAAACAATCCCTCAAAGAACGCTCCGAGATTCCTGGGGAACGTACTCGGGGACGACATCCCTGAGGAGTCGCTTGATTTCGGGGGCATCGTGGCGGTCGGCAGCGGCCAGCAGCCGCTCGATCTCGCCATAGAGGCGCCGGCGGTGTGCATCCGGTTCGGACAGTCGCTCCGGGTCCGGATCGGGCCGGAGGACCAGGATTTTGTCGTGCCCGGTCGGTACGATCCCCTCTCCTTCCGTAATCAGCTCCTCGTGGAGCTTCTCGCCCTCCCTGAGCCCGGTGAAGACAATCCGGACGTCCCGGTCCGGTTCCCGCCCCGAGAGGCGGATCAGGTCCCGGGCCATGTCGACGATCCGCACCGGGGTACCCATCTTCAGAATGTAAATTTCCCCGCCCTTCCCCATGGCACCGGCCTGGATGATGAGCTGGGCCGCCTCGGGGATCGTCATGAAAAAGCGGGTCACCTCGGGATCGGTGACCGTGACGGGCCCGCCATGCTCGATCTGGCGGCGGAACAGGGGAATGACCGAGCCGGAGGAACCGACCACGTTGCCGAAGCGGACGGAGAGGAACCGGGTCTCCGAATCCTGAAGGGACTGGAGGATCAGCTCCGTGACCCGCTTGCTGGCCCCCATGACGTTGGTGGGTCGAACGGCCTTGTCCGTGGAGACCAGGACAAACCGCTCCACACCGAAGGCGGCCGCCGTCTCCATGACCGTCCGGCTGCCCTGGATGTTGTTGAAGACAGCCTCCCAGGGATTCCGCTCCAGCATGGGAACATGCTTGTACGCGGCAGCGTGAAAGACCACCCGGGGACGGTACTTTTCGAAGACGGACTGCATGAGGACCTTGTCCTGCACCTGCCCCAGAACAGGTTCATACCGCTGGAAAGACAGCTCGTTTTCCATCTCCATCTGGATCTGGAAGAGATTCGCCTCCGAGGCGTCCACGAGAACGATCAGTCCGGGTTCGAAGCGAATCAACTGGCGGCAGAGCTCGGAGCCGATCGATCCGCCACAGCCGGTAACCAGGATTGTCCGGCCCGCCAGGTAATTCCGGATGCCGGCCACGTCGAGCTGTACCGGCGGCCGGCCCAGCAGGTCTTCGTAGCTCACGTCCCGCAGGATCTTGACGCTGACCCGCCCGTCGATGATCTCGCCGATTCCCGGGAGGGTTTTGTACGTGACGTCGCAGTTCTTGCAGACCTCCACGATCCGCCGCATCTGATCTCCCGTGGCGGATGGAGCGGCGATGAGAACCTCCTCGATGCCGTGGCGCTCCACAAGGGACGGGATTGCCGACACCGTTCCCAGGATCGATATGCCATGGATGGAGCGCCCCTGCTTGAGAGGGTCGTCGTCGACAAACCCGATGACCCGGTGGTGAATCTGCTCGTTTTCGTTGATCTCCCGCAGGATCTTCTCCCCGGCGTCGCCGGCCCCGACGATCAGGACATTCCGGGGAGGCCGCGCGGCGGCTGAAGGCTCCGCGCGTCCGTTTCCCACGCGGGCCTGGGTCATGTAATAAGATCGGACAAGGAGACGGTGAAGGCCCGCCAGCATGAACGTCAGCCCGCCATCCATCAGGAAGACCGCCCGGGAGAAGTTCGCATCCCGGTACAGGAGGAAAACGACCGCGATGGAAATGAGCGTTGTCATCGCCGTCCCGATCGCGAGAAGCCAGAAATCCCGGATGCTTGTATAGCGCCACATGCCGTGGTAGAGGCCGAGCCTGTAAAAAACGACGATTTTCAATGGGATCAGCCAGGGGAGCACCATCTTGATCTGCCACAGCCTGGTTTGATCGATGGAAAATTCAAAGCGAAACAAGTAGGCGACGATATGAGCCGCGACAAACAGCGCACCGTCGATTGCCAGTTTCAGAAAAAATCTGGGATTTTTGAGTTGTTCTCGCATAGATCCTGCCTTCAGGATATCTCTCCCTCCCGGATATGGCATTGCCACAGAACAGCGATCATTCCAAACAGGACATAATGAATCGTCAACTGCGGGCCGAAGGCCGAATCCATGAAAAGGTCGAGGACCGCAATGCATGTCAGCGCCGCCGTCAGGATGGTTCCCATGTGCCTGGTTTCTCCATCCCTTCCATGCATCATCAGCCCGATGCTCATTCGAAATGCCGTAATGAGAATGGACAGCCACAGGACCAAGCCCACCACCCCGGTGCGGACGGCGACGTCCATGTACGAATTGTGCGTTGCCCCCCAGAAGATACCGCCCTCATGATGCTGCCGGTATTTCTCCGGAAGCCTGGCGTTGTACTTTGACAGATCCACATACTGCCGGTTTCCATACGTCTGCATCCCGTAGCCGATCCCGAAGACGGGATAGTCCTTGAGCAACTCGATCGAGATCATGGCGATCTTGACCCTGGACTCGCCGGTCAGGGACTTGAGGGACATGCGGTCTCTGACACTGGGGATGAATGAAAACATCAGGATGCCGGCCATGACGATGACAAGCAACGGAAGAAGATTTCTCCTGAACCGGGGAAGAAACACCCACGCCGGAGCGATCGCACCGATGAAGGCCGCCCGCGCCCCGCTCAAAACCGAGGCCGCCGCCGAGACAATCACTCCAAACAGGTACAGGTACCCGTACGGGCCGTCACTTTTCAGCCTCATGAGTCCCAGAGACAGGAAAACCGTGAAAAGGGTCGTATAGGTCAGGAAACCGGGGTTGAACTCCAGGTAAGGGATGTACATTCCCAGCCGCTCCGTCAGGGGATAGCCGGCAATGCCGTAATAATAGACGAGAAGGCCGGAGGAAAAGAGCATGCCCGACACAACGGTCAGGCGAATCAGGAGGAGCAGTTTCCTCCTTGTGTCGAAGACATTGAAGATCAGGAAGAAAACGACAAGGAAAGACAAGAGGTGGGCATAGTAGTCATGGATGCTGTTCTGTACGTCCAGGGCGGAAAAAAGTCCCAGGAATCCCCAGAAGGCAAACAGGAGAAAGGGAATCGTCAGGGGTGTCCTGAAGTTCAGTTTCATCCTGCCGCTCAGTGATAGTGCGGTGACAAGAATCGCGGACGAGTAGAACGCGATGAGCTCGATGGCCGTCTTCTTCGGAAAGGGATTGATGAAGACGTAGACAGCCAACAGCACCAGCACCGTCCACTGCAGCGCTTTCACAATTTTCGTCCCGCTTTCCGTGACAGAGGCCTGCGCCGGTTTCCTGTCGCTCATTGCAATCCCCTGACGCTATGCCCTGACTGCATGGCGCATCACCTTTGCCACGGCCGTGACCGTATCCTGGAGATCGCTCTCTTCCACGGTCGGATGGACGGGAAACATCAGGCTCGTCTCCGCCAGCTGCATCGCCACGGGGAGCCTGTCGCCGGGAGCCAGGCCCTTTTTGATGAAGGCCTTTTCCATGTAGATCTCACCGCAGGTACCGCTGAAGCAGGGTACACCCTCGGCCTCCACCGAGGCAATGATGCGCTCCTGTGCCCAGGATTCCTTCAGCATCTCAGGAATCAAAAATGCGTAATACTTGTAATAGGCATGACGGACATGGGGAGGAGGAACCACGACGCGCAGGCCCGGGACTTGGGCAAGGTGTTTCATGAGGTAATGGGCGTTTCGCTCTCTCTTCCCCAGCCATCCCTCCAGTTTTTGCAGCTGGATCCGGCCGATTGCGGCCTGCAGTTCGGTCATTCGGTAATTGGAGCCGAAGGAATCGTGAAGCCAGCGGAAACCGGGAGGATGATTCTTCTCATGGGCGGGACCGTATGATTTCCCATGGTCCTTGAACGACCAGACCTTCGACCAGATCTCCTCGCTGCCGGTGGTGACCATGCCCCCCTCCCCGGCCGTCGTCATGATCTTGTCCTGGCAGAAGGAAAAGGCGGCCACATCGCCGAAAGAACCCGTTTTCCGGCCATGATACAGAGCGCCGTGGGCATGGGCGCTGTCCTCGATCACCCGGAGACCTCGCTCTCTCGCCATATCCATGATGGGGGTCATCTCGCAGGGCCACCCGGCGTGATGCACGGCAACGACCGCCTTCGTTCGTGGGGTGAGGATCCGGGCGATCGTATCCGCCGTAATGTTCTGGCTCTCCGGATCCACATCGGCAAACACGGGGACCGCCCCCAGGAGGATGAACGCGCTGGCCGAGGCGATGAACGTTCTGGGTGTCACGACGACTTCATCACCGACGCCGATTCCCAGGGCCCGAAACGCGCTTTCCAGCGCGACCGTCCCGTTGGCCATGGCCACTGCATGCCCGACGCCCACATACGAGGCAAATTCCTTCTCGAAGATCCGCCCCTCCTCACCGGTCCAGTAATTTACACGCCCGGAGCGAAGAACCGCGGCTGCAGTTTCCACTTCATCCTGATCATAAACCGGCCAGGGCGGGTATGAGGTATCCCGGACCGCAGGTCCGCCCTCCATTGCTAGACGATCAGCCAATCCCATTACCCCCCTCTTTCCCGTGCAGCGGCAGCGGCCGCATCACCTTTGCCGGAACCCCTCCGGCGACAACGTTGGCCGGGATGTCCCGATTGACGTAACTGCAGGCCGCGATGACGGCGTTTTCCCCGACGTGAACCCCGGGCATGATGACCGTGTGGCTCCCGATTCGGCAGTTCCGGTCCAGACGGACTTCACCGGCCTTGTCGTCGATCGTGGAAACAGAATAGATGGAGCAGTGCGATCCGATCTGGACATCGTCTCCGATGACGACGCCGCGGGCCGCGTTGATGAAGGTGAAGGCCCCTATATCCGTCCGGTATCCAAGGCGCAACCCGGATACATGCCGGACCAGCCATTGGTATTTCGTGGGCTTCCCCTCCTCGATCTCCGGATACTGCCAGTCGGCAAATCGGTCTTTTTCAGTTTTCATGCCTGTTCCCCATGAATTCTTCTGCCGTAGAATGTCCTTCCTGACTGATGCCTTCCCTCCGGAGCACGATTCCCATCGTCAGGAAGAGAATCTTCAGGTCCAGCAGCAGGCTTTGGTTGTCCACGTACCAGACATCCAGCCGGAATTTATCCTCCCACGTCAGTGCGTTCCTTCCGTTCACCTGCGCCCAGCCGGTCAGGCCCGGCTTCACGTGGTGCCGGCGCATCTGCTCGGAGTCGTATCGATCCAGATAGGCCATCAGGAGAGGCCTCGGCCCCACCAGGCTCATATCCCCCCGCAGCACATTCCAGAGTTCGGGGAGTTCGTCAAGGGATGTTGACCTCAGAAACCGGCCGAACGTCGTCAAGCGCGCCTCGTCGGGCAGGAGGCGCCCCTCCCTGTCCCTCGCATCCGTCATGGTGCGGAACTTGTAAAGCCCGAAGGGCTTCCCGTTCAGCCCCGGACGGATTTGACGGAAAAGGACCGGCCGGCCGAGGGTCCGGCGGATCAAGAGGGCAATCACGGCCATGACCGGTAGTGCCAGGGCAAACATGCAACTGCAGAGGGCAAGGTCCATTGCGCGCTTGGAGAAATGCATCGCTCCCGTGTGCATCAGAACGTTTTCCCGGCCTTGTATTGATTCCGGACGGACGTCAGAACCTGCTCAAGCTCCCGGGCAAGCCGCTCCCTGGAGAACCGCTCTCTCCCAAGCTGCCTGGCGGCGGTCCGGGCCTTTTCCATCCATTCCTGGTTGCGGATGGCGCCGGTGAGAAGGCGGGCGGCCTCGGGAATGTCCTCGGCTGGCAGGATGAGTCCTGCACCGTGCTCTTCGGCAATCCGGGACTGCCACCCTTCGAAGTTGTTCACAATGGGTCTTCCCGCCGCCATCGCATCGAAAAACTTGTTCTGAACTGCGTCCTTCCAGACAATTTTCGGACCCGTGAAGAGAGCGGTTACAAGATCCGATGCCGACAGCCAGGCGGGAATCTCCCGCTTGGGGATGGCATTCATCATGAAAAAATTGCTCTCCAGCACTCCCTGTTCCCGGGCCATGCCTCGGACCCGCTCCACCTCTTTCCCTCCGCCGATCACCAGGAAGCGAATTTCAGGATCGAGCGTGCGCACGGTGGATGCCAGTCGCACCAGGTAATCAACGCCGTTCGCCATGCCCAGCGTACCGGCAAAGAGAACCAGCGGCCGGCCCTGCAGCCACGGATGAAGTCTCCGCAGGCGATTTCCCTCCTCCGGCGGTACATCGAACAGATCGAGATCAGCCCCGTTGGGAATCACGGAGACCCGCTCGGACGGATAGCCCGTTTCCACGATGGCATCCCGCATTCCCGGGGCCAGCGCGACCACATGGGAAGCGTTCCCGTATGCAAATCGCTCCAGCCGACGGGCCAGCCGGCGGCTCAGCGGATTTTTCAACGCTCCGAGGGCAATTGGAACCGCGGGCCACAGATCGCGAACCTCGAAGACCATCGGGATCCCGCAGCGCTTCGCCGCGTACACGGCGGGTAACGCGATCGTCAGGGGCGTACTCGTGGCAAAGACAAGATCCCCTCCCACGCGCGCCGCCTCTCTGGCCGATCGCCAGGCAAAGAGGAAAAAAGCCTTGATCCTCTCCCCGTACGGCATCTCGTTTCCATAAGGAACCGTCGTCCAGTGAACGTGGATGCCCGCTTCCTCCGTGAAGCGCCACCCTTCGGAGGCTCCGATGCGACCCGACTGGTCGGAGGTGATCATATGGACCTCGTGGCCTGCCTCGACCAGCCGGCGAAGGATCTTCCAGCTGGCCCCGCCCGCGCTCGCGTATCCGTGGGACAAGGCCGGGTTGCATACCG
>CAYNEJ010000015.1:0-35221 GCA_964396205.1 uncultured Syntrophaceae bacterium
CAGCACGTCCGGAAAAGCATTCGCGACGGCGGCATGCCCCCGTGACAGCCCCCGCGCCTCGGTGTAACGGCGAGGCATGCAGCACAACGCAGAACAGAGGGTTTCTCACACAGCCCTGTCTCAATTCGCACCGCAGCACTTCTTATATTTCTTCCCGCTCCCGCAGGGGCAGGGATCGTTCCGGCCGACCTTTTCCCCGGTCCGCTTGACCGGGGCCGACGCCGCCCCATCCCCTCCCCGGCTCATGACATACTCCTGCTCCTGCCGCCGCTGGATCCGCTCGACCTCGTCCTCCCGCTGGATCCGTACCATGCAGAGTTTCTCCAGGCTGTCCATCTTGATGCGGTGGATCATCTCCATGAACATGTCGTACCCTTCCTTCTGGTACTCCCGGACCGGGTCTTTCTGGCCGTATCCCCGGAGGCCGATCCCCTCCTTGAGGTGATCCATGCCCAGCAGGTGATCCTTCCACTGGGTGTCGATGGCACTCAGCATGATGACCCGGAGAAGATAGTCCATCAGCTCTTTCCCGAACTCCGCTTCCTTCGTCCGGAGCAGACCCATCACGGCCTCGCTGATCTCCTTGTGGATCACGGCCGGCCGCAGGTCTTCCCGGTCGGAGAAGCTCATCTTCAGGGAGAACTGCTTGAAGACCATGTCCTCCAGCCCTTTGAGATCCTCGTCTTCCGCATGGCCCTTCTCGTCGATGAATCCGGGGATGAGCTCGTCCAGGACGTCCTCCAGCATCTCCTCCAGGTCCGACCAGAGTCCCTGACCTCCCCGGAGAACCTTGCGCCGCTGCTCGTAGATGACCTGCCGCTGGCGGTTCATGACGTCGTCGTATTCCAGGAGGTGCTTGCGGATCTCGAAGTTCTGACCCTCCACGCGCTTCTGCGAGTTTTCGATCGCCTTGGAGATCATCCGGTGCTCGATGGGCTGATTTTCCTCGATGCCGATGCGGTCCATCATGCCGGCGATCTTTTCGCCCCCGAAAATGCGCATCAGGTCATCGTCGAGGGACAGGTAAAAGCGGGAAGACCCCTTGTCCCCCTGGCGCCCCGAACGGCCCCGGAGCTGGTTGTCGATCCGCCGGCTCTCGTGGCGCTCCGTCCCCAGGATGTGGAGTCCGCCCAGCTCCGCCACGCCTTCCCCCAGCTTGATGTCGGTCCCGCGCCCCGCCATGTTGGTCGAGATGGTCACCATACCCCGCTGCCCCGCCTGGGCGACGATCTCCGCCTCCCGGTCGTGCTGCTTTGCGTTGAGGACGTGGTGCTTCACCCCGGCCCGGGAGAGAATCTTGCTCAGGTACTCCGACTTCTCGATGGAGATCGTGCCCACCAGGACGGGTCGTCCTTCCCGGTGCATCTCCTTGATCTCCTCGATGACGGCGGTGAATTTCTCCGGCTCCGTCTTGTAGACCACATCTCCCCAGTCGGTTCGGATCATGGGCATGTTGGTCGGGACCACCACCACCTCGAGGCCGTAGATCTTCTTGAACTCCTCCGCCTCCGTGTCGGCTGTTCCGGTCATGCCCGCCAGCTTGTCGTACATGCGAAAGTAATTCTGGAAGGTGATGGACGCCAGGGTCTGGTTTTCCCGCTCGATCTTGACCTTTTCCTTCGCCTCCAGGGCCTGGTGCAGGCCGTCGCTGTAGCGCCTCCCCGGCATCAGCCGGCCGGTGAATTCGTCGACGATGATGACCTCGCCGTCCTTCACCATGTAATCCACGTCCCGCTTGAAGAGGGTGTGGGCCTTGAGGGCCTGGTTCACGTGGTGGACGATCTCGATGTTGCCGGGCTCGTAGAGGTTCTGGACCTTCAGGAGGCTTTCCACCCGGGCGACGCCCTCCTCCGTCAACACCACGGTCTTGCTCTTCTCCTCGATCGTGTAGTCCGTGTCCTTGTGAAGACGCGGGATGATCTGGTTGATCCGGTAGTACTTGTCCGTCGATTCGTCGGACGGTCCGGAGATGATGAGCGGCGTCCGGGCCTCGTCGATGAGGATGCTGTCCACCTCGTCGACGATGGCATAATGGAAGTCCCTCTGGACGTAATCATCCAGGGTGAATTTCATGTTGTCCCGAAGATAGTCGAAACCGAACTCGTTGTTCGTTCCGTACGTGATGTCCGACAGATAGGCCTTTCTCCGCTCCGTGTCGTCCATCCCGTGGACGATGACTCCCACGGTCAGGCCGAGAAAGGTGTAGATGGGTCCCATCCACGAGGCATCGCGGCGGGCCAGGTAGTCGTTTACCGTCACCAGGTGGGCGCCCCGGCCCGTCAGGGCGTTCAGATACATCGGCATCGTCGCCGCCAGGGTTTTTCCCTCGCCGGTCTTCATCTCGGCGATCTTCCCCTCGTGCAGAACGATGCCGCCGAGGACCTGCACATCGAAGGGACGCATCAGCAGCGTCCGCCGGGATACTTCCCGCGCGACCGCAAAGGCCTCCGGAAGGATGTCGTCCAGGGAGGCGCCGTTTTCCAGTTTCTCCTTGAAATACGGGGTTTTCGCCCGGAGTTCCGCGTCACTCAGGACCAGTATGGCCGGTTCCAGGTCGTTGATTTCCTCCAGCAGGAGCGACAGGCGCTTGAGGTCGCGGTCGTTCTTGCTGCCCACGATTTTCTTCAGGATGGATTCAAACATGGCTGCTCATATCCAATAAAAAAAACCGGTGTCGCACCGGTGTCAGACAATCGGCCGCCGATGGGGGAAAGGAAATGGATCCTTCCTATCGGCGCAGATAATTCCGGGGATTCACGGCAACCCCGCTGAAATAGACCGAGTAATGCAGATGGGAGCCGGTGCTGCGGCCGGTGTTTCCGACATACCCGATGACTTCCCCCCGCCGGACGATGGCCCCCTTCCGGACGGCGATCCGGGACATGTGGCCGTAGAGCGTGGAGAGGCCCCTGCCGTGATCGACCTTGACCACGTTTCCATAGCCCCTCTGCATGGCGGCCTCGAGGACCACCCCATCGGCGGGCACGCGGATGGGGGTTCCGTGCTGCGTGGCGATGTCGATGCCGTCGTGAAACTCCCGATCCCCGCCGAAGGGGGAGGAGCGGGTGCCGAACCCGGAGGTCACCAACCCACGCACCGGCCAGAGCGACGGCGTCGCCGCGATGACCGACCGCTGGCGGTTCAGGAACTGCAGGATCTGGACGAAGCTTTTCTCCTGGGCGGCCGCCTCCTGCTCCAGCCGATCGACGCCCCGGACGACTTCCTTCAGGATGACCTGGCGGTCTCCATCGAGACGGGACGGGGCCAGCCTCTCATCCGGCACGGCACCGCCGATCCCGAGGATCTCCTGCTTTTCTTTGCTGCCCTCGATGTTGGCGGCAATGCGGATCTTCCGGTCGAACTCCCTCAACTCGTCGATCCTGGCATTGTACCGCTCCAGGCGTCCGGCAAGCTCGACGATCTGCTTTTCCTGGTTCCCCGTGACCGCGCGCAGGCGCGCCAACTCGGCGGCGTCCCGGCGGACGGAGATATAGTCATAGGTCATGTAGAGGGAAACGAGAATTACGAAGGCCAGAACCGCGGCAAATCCCACCAGGAGGGATCCGGGAAGCCCGAACGTATGGACGGGACCGTCCCTTCGGGGAATGATCAAGAGGGTAAAGCCGCGTTTCGCCATCCTGACTCCTTGCCGTTCTGCTTCCCGCCCGGGCGCCGTCCGGAGGCACAAGAGCATGCCTTTTCGGCTGAATGCAGGCGGATCACCGGAGCGCGAGCGGGATGAGATTGTAACCGATGGATACCCGGACTGAAAAGGAGCGATACAGTAGCACGGATGCCGGGAAAGTCAAGACGGAAATCCCGAATCCGCCCGTTTCTCCTTCTCCATCAACGGGTTACGCTACGATATACCGCACGTGGGACCGCCGCCGCCCTATTCCTTCCGGACGGTCATCAGGGGATCGCCCACCTCGACCTTGTCCCCCGGCGATACCCGGATCTCCACCACCTGGCCTTTCAGGTCGGAGGCCACGTTGTTGAGCATCTTCATGGCCTCCAGGATGATCAGGACCTGTCCCGGCTCTACCTCGGCCCCCTCCGTGACGGGAATCTCGTTGACGGTCCCGCTGATATGCGACCGGATATCGCCCTTCTTGGCCAACTCGCCGATCTCCTTGGCCGAAAGGGTCATCTTCTTCTTCGTTTCCCCGGTCCCCTGTTCCTCCAGCACGGTGAGGACGGGCTCCGTATGGTGGTCGATGACCATGTAGGTCACCATGTCGCCCGACTTGGTCTTGCGCTGCGGCCCGATCTCGATGGTGTGAAGCCGGCCGAAGGCGTCGGGAAAATCGAACTTCTCGCCCTGGGAGAAACCTCCCCGGTTGAACCATATCTTCGGCGACAGGACCCATGCCTTGCCGAACTTCGTCTCGAACTTGAGAAAGTTGACGGCATCGTTCGGATGCTGCAGGTAGAGCACCAGTTCGTCTTCCGTGGCGTGGCGTCCCAGCCGCTTCTCCAGGACCTTTTTCTCCACGTCGAGGTCCACGTCTTCGATCCGCTGGTAGCAGGTGTCGCACTCCCGGATCTCTTTCCAGTCGGGACCGAAGACGGCCCGGTAGATCTCATCGGAGGGCCAGTAAAACGGCAGGTCGCCGTACCGCCCCAGCATCAGGCTCTTCAGGTCGTCGTTGGCGTCCTTGTAGCGGACGCCCTTCAGGACGTTGTTCACCGCGGTGGTCCAGAGGATCTGGGAGCCCGGGGTCACGCTCCACCAGTTCCCCAGTTCCGTCTGGACACGGGGAAGCTCCCGCTGGAGGATCTCCGGCATCCGGTGGAGGAACCCGCCCTTGACGGCCTGTTCGAAGCTTGAGCCCGTGGCCCCGCCGGGCAGCTTGTGGACCTGGACGGAGGGGTCGAACCCCAGAAACTGGGACTCCAGATCCTTGTAGTACTCACGCTCCGGGCGGAGCATGCTGGACGTGTCGAGGACGGATTGCCTGTCGATGCCCATGGCCCGGTGGCCATACTCCTCCAGGGTTTCGATCACCGTGAGCAGCGGCGGGGGCCCGTAGAACCCGGTGAAGGCGTGGTCCGCCGCGTCGGCGATCTTCGCTCCGTTGCGAACGGCCTCGACGATCCGCCCGATGTCGTTCCCGTCGGTGTTGTGGCCGTGGTAGTGAATGATGAGGTCCGGGTACTTCTGCCGGATGGCCCGCACCAAGTCCCCGATCCGCTTGGATGTTCCGAGGCCGCCGTGGTTCTTGATGCACAGAAGGATGTCCGGCCCCGTCACGTCGAGGATCTCCCCGACCTTCGCCACGTAATACGCATCGGTGTGCTCGGGGCCGGTGGAGAAGCAGATGGACGGCTCCAGGATGCAGCCCGCCGCCTGCACCTCCTCGAAGACCGCCCGCATGTTCGGGATGTGGTTGAGAAAATCGAACACCCGCCAGACGTGGACGTACCGGGCGAAGGTCCGCACCGTCAGACGGACGACGTTTTCCGGGTAGGGACGATAGCCGAAGAGGTTGATTCCCCGGCAGAGCGTCTGGAACATGGTGTCGGGCATGCGCTCGCTCAGCACCTGGAGTTTTTCCAGAGGATTGATCTGCTTGCGCAGCATGTCCACGTGGACCGATGCCCCGCCGGTGATCTCGAGGGACAGGTAGCCCGCGTCGTTGCGCGGCCGGCTCACGAGAAGCTGGGTATGGGGCATGATCCGGTTCTTGAAGTCCGACTGGGACTGGTCTCTCTCGGTATTGGTCAGGTAGTACCCCTCGGCCCGCCGGATCTTGTCCAGTACAAACCGGACGCCTTGTTCCCGGAGGTCTTTCGGGGTGATCCGCTCGTCGAGCAGACCCTGGGAAATACTGTTCAGCATGGTTCCTCCCTGTCTCCACGATGTTCTCAGGCCGTTCCGGTCTCGCCGCCGGAACCGGGAGACTCAGTATGCGTAAGGGTTGATCTTGCGGGCGTGGATTTCGGCGATCAGTTCCGCCAGCTTCGCCACCTCGCGCTCCGGCTCCGGGTATTCAAAGATCTCCGGGTGCGTCTCCAGGTAGCTCGTATCGAACCGGCCCGCCTGGAAGTCGGGTTCGTCGCAGATGGCCAGGTAAAAGGGAATCGTGGTCTTGGGTCCCACGATGAGAAATCCCTGAAGAGCCCTTTTCAGCCGCTGGATGGCCTGTTCCCAGTTCAGCCCCCGGACCGTCATCTTGACCATCATCGAGTCGTATTCCGTGGGGATCTTGAATCCCTGGTAGACGACGCCGTCCAGGCGAACTCCGGGACCACCGGAGGACTGGTAGACCTCCAGTCTTTTGCCGCCCTCGGGCATGAAATTGTTTTTCGGGTCTTCGGCATTGATCCGGACCTGGATGGCCTTCCCCCGGAGCAGCCCCAGCTCCTGGGGGATGCTCAGGATGTGGCCCTCGGCGATGCGGATCTGCTCCCGGATGATGTCCACCCCGGAGAGCTCCTCCGTCACGGTGTGCTCCACCTGGAGCCGCGTGTTCATTTCCATGAACCAGAACTCACCGGTTTTCGAGTCGACGAGAAACTCCACCGTCCCCGCGTTGACATAGCCCGACTCCCGGGAAAAGCGGATGGCGCAGTCGCACATGGCCTCCAGGACGTCCGGCGGCAGGTCCGCCGGGGCGATCTCCAGGAGTTTCTGGTGGCGACGCTGGATCGAGCAGTCCCGCGTTCCCAGGTGGATCACGTTGCCGTGTCTGTCCGCCAGGATCTGCACTTCCACGTGGCGCGGCGCCTCGATGCATTTCTCCACGTAGATGTTATCATCGTTGAAGGCGGCTTTGGTCTCCGCCCGGGCCTGGGGAAGCTGCTTGAGGAGGTCCGCCTCGTCGACCACCTTCCGGATGCCCCGGCCGCCGCCGCCGGCGGACGCCTTGAGCATCAGGGGGTATCCGTTCATCCGCCCGAAATCGACGGCCTCCCGGACGCCCGCCTCGCCGCGGTGCAGATCCGACGTACCGGGAACACAGGGAATCCCTGCCTTCACGGCAATCCGACGGGCCACGACCTTGTTTCCCAGGTTGCTGATGACCTCCGGCGGGGGACCGATGAAGATGATTCCCGCCCTGTCGCAGGCCGCCGAAAAATCGGGGTTCTCCGCCAGGAAGCCGTAACCCGGATGGATTGCGTCGGCACCGCTCTTGCGGGCCGCCCAGATGATCTTGTCGATGTCCAGGTAGTCCTTCCGGGGCCCGTCGCCGATCATGACGGCTTCTTCGGCCATTCGGATATAGTACGCATCGCTGTCGGGATTTTCATAAACGACGACAACGTCCAGGGACAGCTCCTTGGCCGTCCTCAGAATCCGGAGGGCGATCTCCCCCCGATTCGCAATCATCACTCGCTTGATTTGCCGCACGGTTGCTTTCATATTCCGCCTTTCCGAAGGAAAGCCCATTTCTTCTCTTGTTCGTTTGCAACGGATGGATGCTGCGACATTCCGATAAACGCGGAGAGATCCGGACCCGCTGATTATGGAGCGTGACCTTATACTCAGGATCGATTTGGATGTCAAGAGGGATATCGCCCTGATCCCATTGAAAATGCTTGCATTCCCTTCCTGTGTCCCTTATCATGCCGGGCCGAGAGGTGAAGATGCGAACAACACGGCACATACTCCGGGGTGCATGGCTGGCGTTGGCCCTGACCCTGATTCTTCCTGCCCTGCCGGGGGATGTCGCGGCGGATATTTACAAGTACGAGGACGAAACCGGGGTCATCCACCTCACGAACGTTCCCACCGACATCAGCAAAAAATACACGCTGATCATGAGGGAGCCGCGGGTCATCTTCAATCGCAAAATCGCCCGGGACATCAAAAAGTACGATGTGCTCATCGCCAAATCGGCACAGAAGCACGGGATGGACCCGGCACTCATCAAGGCGGTCATCAAAGCCGAATCGAACTTCAACCACCAGGCCGTTTCGCCGAAGGGAGCCCGGGGGCTCATGCAGCTCATGCCGGCCACGGCGTCGTCTCTCCAGGTGGATGATTCCTTTCACCCCGAGAAGAACATCGACGGCGGCGTCCGCTATCTCCGCTACCTGATCCGGCTCTTCAACGGCGATCTGCGGCTGGCCCTGGCGGCATACAATGCAGGCGAAAAGGCCGTCCAGCGCTACGGCGGCATCCCCCCCTACCGGGAGACCCAGCAATACGTCCAGCGGGTCCTGTCCTATCTGAACAGCTACAAGAAATAAAGGGTAGAACGGGGTTGGAACGACGGAATCCGGCAGGGGTTCCCACCGGCGTCGGAAAACGCAAAAAGGGGATCGGCATGGAGCCGGTCCCCTTTTCTTTTTTTTATTCCGACAATCGATTCACGGGCAGCCCGCCGGTCGCCCGCGGCCGGGTTCCAGCCCCCGCAGTCCGGGTGCCGCCGTTCGGGAGACGAGCTTTTCCGGACCTCCGTCGCGCCCGGGTTTTCAGATTTTCGCCGGAAGGCGCCGCGGACGGGACCCTGCATGTGCCACGGAATCTGTGGAAAGGGCGCTGGCCGCCTGCCGCGCGGCTCCCGTCCTTTCTCCCATGGCCATGATGATCTCTTCCCCGATAATGGGCTTGACCCTTTCGACATGTCCGCTGATGCTGACCAGCTCGTCCCGGATCCGCTGCGTGACGGCCGAGAATTCCTCGGCGCTGGCGGCATTCTGCTGGACGACCTTGTCCATTTCCACCACGGCGCGGCTGATCTGGTCGATCCCCTGGGCCTGCTCCTTGGACGCTTCCGCGACCTGGCCGATCAGGTCCGTCACCTTCATGGAGATGTCCCGGTTCCGGGAGAGCTCCCGGCTCATCTCGTCGAACAGGGCCGAGGCCTGGCGCGTCTTCCCCGTCGAATCGGCGATCAGTTCCTCCGTGTTCCGGGCTGCCGTGGCAGAGCGCATGGCCAGGCTGCGGACCTCCTCGGCCACGACCGCAAAGCCGGCCCCGGCTTCCCCGGCCCGGGCCGCCTCGACGGCGGCGTTCAGGGCCAGGAGGTTCGTCTGGAAGGCGATCTCGTTGATCGTCTTGATGATCTTGGCCGTCTCCTCGCCCGCCCGAACGCTGGCCATCACGACGTCGTGCGTCTGCTGCATCTTGCTCTCCACGATGCCGAAGCTCTCCCTGGCGTCCTTTGACATCATGGTGCTCGCCCGTCCCGCGTTCTCGGCATTCTGGGCGGTCATGGACGTCATCTCCTCAAGGGACGCCGAGGTCTCCTCGATGGCCGCGGCCTGCGCACTGGCCCCTTCCGCCAGGGATGCACTCGTGGAGGCCATCTGCTCCGTCCCTGCCACGATGTCGTCGACGCCCGTCACGATTCCGTACATGGAGCCGATGATCGGAACCGCCTTTTTCCTGGCGATCAGGAGGAAACAGGCCAGCACAAAAACACCCGCCACGGAGATGGCCGTCAGTGCACTCACCCATGACGTCAAAACGGCCATACGACCGAAAATGTAAAACATCAGCGCCACGATCACGATCACCGGCACGACAACCCCGTACATCTTGGTGGGCCGGTTCTTTCCGTAGATGATCCTCAGTCCGCCCAGCACGATGACCAGCAGACCGATGATGAATCCGCCAAAGCCGATTGCTTCAGACAGGTTCCCCATAACAGCCTCCTTCAAGCAAATTCGTTATTCAAGACTACATGTTCCGGATTGGAATACCTGCAGAACGGAGAGAGCGACAGGGCCGTCGTCAACGGATTGACTCCCTGTCAAGAAAGGGTCGCGCACCAATCCAACAGGCAAGGCCTCGGCCTTGCTTAACATCACGATATCGCGGCGGTTTATATAAAGCGCCACGTCATGACGCGGGTTTTTATTGCAAAGGATGTGCCGGGGGATTCCATCACGTCGGATGGAAGATTTCTTATGGCGGACCCCGTCCCGATGGCCGCCTTCAGCGGGATCCCTTTCGATCCGGGAGGAAACCGTCTTCGCAAGACCAGCACCCGTCCGGGAGGACCGCCAGGTAAGGCCGCAGCGCCTGCAGCCGCTTTTCCTTGATTCCCGGAATCCCCTTCAGATCCTCCAGGCGGCGGATGCGGCCCCGCGTTTCCCGGAACCGGACGATCCTCTCCGCCGTCTTCGGACCGATACCCGGAACCAGCGCCAGTTCCCAGTCCTTCGAGCGGTTCACGTCGATGGGCAGTCTCAGGGCGAGACGGCGCGCTGCATCCAGGGAACCGAACCGCGGCGTTTCGTCGAATCCCGGGCCTTTCCACAGGACGGACGTGCCGGTTGCCAGGGCCTTGTCCGGACATGAACCGCGCCGCCAGGCATCCCCCGGGATCCCGATCCGATTCCCGAAGTCCCTGCGGGTGGTCCCCGGCGGCAGGAAGTACACTCCGTCCGCCTGCGAACCGCCGTCGAGAACGACCACGGCGGAGCCGGAGCGCTCGTCCGTGTTGGGCGCTGTTCGAGAGCTCGGCGCGGGAGGGATGAAATGGAAAACGGACAGGATCGCCACGGCGATCAGGAAGAGCGCCGTCGCGCCGTCGCGTTGGCTGTCCGTAAAGGGAATCTCGCACCATTTCCGGATCATCTGCGGGATGTGCATGGGTTCCGGGCGTGGCCGTGCTGTCGGGAGGGGAATGTCAGCCTCCCGGAGTCGGGGAACGCCCGGCCCCGAGAGGCAATTCGGCATTTTGTCACCGGTCCGGCCGAGACGGATCGGTGTCAGAGCGGGACCAGGACAGGCCGAGGCCCGAGGAGTGAGACGTACTTTCACGTACGTCGCAGCGACGAGGGCCGATGCACAACGATGCATCCGGCCGTTTTCCCCAGGGTTTCCCGCCATATCCCGGGCGGCTCCGCAAAATGCCCGCAGGCAAGGCGCGCAAGTCGCGAGGAGGGAGGCGTACACTTTCGTACGCCGCACCGACGAGAGATGCCGCGCAACGCAGCATCCGGGCATTTTGCGGTGCCGCCCTAGGAGTGCTGCTCCAGCTGGAAGGCCTCATGCAACGCCATCACGGCCAGTTCCGTGTATTTCGCATGCACCACACAGGAGATCTTGATCTCCGAGGTGCTGATCATCTCGATGTTGATGCCTTCCCGGGCCAGGGTGGCGAACATTTTTGCGGCGACGCCGGAATGGCTGATCATGCCGACGCCGACGATGGAGATCTTCGAGACGCTCTCGTCCACTTCCACGCGCTCCGAGCCGACGTCGCGGGCCGCCTTCCCGACAATCTCCCGGGCCGCCTTCACTTCCTTGCGGGAAACGGTGAAGCTCAGGTCCGTAAAGCCCTCGACACTGGCATTCTGGATGATCATGTCCACCACGATGTTCTTTTCCGCCAGGGGCGTGAACAGCTTGGCGGCAACGCCGGGCCGGTCGGGTACGCGAACCACGGTGATCTTCGCCTGATCCCGGTCGTACGTGACCCCGGAGACCACTTCCTGTTCCATATCCTTGTCCTCCTTTGTCACCAGGGTTCCCCCCTCGTCCGTGAATGTCGATTTTACATAGACGGGAACGTTGAACTTCTTCGCCATCTCCACGGACCGGGGCTGCAGGACCTTGGCGCCCGCCCGGGCCATTTCCAGCATCTCGTCATAGGAGATTTTCTTCAGCCGCTTCGCCTGGGGACAGATGCTTGGATCCGTCGTATAGACTCCATCCACGTCGGTGTAGATGTCGCAGACGTCGGCGCGGAGGGCCGCCGCCAGGGCCACGGCACTCGTGTCCGAGCCGCCGCGCCCGAGGGTCGTGATGTTTCCTTCATCGTCGACACCCTGGAAACCGGCCACGACGCAGATCGTCCCCTGCCGGAGCTCGTCCTTCAGGACCTCCCGGTCGATCATGACGATCCGGGCCTTCTTGAAGGCCTGGTCCGTGTGAACCTTCACCTGCGTCCCCAGGAAGGACTTGGCCCGGTAGCCAAGGCGATTCAGGACCATCGCCAGGAGCGTCACGGTCACCTGCTCGCCCGTGGAGATGAGGGAATCGAACTCCCGCGGGTCCGGGTCTTCGGCCGCCCTCTGGGCGAGGGAGATCAGGCGGTCCGTTTCCCCGGCCATGGCGGAGAGGACCACGACCACCTCGTTTCCCGCCTCTTTCGTCCGGATCACCTTCCGGGCGACGTTTTCGATCTTTTCAAGGTCGGCCACCGATGTGCCGCCGTATTTATGAACGATCAGCCCCATAGAGAAAAACGACCTCCGGCACTCCGTTTGATGCCCCTTCAGGGGGTGCGGTTACATAGTTCAACAAGTTCATTTTTGCAAGGGATTTCATCGTGCGCGGCGATTTCGAGGCGCCGTGTCGCGTCGTCCACATACGAGAGGTGAATCCAGAGGGCCCCCTCCGGGACGGCCTCGCGGATCTTCTCGGCCCACTCGATGACGACGACCCCGCGGCCCTCGGAAAACTCGTCGAAACCCAGATCGTACAGATCCGCCTGGCCGGCCAGGCGATAGACATCGACATGATAGAGGGTCAGGCGCCCCGGGTATTCGTTCACCAGCGTGAACGTCGGGCTGGTGATGCGGTAATCCGCGGATACGTCCAGCCCCTCGGCGATTCCCTGGGTCAGGCAGGTCTTGCCCGTCCCCAGCTCCCCCGCCAGGGCCACCACATCGCCGGCCTTCAGGACTTCGCCGAGGAGCCGTCCCAGGGCCCGGGTCATGTCGGCGTTTTTCGTTTCCAGAATCAGCGTTTCATTCCCGCACACGACGCTTTCGCTCCGTTTTTCTCTTTGCTCCCGCCTCCAGGACCACCGTGGCCGCCGCATGCTCCGCCGTATGGGTCAGGCTCAGGTGGACGGCCGTGACGCCGCGGTCCGCCAGCATGGAAGCGGCCCTACCGTGCAGCACGAGGGCCGGCTTGCCCCGGCGGTCCCTGGAGACCTCGATGTCCCGCAGGTGCACGCCCATCCCCAGGCCGATGCCCAGGCTCTTCAGGAAGGATTCCTTGGCGGCGAAGCGGGCCGCATAGTGGATGGCCGGGCGGGCCTTGTTGCCGCAGTAGGCGATCTCTCCGGCAGCGAAGAAACGGCCGGTGAACCGGTCCCCCCATTTCCCGAGGAGCCGGTCGATCCGCCGCACCTCCACCAGGTCGATGCCCATCCCGGCAATCAAGGCCCGCCCTCCGGTTCGCTCCCGGTGTCCGCCCGGCGGATCGCGTCGGCGACGGTGGCGACCTTCTTCATCGCCTTCACGTCATGGACCCGGATCATGGCGGCCCCATTCAGAATGGCCGCCGTGACCGCGGCGGCGGTTCCCGGGAGCCGCTCCGCCGGCGGGTCTCCCGTTGCTCGGCCGATGGACGCCTTCCGGGAAACTCCTGCCAGGACCGGCCTGCCAAGGGACCGGAACTCTTCCAGGTGGCGGAGGATCCGCCAGTTGTCGCGGTCGTTTTTGCCGAATCCGAACCCGGGATCCACCAGGATCCGCTCTTCCGGGATGCCCGCCGCGGCTGCCGCCTCCATCCGCAGCCGAAGAAAATCGATCATGTCCCCCGGCACGGATTCGTAGGGAACGTAGTCCGACTGCATGCTCCGCGGAATGCCGCGGATATGCATGAGCACCACGGCGACGCCGGTTTCCGCGACGACGCCGGCCATGCCCCCGTCAAAGGTCATGGCGCTGATGTCGTTGATTACGGCCGCCCCGGCCCCGACGGCCCGCCGGGCCACCTCCGCTTTCGTGGTGTCCACCGACAGGGGCACCGGGAGCTGTCTTGCCAGGACCTCGACGACGGGAATCACCCGCCGCAGCTCCTCTTCCAGGGAAACGGTCTCCGATCCCGGCCGGGTCGATTCCCCGCCGATATCGATCAGGTCCGCCCCCTCTTCGACCATTTGCCGCGCCCGGGCCACGGCCTCCGCCGGCTCCAGACAGAGGCCGCCGTCGGAAAAGGAGTCGGGGGTGACATTCAGGATGCCCATGACGAGGGTTCGCTCCCCCAGGGTCATCTCCCATTTCCCGGCCCGGAGGACGTGACGGTCCCGGAAGTGCCGCTCCAGGAGCGCCGGAATCGCGTCGGCCAGCATGTTCAGACCAAAAGGCTGAAAAGCCATCTTCTCCGCAAACGCGCGGATCTGCTTGACGGTTCCCATGAGGACCACATCCGTCGACGGCAGGCTGCAGGCCACGGTTCCCCGGGCCACCGCCGCGTCGCCGCCCAGTGAAAGCATCTCCTGCTTGAAGATGTTTGCGTTCCGGCAGGGGATCTTTTCCAGGAGAACGGCCAGCCCCGTCATCTTGGGGGCCATCGCGTCGATCCCCCTGGGATCGCAGCCCACGCGCCGCAGGATCTCCCGGGCGTCTGCGGGGGTCGGGCAGTGGAGAACTCGGGGATGCATCGTGTTTTTCTGCCTCGGGACCTCCCGGCCGCGGAGGGCCGGGGGTGTTTCGGGATCGGACGGCTGCCGGGAGCTTCCCTGGATGAAGGGAGCATCCTGCAACGGCCGCGGTGAACCGGCTTCCGCCCCGCGATCGGCGATGGCGAAGACGTCCGGGATGTCCTTCCTTCGCCTCAGGTTGCCTCGGGACTCTCGCTTCCGGGGATGGAAACGCCGTACTCCGTCAGGATGCCGTCGATCTCGACAGCGTTGAGGACTTCCTTTTCCAGCAGCTCAGCGGCAAGACGGTGCAGGATGTCCAGGTGGTCCTGGAGCAGCTTCCGCGTGTTCTCGTAACCGTCCATGACGATCCGGTTGACTTCCTGGTCGATCCGACGGGCGGTCTCTTCGCTGTAGTCCTTGTGGGTGGCAAACTCACGGCCCAGGAAGATCTGCTCCTCCTTCTTCCCGTAGCTCAGCGGTCCCATGACATCACTCATGCCCCACTCGCAGACCATCTTCCGGGCCAGATTCGTGGCCCGCTCGATGTCGTTCCCCGAACCGGTGGTGAACTCCTTGAGGACGAGTTCTTCCGCCGCCCGTCCGCCCAGCAGGATGGCAATGCTGTTGAGCAGGTAGGCCCGCGGATAGGTGTGCTTCTCGTCGATGGGCAGCTGCTGGGTGAGACCGAGGGCCCGCCCGCGGGGGATGATGGTCACCTTGTGGATCGGGTCCGTTCCCGGCAGCAGTCTCGCCACCAGGGCGTGCCCCGACTCGTGGTAGGCGGTGATGCGCTTCTCCGATTCGCTGATGACCATGGACTTGCGCTCCGTCCCCATCAGCACTTTGTCCTTGGCGAATTCGAAGTCGACCATGAAGACCTTGTCCTTGTCCAGCCTGGCGGCCCGGAGCACCGCCTCGTTGACGAGGTTTTCGATGTCCGCCCCCGAGAAGCCGGGGGTTCCCCGGGCGAGGACGGCGAAGTCCACGTCGTCGCCCACGGGGGTCTTGCGGGTGTGCACCTCCAGGATCATCTCCCGTCCCCTGATGTCGGGCAGCGGGACCACGACCTGGCGGTCAAACCGCCCCGGCCGGAGCAGAGCCGGATCCAGCACATCGGGCCGGTTCGTGGCGGAGACCAGGATGACCCCCTCATTGGACTCGAATCCGTCCATCTCGACCAGGAGCTGGTTGAGGGTCTGCTCCCGCTCGTCGTGCCCGCCTCCGAGGCCGGCACCGCGATGACGGCCCACGGCATCGATCTCGTCGATGAAGATGATGCAGGGGGCATGCTTCTTCCCCTGCTCGAAGAGGTCCCGCACCCGCGAGGCCCCGACGCCGACGAACATCTCCACGAAGTCGGAGCCGCTGATGCTCAGAAAGGGCACGTCCGCCTCCCCGGCGATGGCTCTCGCCAGCAGGGTCTTTCCCGTCCCCGGGGATCCCACCAGCAGCAGCCCCTTGGGGATCCTCCCGCCCAGGCGGGTGAACTTCTTGGGATCCTTCAGGAAGGAGATCACCTCGGTGAGCTCCTCCTTCGCCTCGTCGATGCCGGCCACGTCGGCGAAGGTGACCTTTTTCGTCTTGTCCGTCACCAGGCGCGCCCGGCTCTTGCCGAAGGCCATGGCCTTTCCGCCGCCGCTCTGCATCTGGCGCATGAAAAAGATCCACACACCGATGAGGAGGATCATGGGAAAC
This sequence comes from uncultured Syntrophaceae bacterium, assembly GCA_964396205.1. Lineage (GTDB taxonomy): Bacteria > Desulfobacterota > Syntrophia > Syntrophales > PHBD01 > PHBD01. Next base: position 15,978 of record CAYNEJ010000015.1, read on the forward strand.
CAGGAAATCAGGATCGTCATGTACCAGGGAGAGTCCTCCACGGGTTTCGCGGCGATCTGGACTCCCTTGGCCTGGAGGACGGGGATCAGGTTGTTGTCTTTCGGGGCGTACGTCTTGAAGGTCGTTTTCCCGTCCTTGTACTTCCCGGTGATGTTATCCCCCTGGACGGTCACCTCAGAGACATTGCCGGATTCCACCTGGGCGATGAACCGGCTGTAGATCAGCGTCTCCTGCCCGCCTTTGGGCTGGCTGAACATGTGGTACAGCAGCACCAGGACGAGACTGATGATGAGCCAGAGGGCAATATTTTTCTGCAGGGGATTCAAAGGGTTCGTTCCTCTCTTCGGCCGTTTCGGGCCTTCATGAATGGGTGGATGGGCTTCACGGCCGCATCCCTGAATTCGTCCCTTCCTTACAATAACCGTTTCACCATTTCAAACACTTTACGATTGCGACGCCTTCGGAGACGCTTCTTCGATATCGACCTGAAGCATGCGGAGCGTCCGGTCCGTGACGCGGGCATGGTCCCCGCGGCAGACACCCGCCACCCACAGAATCCCCCCGCGATCCGCCAGGACCGGCACGACGGACCGCCGGGACCGGGGAATCTTCCCGTCGGTGAACACGTCCTGGAGCTTCTTCGTCCCTCCCAGACCCAGGGGACGGATGCGGTCGCCCGGACGGGGCTGCCGGATCGTCAGGGGCCAGGTGATTGCATCCGCATCGAAGATCGCCGTCCTCCCGGATCCTCTTCCCCCGGGAGGCTCCACCAGGGAGAAGCGGAGGCGGCATCCCGCTTCCGGAACCGTTACCCGTCCCGGCACGGTCACGGCATATTCGTAGCCGGCATTTTCCCGGACGCCGGTTGTCAGGAGCAACCTGCCGTATTCCCGGACGGCCGTGACGCCGCCGGGCAGGTGGATCGCCCCCTGGGGCCGGCTGCCCGCCGCCAGTTCCAGGACCGCCTCCACGTGTCCGAGTCCCACCCTCCGGCCGGCCGCCAGGCGGTCCAGGAGCACTTTCACGACCCGGTAGCGGACCGCTTCGTGCAGGCCCGCCAGGTCGTCCAGGGATATTTCCATCCGCGGCCCCGCCTGCCACAGGCCGAACCGCTCCAGGACCTCCCGGACGGCCTGCTCCAGGAAATCACTCTCCCGGCGGGCGATATCCGCCAGTTGGCCCAGTCCCTCCGCCACCCGGCGGTTGTAACGGGACGAGAGATGCGGCAGGAGATCCCGCCGGAGGCGGTTCCGGAAAAAGCGCTGGTCCCGGTTCGTTGTATCCTCCTGAAAAGAAAGCCCCTGCCTCTTGAGGAACTCCAGGATCTCCTGACGGGATACATAAAGGAGAGGACGAACAAAGAGGCCGTCCCGGACGGGAAGCATCCCCTTCAGACCGTCGATTCCGGTCCCCCGGACCACGTTCATGAGCACCGTCTCCGCCTGGTCGCCGCGGTTGTGGCCCAGGGCGATCCGGGAGACATCGGACGATGCGGCGGCCTCCCGGAGAAAACGATAGCGGGCGTCCCGGGCGGCCTCCTCGAGGGAGCGCCCCCGGCGATCCCGCAGGATCCCCGGTTCCAGGCGCCGGCAGACCAGTGGCACGCCCGTGCGGTCCGCCAGGGAACGCACGAAGGACTCGTCCCGGTCCGCCTCCGTCCCCCGGAGACCGTGATGCAGGTGGGCCATCGCCAGGGCCCACCTCCGGCCGGGGGCGAGGCGGCAGAGCGTCTCCAGGAGGGCCACCGAGTCGGCCCCGCCGGAGACGGCCACCAGGACCCGCTCTCCCTCCCCGATCATGGAGAAGCGGTCGACGGTCCTGGATATCCTGCGCAGAAACGGGTCCATGTCATGTCCTTTTGCCCGCGGATCACGGCAGACGCCGCCGGTCTCAGCGGATCAGCGTCATCAGTTCCACCGGATCTTCGTACGTACGGTCGGGACGAAGGGCCAGGAGCGCCTCACGGGCCGTGAGTCCGTTCAGGTAGGCGCAGCTCATGGCCCCGCCGTTTCGAGCCAGGAGCACGTCGTTGACGCCATCCCCGATGACCGCCGTCCGGACGGGGGAAATGCCGAACCGACGGGTCACCCTGTCCAGCAGGCGGGGATCCGGCTTGATGAAGGGGGTGCTGTCGGCGCCGATCACCTCGTCGAAATGGTCCGTCAGACCCAGGGCATCGGCGATGGGGAGCGCGAAGGAGTGGCGCTTGTTCGTCAGGATCACCTTGCGCTTGCCTGCAAAGTGGCAGAGCGCCGCCTCGATGCCGGGGTACGGACGGGTCGTGTCCAGCATGTGCTCCCGGTAATGGGCGCCGAAGATTTCCAGGGCCTCGTCGAAGCGCCCGCCGTCCAACCCGCCCAGGGTGCGCTCGATCAGCAGGCGCACCCCGTCGCCGACAAACCCGAGGATCTCCTCGACGGGCCGCTCCGGAAGGCCCAGCCGCCGGAGGGTGGCGTTCACCGAGGCGGCGATGTCTCCCCCGGAGGACACAAGGGTTCCGTCAAGATCAAAAATCAAGAGGTCCGCTTCCATCGTCTGCATTTCTCTCCCACGGGGAACCGATGAAACCGTTCCCCTTCCTTTCCTTTCATCCTTTTTCTTACCCGACCCGGGCAAGCTCGAGCCGCCCGTGCCACCGTTTCAGGAGCACCTCCTTCAGGAGGGCGTGCTCCGGTTTTTCCAGGCGGGGATCCCGCTCGGCCAGGGCGAAGGCATCGGCGCGGGCCTCCGCGAGGATCCTGCCGTCCCGGACGATGTCGGCCACCCGGAAGTCCGGGAGGCCCGACTGCCGCGTCCCCAGGAACTCGCCGGGCCCCCGGATCGCCAAGTCTTCCTCGGCGATCCGAAACCCGTCCTGGGTCTCCTCCATCACCCGGAGCCGGCGGCGGGCGTCGGCGGAGCCGGCATGGCCTACCAGGAGAATGCAGAGCGACGCCGCCTCCCCGCGGCCCACCCTGCCGCGGAGCTGGTGGAGCTGCGAGAGGCCGAAGCGCTCGGCATGCTCGATGACCATGACCGACGCCTCGGGGATGTCGATCCCGACCTCGATGACCGTCGTGGCGACGAGGACGTGGATCTTCCCGGCGGCGAAATCCGCCATGACGGCGTCCTTCCCGGGACCCTTCATCCGCCCCGTGACGAGACCCACCGAGTACTCGGGGAAGATTTCCCTCTGCAGGTGCTCGGCCATGCGCGTGGCGTCCTTGAGGTCCAGGGCCTCCGACTCCTCCACGAGGGGATAGACGACAAAGGCCTGGTTTCCTCTGCGGAGCTCCCGCCGCACGGCGTCGTAGACCCGGGGCCGGTGCTGTTCGTATACCACGCGGGTGTCCACGGGCTTCTTCCCCGGCGGCATCTCATCCAGGATCGAAACGTCCAGGTCGCCGTAGACCGTCATGGCCAGGGTCCGGGGGATCGGCGTGGCCGTCATGACCAGGACGTCCGGGTTGCCCCCCTTCTCCCGGAGGGTGGCCCTCTGGAGGACGCCGAACCGGTGCTGCTCGTCGATCACGACCAGCCCCAGCCGGTTGTATTCAACGCCCTCCTGGATCAGGGCATGGGTTCCGACGACGACCTGCACGTCTCCCCGGGCGATCGCCTCCAGAGTCTCTTTCCGGTCGTTTCCTTTCCGGCCGCCCGACAGGAATCCCGCCCGGAGGCCCAGGTCCCCGGCCCACCGCTCGATATTCCGGAAATGCTGCCGGGCGAGGATCTCCGTCGGGGCCATGAAGGCTCCCTGGAAACCGTTTTCGCAGGCAGCCACAATGGCCGCAAAGGCCACCACGGTCTTCCCGGAACCGACATCCCCCTGGAGGAGGCGGTTCATCCGGTGGGGCCGCCCCATGTCGCCGGCGATCTCGCCCAGAACCCTCTTCTGGGCCGTGGTGAGCCGGAAGGGAAGCGACGTCAGGAAACGCTTCACCAGGGAACCGCCGGTCTGAAAGGAAATGCCCTCCTCGATGGCCTGGCCGCGCCGGCGGAGGGCCATGCCGAGCTGGAGAAAGAAGAACTCGTCGTAGATGAGGCGCCGGTGCGCGGAGGAGGAAAACCGGTTGAGCTCCTCCGGGTCGGCCCCGGACCCCGGAAAATGGACCTCCCGCACGGCCTCGGCCATCGCCGGGAGGCGCCGGCTCTGCAGCACGAAGGGCGGAATCGGGCTGACCAGGTGGGCGGCGTACTCCTCCAGGACCCCCGCGAGGATCCGCCGCAGGACTTTCTGGTAGAGCCCCTCCGTCTCGGAGTAGACGGGGACGATCCTCCGGAAATGGAGGCTGTCTCCTCCCTCTTCCTCGTCGAGGACCTCGTAGTCGGGATGGATCATCTCCTTTCCCCCCAGGAAACCGCGGATCTCTCCCGTCAGGATGACCGTGCCTCCCTCCCGGAAAACCCGCTTCAGATAGGTCGATCCGCCCTGGAACCACTTGCACAGGAGCGTCCCCGAACCATCATCCACGGCGGCTTCGAAGACCCGCCGGCGGCCGAACTGGCGGAAACCGGCGGCGGTCACCTTCCCCACCACGGTCTCCCGGCGGCCGAAGATCGCCGCGGAGATCTTGCGGATCTCCCGCCGGTCTTCATACCGCCGCGGCAGAAAGTAGAGGAGGTCTTCCACCGTTTCGAGCCCCTTCTTTTCGAGGAGGGCCGAGATCCGGGGACCCACCCCCCGGACGTAGCGGGCGGGAGTGGCCAACTGGTAGAGGGAGCCCCGGATATCCTCCATGCCCGGCAGGGAGGGCGAGGAGTCCGGCGGCGCAACCGTGCGCCGGGGAATCCAGCGCCGGATCTCGTCGAAGACCCGGACGGCCCTGGCGATGCGCTCCTTCTTCTGCTCCTCCGGCAGATCGTCGTACCCCCGGAACGAGTCCCTGAAGTCGTCCAGCAGGCCGATCGGCGGCGGCGGACCCGGGAAGATGGCCGCCCAGTCCTTGCCCTTCAGGATCTCCACGTGGCCCGCCATGAGCGGCTCCAGGTCGCGCAGGAGGGCGATCTGGCGGTACCCATCCCGGGATGCGAACCGGAGCGGGCTTTCCATGCGCTGGAGGATTTCTTCCACGGATTCCATGATTGTCGTGGATACCAAATGGGGGACCGCACCTCAAGGGAGAATGCAGGCCGATTGACTTTTCGGCGGTTTCACGCTACACAAGGCGGCATTTCCAGGGGGTGTGCATGACCGATCCAGCAACATACCGGGAGGCCGGCGTCGACATCGACAAGGCCAATCTTTTCGTCGACCGGATCAAGCCCGTCGTCCGGAACACGTTCCGAACGGAAGTCATGAGCAGCATCGGTGGCTTCGGGGCCCTGTTCCGAATGGACCTGACCCGCTGGCGCAAGCCGATCCTCGTCTCCTCCACCGACGGGGTGGGGACGAAGCTGCGCGTGGCCCACTTCATGAACCGGCACGACACCATCGGCATCGACCTGGTGGCCATGTCGGTCAACGACGTACTCGTGCAGGGTGCGGAGCCTCTTTTCTTCCTGGATTACCTGGCCACGGGCCGGATCGACGTGGAGACGAGCGTCCAGGTCGTCTCGGGGATCGCCCGGGGGTGCCAGGATGCGGGATGCGCCCTCATCGGCGGCGAGACCGCCGAGATGCCGGGGTTTTACGGCGACGGCGAGTACGACCTGGCGGGATTCTGCGTCGGCGCCGTCGAGGAGGACCGTCTCATCGACGGTTCCGAGGTCCGGGTGGGCGACGTCCTGGTGGGAATCGCCTCCACCGGGCTTCACAGCAACGGATACTCCCTGGCCCGCAAGGTCATTTTCGACCGGCAGGGCCTCTCGGTCCATGACCGGGTGGACGGCCTCGAGGCCACCGTGGGGGAGGAGCTCCTGAAACCGACCCGGATCTACGTCAAGCCGGTGCTGAACGTCCTCAAGAGTTTCCCCGTCCACGGGCTCGTTCATGTAACCGGCGGGGGATTCTACGACAACATCCCCCGCATCGTCCGCGGGGCCACCCGGGCGGTGGTCCGGCGGGGCTCCTGGGTCATTCCCCCGGTGTTCCGGGTCCTCCAGGAACTGGGCCGGATCGAGGAAAGGGAAATGTTCCGCGTCTTCAACATGGGCATCGGAATGATCCTTGTGGTGCCGGAGCAGGACGCCCCGGAGATCCTCAACCGGCTGCAGCAGCTCGGTGAAACGGCCTGGCTGATCGGGCACATCGATCGGCGGGAGGGAGATCAGCCTCCCCTCGACATGGTTGCCCCCTGAACCCGTCCTCCGCCGCGTCCGCGCGGGAACCGGCCTGTCTCCCGGCAACCCGGCGTCGCTGAGAGTCTGAACGGTGAATCCAGATGAAGAAAGTGCCCCTCGGCGTCCTGGTCTCCGGAAGCGGCTCCAACCTGCAGTCACTCATCGACTGCATCGAGGAGGGAACCCTGGACGCCCGGATCCGGATCGTCATCAGCAACAACCCGCAGGCCTTCGCCCTGAAGCGATGCGAGAAGCACGGCATCCCGTCGGTGGTCGTCCACCATGCCGATTATCCCGACCGGGAGTCCTTCGACCGGAGAACGGCGGCGATCCTCCATGACCATGGCGTGGACCTGGTGGTCATGGCGGGCTTCATGCGCATCCTCTCCTCGTGGTTTCTCCGGGAATTTCCCCTGCGCATCATGAACATCCACCCGGCACTGCTCCCGGCCTTCCCGGGGCTCCACGTCCAGCGGCAGGCAATCCTGCACGGCGCCAAGTTCTCCGGCTGCACGGTCCACTTCGCCGACGAGGGCGTCGACACCGGCCCCATCATCATCCAGGCGGTCGTCCCCGTCCTGGACGGCGACACGGAGGAGACCCTGGCGGCCCGCATTCTCAAGGAAGAACACCGGATCTACCCGCAGGCCATCCAGCTTTATGCCGAGGGCAGGCTCAAGGTCGAGGGAAGGCGGGTGACCGTAACGGACAACCGGGCAACCGGCGCGGCGGCCCTTCACAATCCGCCCTTGACGGGTTTCTGACCGCGGGAGCGGGGAACGGCGTCCGGAACGATGGGAGGGATGAGGACACCATGAACGAGACAGGCTACGATTTCACCATCGAAAACCTCGGGGAATGTACGATCCCCTCCCCAGTCGTCGTCAATTACTACACCCCCGACACCCGGCGGATCCTGTTCAACATCGACCCGGAGCATTTCGCCGACCGGAAGGCCCCCGACGGCTCCCCGCTCTCGGTGGAGGTCGCAGGCCCCCGTGAAAAGATCTTCTTCGACCCATCGAAAACCAAGGCCGCCATCGTCACCTGCGGGGGCCTGTGCCCCGGCATCAACGACGTCATCCGGGCGGTCGTCATGGAGCTTTACCACCGGTACGGCGTCCGGAACATTCTGGGGATCCGCTACGGCTTTCAGGGTCTCATCCCTAAGTACGGCCATCCCGTGCTGGAGCTGACCCCCGACACGGTCAAGGACATCCATGGCCTGGGCGGCAGCTTCCTGTCGTCGTCCCGGGGCCGCCAGGACATCGGCGAGATGGTGGACGCCCTGAAGCGGCTGAACGCGGATGTCCTCTTCTGCATCGGCGGCGACGGAACCATGCGGGCCACGGAAAAGATCACCCGCGAGATCATGCGCAGGCAGTTGAGCATCGGGGTCATCGGCATCCCCAAGACCATCGACAACGATCTCAACCTGATCCAGAAAACCTTCGGCTACGACACGGCCATCTCCGAGGCGGTCCGGATCATCCAGTGCGCCCACGTGGAGGCGAAGGGAGCACCCCACGGCATCGGCCTGGTGAAGCTCATGGGGCGCCTCTCGGGGCACATCGCCGTGGGGGCCGCCCTGGCCCAGAGCGAGGCCAACTTCGTCCTCATCCCGGAAGTCCCTTTCGACCTCGACGGCGAGAAGGGATTCCTGAACGCCCTGGAGCGGCGGCTCCGGGAACGGCAGCATTGCGTCATCCTTGTGGCCGAGGGGGCCGGACAGGACCTGATCCCCCACTGCGGGGAGGACCGGGAGACGGACGCCTCCGGGAACATCCGCCTCCTGGATATCGGCCTGTTCCTGAGGGACCGGATCGAGCGCCACTTCCAGAATGCCGGCCTGGAGATCAACCTGAAGTTTATCGATCCCAGCTACACGCTGCGGAGCGTCCCCGCCGGCGCCAGCGACAGCATCTACTGCAGCGCCCTGGGACAGTACGCCGTCCACGCCGGCATGGCGGGAAAGACGGGCATGCTGGTGGGACTGATGAAGGATGAGCACGTCCACCTGCCCCTGAAGGCGATCACGTCGGGAAAACAGGTGGACCCGGCGGGCAACCTCTGGATGCGTGTCCTGGAATCGACTGGCCAGCCGCCTTCCATGAAGAACGTCCCGGCCTGAACAGCGGTTCAGCCCCCTTTCTTATGTCGGTGCGCAGCGCAACGAAGCATCCGGCCGTCTTCCAGGCCGGTGGAAGAACCGCGCGGGCGACCCTGCAAAATGGCCGCAGGCGAGGCGCGCAAAGACCGAGGAGGGAGGCGTACTCCTCGTACGCCGCACCGACGAGGCCGCAGCGCAACGAAGCATCCGGCCGTCTTCCAGGCCGGTGGAAGAACCGCGCGGGCGACCCTGCAAAATGGCCGCAGGCGAGGCGCGCAAAGACCGAGGAGGGAGGCGTACTCCTCGTACGCCGCACCGACGAGGCCGCGGCGCAACGAAGCATCCGGCCATTTTCCAGGGTCGCCGGTTTTTTCCTTGCTATTTCGGCACAGATAGTTTAGAAGCGCGTTTCCATTCTTTCAGGAGGCAATACGGAAATGGCCAGGGTGTGTGATGTGTGCGGAAAGAGGCCCGTCGTGGGAAACAACGTGAGCCACGCCAACAACAAGAGCAAGCGGATCTGGTATCCCAACCTCAAGAAGATCCGCGCCGTGGAAAAGGGTACCGGTGCCGTGAAGCACATGAAGGTCTGCACGCGGTGCCTGCGCTCCGGAGTCGTCCAGAAAGCCGCCTGACGCCTCCTTTTACAGGGGCAGCCGGAAGCCCGTATCCCGGACGACGTCCAGGACGGGCTCCAGGAACCCGTCGCTGTCCCCCGTAACCTCCAGGGCGAGATCCATCAGCGCCCCGACTCCTTCCCGGGTGTCCCGATCCTCCGCCTCCAGGCGAAACTTGTCGATGAAGAGGGCCGTCCGGCCCTCGCGAGTCAGAAACCCCTCCATGCGCCGCCGGTCGTACGTGTCCCTTCCACGCACCAACGCCTCGGCGACGATGCTCCGGTCGATCCCGATGAGTCTTCCCATCGTTCCGGAGAAGCCTTCCAGGCCGTTCCGGACCGTCTCGTCCAGGGCCTCCAGGAACAAGCCCAGGAGTCCTTCGTTTCCCCGGAGATACAGGTTCAGGTCGAAGGCCATCTCGATCATCATGTGGGATCTGTAGACCGCCTCGTCGGGGGAGATCTCCCGGCCGATCCGCCGCATGAGCTCCTCCAGGGGAGTGACGAGGAACCGGCCCTGCCGGTAGGAGTAGCCTCCCGCCCCGGGATCGAAATCCCCGGAGATCCGCGCCTCGATCCGGCCGTAGTGGGACATGTCGTCCACGAGGAGATGAAACTGGGCGTAGGCCCCCTTGGCGTCTTCCGGAGGCAGCGGGGCCAGCCGCGGGATTGCGTGGGTCCTGGCGGAGGTGATGTCCGGGTGGATCGTCAGGAGGTCCGGCGCGACATTGAAGACGTAAGCGTCCGTCTCCCGGGGCGTTTTCCCGAGGTGACGGCACAGTTCCCGGAGAATCCAGGTGTGGGTGAGCATCAGCATGGGCGGGGCGCCCCGGCTACAATTTGCGGAGGGTCATCTTCTTCAGGTCGACAAGCAGGATCTGGAACGTCCCGTAGTCGGTCATCCCATAGGCCCGGTGCTTTTTCTCCACCGTCAGCTCCATCGTGCTTCCGCCGGCCAGGCTGACCGAGGCGATCAGCTTGTTGCCGCTGAGCCGGAACAGGACCGAGGTGATGTTCTGGAACGGAACGGTGACGATTCCGCCCCCCCGTTTTCCCTCGAGAAACGTGATTCCCTCGATGCTGACGTCGCGACACTCGGTGACGACGTCCAGGTGGTCCACGAAGGTGGCGGCAAACTTCTTGTCCGGCTTGGGAATCTGGCCCGGAGGCCCTCCCTGGGATCCAAGTCCCATCAGGATCGGGACAGCCAGAAGCGCAATCATGATCGGCAGGATTCGTTTCTTCATCGGTTTTCTCCCCGGACCCGGCGTGATGGGCACACCATAAGCCGGGCAACTACCTTTGTCAATGGCGTGATTCCCGTTTCCGACGGCCCTCCCGACCCGGCCGGATGCGTTTGACTTCCTCCCCCGCTTCCGGTATACGACGTCAATTCTTCAGAATATTTCACGAATCAAACGGTTCGCGGGATTCGTGGCGAAAGGACCGCCTGTTTCGGCATACCCCATGACAAACACCCCTTCCCTTCGGCACTCCGAAAGCGTTCGCGCCGTCGCCCTCTTTTCCGGCGGCCTGGACAGCGTCCTGGCCGTCCAGGTCGTTCGTCTCCAGGGCATCGACGTCCTGGGCGTCACCTTTGAAACCCCCTTCTTCAGCGCCCGAAAGGCCCGTGAAGCGGCCCGGCAGATCGATCTGCCCCTCCGGGTCGTGGATTTCGCCGATGAGCACCTCGAGATGGTCAAGGCACCCCGCTACGGCTACGGGAAGAACATGAACCCGTGCATCGACTGTCACGCCCTGATGCTGCGCCGGGCCGGAGGGATCATGGAAGAAACGGGCGCGGCCTTCATCCTGACCGGGGAGGTCCTCGGGCAGCGCCCCATGTCCCAGGGAAAGCAGTCGCTCTACGTAGTGGCCAAAAACTCGGGATACCTCGACCGGGTGGTCCGCCCCCTGAGCGCCCTTCTCCTGCCGGAAACGGCCCCGGAACAGGACGGAAAGATCGACCGGCAGAGGCTCCTGGCAATCCAGGGACGCGGAAGAAAGGTCCAGATGCAAATGGCCGCCGACATGGGCATCCGCGACTACGAAACACCCGCCGGCGGGTGCCTCCTGACGGACGCCGCGTTCTCCCGGCGCCTCCGGGACCTCTTCGCCCACATACCCGGATGTACGGCCCGGGACGTGGAAATGCTCAAACAGGGCCGTCATTTCCGGATCGACGAGCGGACCAAGGCGGTGCTGGGGAAGAATCATCGTGACAACCTGGCCATCGAGCGGGCCGCCGGAGAGGAGTACACCCTGATCCGCATGGACGGCTACCCGGGCCCCCTGACGGCCCTGTCGCCCGGCTGGAGCGAGGAGGGACTCCGCACGGCGGCAGCCCTGTGCGTCCTGTACAGCGACGCCCCGAAGGACTGTCCGGTCAGGGTGAACATCCTGACGGGAATGACCACCCGGTCGCTCGAGATTGCGGCCGCATCCCCCGACGAGGCCGCCCGCCGGCTCGTCTGAACGAACGGAACCATGTGCGGACGATTCGTGCTTCTGACAGACCTGTCCGCCCTCGCCCGTGACTTCGGGTTCGAGGTTCCCTCCGGTTTTGCCTTGCCCGCGGGGGAGCGCTTCCCCGGGCAGGAAATCGCGGCGATCCTCCGGGACCCGGATCTCCGGCCGGTCCTGTTCCACTGGGGCCTCGTGCCGGCCTGGGCCGGAGACCCCTCCGTCGGCCGGCGGCTCTTCAATGCCCGCTCGGAGACGGCGGCCGTCAAGCCGAGCTTCCGGGACGCCTTCCGGAAGCGGCGCTGCCTGATCCCGGCGGACGGGTTTTTCGAATGGGACAGGACGGAAAAACCGGCAAGACCCGTCCAGTACCGCCTGCGCTCGGACGGCCCCATGGCCCTGGCGGGGCTCTATGAGCACAGGCGGACCGCCCCGGGGGATCCTTCCTCCTCGACTTGCACGATTCTCACCACCGAGGCCAACGACCTGATCCGGCCTGTCCACGACCGGATGCCCGTCATCCTGGATCGGGACGGTGCCGCCCGCTGGCTGGATCCCTCCCCGGCGGCCCCCTCCGCCCTCCAGCCGCTGCTGCGTCCGTTCCCCTCATCGCGGATGCGGATCTTCCCCTAGTCTCCACCCTGACCGTTTCGCTTCAGGCAACGCTCCCTCCTGATCGTCTCCAGGTTTGGCGCGGCGATCCCCACCACGATGAGGAGCATGCCCGCCCATTGCAGGACATCGACGCTCTCCCCCAGAACCACGGCAGCCAGGACGACCGTGGCCACGGGCTCGAGGGTCGAAAAGACGGCCGTATACGTACTGCCGATCAGCTCGATGGCCCGGTACTGCAAGACAATGGCCACCGCCGTGGGCACGAGGCCAAGGGAAACGGCGATCGCGAACTGCGTTCCGTTCAGGCGCAGGATCTGGAGGGGATTGTTGAAGAAGAGAAAGGCCAGCCCGGTGAAGGCGATCACGTAGAAGGCCGTGGTGAGGGGCTTCTCCCCCTTCATGAACACCTGCACCAGGATCAGGTAGAGCGAGAAGGTCAGGGTCGTTCCAAAGGCGAGGAGAAGCCCCGTGAGGTTCATTTCCCGGAGAAAGGCGTCATAGAAGACGAGGCACGAGCCGGCCGAGAGGATCACGAGGGACAGGACGAGCGTCCGCCCCACCTTCAGGCCGAGAAAGGCCGCCGAGAGGATCGTCACCGTCACCGGATAGATGTAGAGGATCAGCGACGTGGTGGATGCGGGAATGTACTTGAGAGCCTTGAAAAAGAGCGTGCTCTGGAGGCCGTGGAGAACAAAACCGAGGATGGCGGCCTTGCCCAGCGCGGCGGGACGGATTTTGAGGAGGGAAGGATCCCTGAGAAACAGGAAAAGCAGCAGGAGGACCGCCCCGAACAGAAAGCGGTACTGAAGGAGCGCCATGTCGGCGAGGCCCGCCCCGTAGCCCAGTTTCGCCAGGATGGCCAGGGACGCGAAACAGACGGCGGAAAGAAGAGAAAAGGCAAGCCCCCGGAGCATCTTCCATCCGGCCTCAGGCGGATTCCTGCCGTCCCAGGAGGCGGTATACCCGGGTGCTCCCCATGGCATCCGTCGGCTCCGCCGGCGTCACCTCCTCGACCGGGTAGTTGGACTGGGTCGAGCGGCGGGTCCTCCCGCTCATGAGGATGGAATCCGGCAGGAAGTGGCAAAGATCCTGGATTCGGAAGAGGACGTTCACCGCATCGCCGATGACCGTGTAATCCATCTTCTTTTCGAACCCGATGTTTCCGACGACGACTTCCCCCGTGTGAACGGCGATGCCCACGACCAGGTTGGCCGAGAAGCGCCGCTGGAACTCCACGTTCAGGCCGTCCAGCCGGGACATCATCTCCAGGGCCGACAGGACCGCGTTCTCCGCGTCCGAAGCGCTGGAGACGGGCGCCCCGAAAACGGCCAGGAACCCGTCGCCCAGGTACTTGTCCACGATCCCCCCCTGCCGGAAAACGATCTCCCCCATGACGGCGAAGAACTCGTTCAGCAGGGCGACCGTCTTCTGGGGTCCCATGTCCCGGGAGAGAATGGAGAAGTTGCGGATATCGATGTTGAGAAGCGTCACCGTCTTGAATTCCTCGACATGGGACCTCCCGGACTCGGCGCTCAGGATGATCTGGTCCACCACGTCCTTGGGCACAAACTTCTGAAAGACGCCCCGGATGCTCCGCTCCTTGTCCGCCATGCTCCGGGTCTCGCGGTACAGGTGGGCGTTCTCGATGGCGATGCTCACCGACGAGGCGATGGACTGGAGGAGGTGCTTGTCGCTCTCGTCGAAAACCGCCCCGATCTTGTTGATCACCTCGATGACGCCGATGACGTGGCTCTGGGAGATCATGGGCACGCAGAGAATCGAGCGGGTGGCGTAATTCGTCCGGCCGTCGATCTCCGAATAGAAATGGGGATTGCTCCGGACGTCCTCGACGATGATCGCCTCCCCCCGGGAAGCGCAGTAGCCGGCGATCCCCTGCCCCAGCTTGATCCGTATGTCCGGTATGGAATCGATATCGACGTTGAAGGCCGTCTGGAACCGGAGGTCGTCCCCTTCGACGAGAAACAGCGTCCCCGCTTCCACGTTGATCGCCTCCCGGATCATGTCCATGGTGTAGTTCAGGACCTTCTCCATGTCGAAGGTCGCCGTGGAGAGGGCGCTTCCGATCTGCCGGATCGCCGCGAGCTCCTGGTTCCGCTTCAGGGCGGACAGAATGAGCCGCTCCTTCTCCAGGGCCAGGGACAGGCCCTCGGTGATCGCCTCCAGATACTCCTTGTAATTGGTGAGGGCGTCGGCTGGAACCTTCTGGAGCACCAGGGCCCCGATGAAGCCTCCTTCCGCCTCCAGGGGGGCCAGGATGCAGACCGCTCCCGGATCGGTGCCGAACAGGAGCCGGTCCAGGGGATGGTCCGAGACGTCCCCGTTCTGCAGGGTTGTCAGGTTTTTCATGCGCAGGTTCCGCTCCAGAAAGGAACCCTCCATGCCGGGCAGGGGCCCGGAGGCGAGGCTCGTCGGCGCAAAGGCGAGGACTTCGTCTATGAAAAGCCCCCCGTGGTCCGCCCTGTCCCGCTTGACGAGAACGGCCACATCATACGGCACGGCCTGGCGGACCTCGTGCAGGATCATCTGCACCAGCTCCTTCGGCTTGAGGCTGGAATTGATGGACTTGATCACATTCTCCAGGGAGGCCAGGTGAACGTCCCGCTGTTCGCTCACCTTGGCAAGCCGGAGGTTGTCATAGGTGAATGCGGCATTGCTCAAAAGAGGGCTCAGGAGCTCCGCGTCCTCCGGCCGGAAGGCCGTTTCCGCGCGGCTTCGGGAAATCGTGACGACCCCGATCACATCGTGGATGGTCTTCAGGGGCATGCAGATGAACGACTTCGTCGCGTACTGCCTCCGGGACAGGCGACCGAACCGGGTGTCGTTCTCGATGTCCTCCACAACGAGAGGGGTCCTGTTGATGACGGCGTACTTGGCAATGCTCTCGGCGAAGGAGACCCGGTCACCCTTCTTGACCATGCCGCCGAGGCCGATGGAGGCGATCACCTGGAACGTGTCCCGGCGGGGCTTCTCCAGGATGAGGACGGAGCCGATGTCTGCGTCCACGAGCTTCAGAGCCCTCTCGAGGGTGATGTGGAGCAGGTCGTCCGGGTTGAAGGTGATATAGCAGAGATCCGCCAGCTCCTTGAGCGTCGTGATGTCCTGGCTCTTCTTGTCGAGCTTCTGAAAGCTGTAGCGGAGCTCCTGTTCGAGGGTCTGGAACGAGGCGATGATTCCCTTCATCTCGTCGGTGTTGGCCTGCACCGGCGCCCGGCCCTTCAGGTTCTCCTCCAGCGTCTGGTTCACGTGCCGGGACAGGTCAATGATGTCGTCCGCCAGTTTCCGGAGCAGGAGAAAACCAAAGAAGAACAGGATCAGGATCGTGATGAAATAGATGGGGATGAACTCGTCGCTGAGGATGTCGTACTTGACGGCAAAATAGAGGAAGCCGAAAACCGGGACGAGAAAGAAAAGTCCGAATACAACGTAAAGCTTGTAGTACAGACCCTTGTTCTCGATGGAAAACCAGTCGAACAGGACCTGCATGCGCATGCGGCTTCCTCTTGATGATTTCGTTTGGAATCGAGGGGCGACTGTCCCGCGCTTTTATAAGCCGGGGTTCAAAAAAGAACAAGAAAAAATCGGGTGTCCGCGAAAGGGAAACGCAGCATCCCTGCGGGATGGCATCCGTGTAGTCTCCTCAGTCCAGGACGGCCGGCCGCACGCCCTCGCCGATGGGTCTCTTGAACGTGAAATGGAACGGCTCGCTGATCAGGGCCTTGGTGACTTTGTCCATGCTGCCGCTCGGCAGGGCGAACGGAAGTGCCAGAACGGTCGCCGCCAGTCCTGCGACGCAGGCGACCAGGCCGACGGGCCGGAGGATCACGACGTCGATGAAGGCGGGAATCTCCTCCATTTGCTGCGGCTGCCCCGGCTCGGCGTCCAGAGCGCCCCGTGCCGAAGACAGGCCCGGAATCGCCAGAATCACGAAGAAGACCAGAACCGCCGACAGGATACGCCTCATCCATTCCTCCTCTTGTTGACTCTTTGTAAAATTTTGTATTTCTGTCATATAGAAAGTCGGCTCATCCTGTCAACCTGTGCGAGGCGGTCTGCATGCAGGCGTCCCGAATGCCGGAAGGCACGACTTCATCGACTTGTAACCATTTTGTCATGATACTGTAACAATGCACGCTTATGGTCGGCGCGCCTGATACGAACGGAGCACAATCCTGAAAGCGGCGGAGACAGAGGCATCTCACGACCGCAGAAACCGAGGTGATGGTCATGAACGGTCCGAACACTTCCTTTCAGGAAATTTCCATCCGCCGCCGGGTCATCATCACGGTCGGGATCTTCACGGTCCTGACCGTCGTCACCGGACTCTACGGCCTCATCGCCATCATGGAGACCAACAAGCGCCTCCATCAGACATCACAGGACGGACAGGCGCTGATCCGGGCCGTGGACGCGGGACGCCAGGCGGAGGTCCATTTCAAGAAGCAGGTGCAGGAATGGAAGGACATCCTCCTCCGGGGCAACGACCCGCGGCTCTATGAATCGCACGTGCGGGCCTTCGAGGCGGAGGAGAAGCTTGCCCGCGAGCACCTGCAGTCGCTGCTGACCATGGCGCCGGCCCTGGGACTTCCGGTTCCGGAGATCTCGGAGGCAATCCGCGTTCACCAGCAGCTGGGACACCGGTACCGGGACGCCCTGGCACATTACAACCAGGCCGACCTCAAGAGCGCCGTTCTCGTCGACAAGATGGTTCGGGGAATCGATCGCGAACCGACAGACCGGATCGACGCCATCGTCGATCTCATCAAGGTCCAGGCGAAGGACCGGCTGAACGCATCGGAAGCAATGGCCAAAACGCAGTTGGAAGCGTACCGGAGCTTTTCCATCTTCCTGATTTTGCTCGTCCTGGCGGCCGTCGGCTTCGGGGTCTACAACGCCATGTCGATCACCCGCGACCTGCCGCCCGAAAACGAAGCCGACAACGCAGATCGAGAGAATGAACGGCCATGATCGATGTCTCCCTGGCGGTCGTCATCTGCATCGTCATCGTTGCGTTGATTTTCGACTACATCAACGGGTTCCACGACTCCGCCAACTCGATCGCCACCATCGTCTCGACGCAGGTCCTGAAGCCCCACCAGGCGGTGGTCTGGGCCGCCTTCTTCAACTTCGTCGCCGTATTCCTGTTCGACGCCCAGGTGGCGAAAACCGTCGGAACCGGCATCATCAACACGTCCATCGTCAACAACACGCTGATCATATCGGCCCTTGGCGGCGCCATCGTCTGGAACCTGCTGACCTGGTGGTTCGGCCTCCCGAGCAGCTCGTCCCACGCGCTGATCGGAGGACTCATCGGTTCCGGACTCGCCAGGGGGGGAGTCGACGTTCTCGTCTGGAAAGGAATCATCAAAACGGCCAGTTTCATCGTTTTCTCCCCGGTGATCGGCCTGATCCTGGGACTCGTCATGATGGTCGTGGTCCTGAATCTCACCCGATTCGGCAGTGTGAGCACGTCCAACATGCTGTTCCGGCGGCTGCAGCTCGTCTCCGCGGCGATTTACAGCATCAGCCACGGCATGAACGACGCCCAGAAGACGATCGGCATCATTGCCCTGGTCCTGTTCAGCGGCGGCTACCTCGGCTCGACCTTTCACATCCCCTTCTGGGTAATCATTGCCTGCTACACCGTCATTGCCCTCGGCACGATGTCGGGGGGGTGGCGGATCGTGAAAACGATGGGGACCAAAATCACGAAGCTCCAGCCTATGGGCGGATTCTGCGCGGAGACCGCCGCGGCCGTGTCGATCATCGGCGCCTCCCTGGCGGGAATTCCCGTGAGCACGACCCACACGATCACCGGGGCGATCATGGGCGTGGGGGCCACGAAGAGGCTGTCCGCCGTCCGCTGGGGAGTCGCCGGCAACATCATCTGGGCCTGGATTCTGACCATCCCGATCTCGGGCGTTCTATCCGCCGGCCTGTACCTGCTGCTGACGACGGCCTTCGGGTAGGCCGGCAGCCCCTGCATTCCCCTGCCGCCCCCGTTCGGATCATGAGCCGCGTCCGTCAGGACCCGATTGAGAGAATCCGTCTTCTTCTGTATAATACACCGCGACAAGCGGTCGACTGCCCCCGAATGGGAGGACGCTCTTCATGACGGCCCGGATCCTCATCGCCGACGACGAAAAGGACATCGTGGAATTGATATCCTTCAATCTTGTGAAGGAGGGATTCGTGGTGTCCCGGGCCTATGACGGAGCGACGGCCCTGGAAATGGCCCGGAACGGCAAGCCGGATCTGCTTCTCCTGGACCTGATGCTGCCCGGCATCCAGGGGATCGAGCTCTGCCGGATTCTCCGGAAGGACCCCCGGACGGCGTCTCTCCCCATCATCATGGTCACCGCCAAGGTCGAGGAAATGGACCGGGTGCTGGGCCTGGAGATGGGGGCCGACGACTACGTGACGAAGCCCTTCAGCGTCCGGGAGCTGGTCGCCCGGGTCCGGGCGGTTCTCCGCCGGCGGATGGAGCAGGAGAAACCGTCGGAAGAGATCATCGAGGGCGGAACGCTCCGGATTAACCTGTCCACGTGCGAGGTTACCATCGGCGAGCGCCGTGTGGACCTGAGCGCCAAGGAGCTCCGGCTTCTCGCCTTCCTCGCCCGCCGGCCCGGCCGGGTCTACACCCGGGAACAGATTCTCGATCATGTCTGGGGTGACGAAGTCTACGTCGAGCCCCGCACCGTGGACGTCCACATCAAGCGCCTCCGCGCCCGCATCGAGGGAAACCCGGAAAAACCGCGACTCATCCAGACAGTCCGGGGAATCGGATACCGGCTGGCCGATGGCGCGCCGGAATAGGGCCCTGAAGTAACCAATCTTTCACCGCGCTGTCATGCTCCTGTAACAATATTCCCCTACATTGCCTCCATCAAAATCCTCAGGAGGAAATTATGAACATCTGGAAGAAGTCGCTGCTGGCGATCCTGTGCGGCCTGGTTGCGGCGGCACCCGCGATTGCGGTGGAGAGCATCGTCATCAAGGGATCCACCACGGTCCTGCCCATTGCCCAGGGAGTGCTGGAGGCCTACATCAAGGCCAACCAGGGGGTCCAGATCTCCCTGTCCGGCGGCGGATCCGGGGAAGGCATCAAGGCCATCATCGACAACACGGCGAGCATCGGCAACTCTTCCCGGGAGATCAAGAAGGACGAGATTGCCCTGGCACAAAAGACTGATTTCACAAACTGCGTAGAGATTGCAGATG
>CAYNEJ010000016.1:0-34602 GCA_964396205.1 uncultured Syntrophaceae bacterium
GATCTGTGTTCCTCGAGCAGCCCCGGCGGGTCCCAGCCCGCCGGGGCTTTCGCGTTTTGTGCCTTTGTGCGGAAGGAAGTCCGACGCTATTCCTCGTTCAGAAGACGATCCAGTTCCCGCTGATAGACAGGATGATATTCAAGGTCGTTGTGTCCGCCGCCGGGAACGGCGATCATTCGGTGCTTTCCTGTCACGATGGCATTCAGACGATCCGTCATGGCAAAAGGAATGATGTCGTCGGCCGTTCCATGAAAGAGGAATACCGGACAGGAGACGGACCGGATCCATTGGTCCGTTGGGAGCGGATATTTCAGAAATGTCCGGATCAGCGTCCGGGGCAGGAAGGGATAGTGATGGGCCCCAAGGTCCACAAGGCTGGTGTATGGCGATTCAAGGATCAGCATCCGCGGCTTCCGCTGCGAGGCCACCCATGTTGCCGGGCCGGTGCCGATGGATCTTCCGTACAGGACAATGCCCTGATCAGGGTATTCTTTCCGCAAGTGGTCGTACATCCGGAGCGCATCCGCCAGGAGAACGCCCTCCCCGTCGAGACGGCCCCCGCTCTTGCCGAATCCCCGATAGTCCGGAATCAGAAGATCAAATCCTCGACGTGTGAATGCGGGTGCAATCTCTCCCCAGGTTCGAAGGCTCCCCGCATTGCCGTGAAAGTAGAGGATCACGCCCCGGGGGGACGAAGCCCGGAAGTGAAGCGCGTGCAATTCGATTCCATCAGCGGAAAGGTGTACTTCCCGGAACGGCGCTGGAAAGGTGAACCGGTATTCCGTCGGCAGAGGTTCCGGGAAGAAGATCAGGCTTTCCTGGCTGCATCCGGCCAGAAGCATGACCGCCAGAATGCATAGGAGCGCAGGAAGATCCGGATGATTCCCGGAGAAACGGGAAGGCATGGAAACATCCTCCTGATTTGCATGTCTGCTCTATCATGAAGCACCGGGCATTGCATACCGGTGAATGATGCCCGGCCATGAGACCCCGATCCCGATGACACCACGGGTATACGGGTACGCGCAAGGCCTTTTCTGCACGATGCGGGCGCGTTTCGGCGGGGAGGAAAGCGGCCCGGCGGCACCATCGGCATGAGGGGAATCTTCCAAAGGGCGGAGCGGCATGCGCTCAGAAGGACGCGATCCTTTGCGGGGGAAGCCGATCGTGGTATTCTGAAGTGCAAGGCGGGTTATCCGGATCATCCGTCGCTGCCGAATGGATGAAATCGGACGGAGAGCGAAGGGAGGAGGAGTCGATGGCGGACAAGGTGCTGCTTGCCTGGAGCGGAGGGAAAGATTGTGCACTGGCGCTGCGCGAGCTGTCGCAGGAAGGCCGATTCGAGACGGCGGCCCTGCTGACGACCTTCGTGAATGAGACGGACCGGGTGGTGATGCACGGAGTTCCGCGCTTCCTGGTGGAGGCCCAGGCCCGGTCGCTGGGCTTGCCCCTGGAGGCGGTTTTCCTGGGGGAGAAGGCGGGGAACGACGCCTATGACCGGGCAATTTCAGCCATCCTGGGAAAATACCGCAGAAGCGGATTTTCAGGGATTGCCTTCGGAGACCTGCACCTGGAGGAAATCCGCCGCTACCGGGAATCCCGGCTCGCCGGTTCCGGGATGGTCCCCCTGTTTCCCCTTTGGGGAAAGGATACGAGAGCCCTGGCGGAACGGTTTGTCGAGGATGGCTGGCGGGCCATTGTCACCTGTGTTGACACGGAGGTCCTGGACGGAGCGTTTGTCGGTCGTCTTCTGGACGGGGATTTTCTTTCCAGCCTGCCGCAGGGCGTGGACCCCTGCGGCGAGAATGGGGAGTTCCACACGTTCGTTTTTGACGGCCCGATATTTCGGGAATCCGTGGCCTTTCGTCGGGGAATGCCGTCTCTTCGGGATGGACGATTCCTGGATCTGGACCTGCAGCGTCCATAAGACGCCCCCGTTTCCGAACCCGACAGCGAGGGGAAGGAGGACTCCGCTTGGAACAGGCCGGCGTCCAATCGTTACGGTTTACAGGTCGGAAGAGGCGGGGATTCGGGGACTCCTGTTTGTTTCGCCGGGGCGGATGTGCTAATAAGCACCCTGCGTTTCTTTCTTTCCGGGGGCTGCCGACGCATCAGCGACGGCCATCGGGGGACGGAACGACGAAAGAAGGATACCGGGAGTGTGTATGCCTGAAAAAATAAGCGAATTCGCGGACAAAATGAACGTTTTCCTTGCTCAGTACACCGACCGTTTTGCGGCATGGTACGGAGGGTTGAGCGAGATGGCGCAGGTGGGTGTTCTGGTTGGCGGGGCGATCGGCGTCATGGTCATCATCGCCCTGTTCGCCATTTCCCGCATCACCCGCTGATCCCCCGCAGCGGGAAATCCTCATGGCAGATGCTTTGCCTCGTCGATCAGCATGATGGGGATGCCGTTCCGGATCTCGTAAAGCAGTTTGCAGGTGTCGCAGATCAGCCCGTCTCCCGTCTCGTTGAGCCGAATATCGCCCTTGCACCGGGGGCAGGCCAGAATCTCCAGTAGTTCCTTGCTGATGGTCATTCGTTCCTCTCTTTCTCTTCCGGCACATCCAGGAACATCGAGTACCCGATGACCAGGAAATGGTTGTTGATGCCGGTGTTCGGAGTCCTTATGCCCCCGTTGGAAAGGTGCCGGATCCGATAGCCGATGTTCAGCGCCGAGCTCCTGCCGAAGGGGATATAGAAACCGCCTCCCGCTTCGCTGTCCATCAAAAAACCCCTTGCCTGCTGCTCCGTGCGAACGGATATGAAGTGGGGGCCGCTGGAAACCGCCGCGTAGAAAAACAGGTTTCGCAGGAGCGGATAGACGTATTGAATCCCGATGCCGAGTCCCAGTTCGTAATCTCCCGCGGGCTCGAGGACCGGTATGAAGCGAGGCTCGACGAACAAAGTGAGCCGGCCCCTGTGCGTTTCGGGAATATGCAGGAATCGGTTGATATCGATCCCGAAGTGGGCTGCCATGAGGATCGGCTCATAGTGTCCCTCCGGAATCCTGCCGAACCCAACTCCTCCCAACATTCCTGCCTCGGAAATCCGGAAGGGGAGTTCGATGCGATTCAGGCTGGTACCCGGAAGCGATGGCGTCCTGATGCCGGATGTCGATTCCGGTTCCTGTTTCTGCTCCGTCGGGGGAGGTGCCGGCTGCCTGATCCGGGAAGGCCCGCCCGGAACGAGTGTCTGGTCGGGGTGAAACCCCGTGTTGCCGACGCTGATCCATTGGGTGGACCGGATGCGCACCCCATCCATCCGGATCCGTCCCTTGTCGCCAGGCGTGGAGGATTCGCCCCGCTCATATCGGCGGCTCGAAGCATCGGCGGCGGCCCTGGCCGTCCCGGCGAGGATCCATGTCAGGGACAGGGCGGCCAGCAGGAGAAGAAGACCGGTATGTCCGCATCGATGCGTCCTCATCGTGCCCCCTTCGGTTCGACATATTTCCGGACTGCGTCCAGCACCGTCTCCACCTGGATATCCTTCATGCATTGACGGGTCTCGCAGGTTTTCTGAAAGCAGGGGCTGCAGGAGAGACCCGCCCGGATCACCGTGTGATTCCTGCCGTAGGGTCCCGTCCGGGCCGGTTCCGAGGCGCCGAAAAGGGCCACCACGGGCGTCCCCACCGCTGCGGCGATGTGCATGGGACCCGAGTCGGGCGTCACCACGACGGCGGCCCGGCGATACAGGTGCGCCAGTTCCTTCAGAGTTGTCCGGTTCTCCAGGTTCAGCGCCTTTGTTTCCATTGATGCTGCAATGCGACCGATCCGTCCCCCGGTTTCGTGACCCGTGATCACCACCAGCCGGCTCAGCTCCCGCCGGATTTGGTCCCCCAGAAGCGCGAACCGGTCGTCCTCCCACAGCCGGGTCTCTCCGGCGTAGGACATCGGGCTCAGGACGACGAACGGGAACTCCGGATCCACGCCGCCTTCCTTCAGCATCGCGTCGGCGTTGTTCGCGCTGTCCTCCGGGATGTCCAGAAAGAATTCCGGCTCCGGCGTCTCTGCTCCCAGGTGCCGGACGAAGTCCAGGTAGCGGTCCACGGCATGCTTGCCCATGTCCTCGGGGATTCTTTCATTGTAGAACAGGCCGCTCATCTCCTGCATGCTGTCGTAGCCGAGCTTCCGCCTCCCGCGGCTCGCGAAGACGAGAATGGCGCTCTTGAAGAGCCCCATGAAATCGATGACCACGTCATAGGGCCGATCCCGCAGGTCCCGAAGGAACCGGCGGATTTCCCACAAGGTTTCGCCGATGTGGCGGCCATTCCTGAGCCGGCGGGCCCAGCGCTTTCTTCCCGAGACGAGGATTCTGTCTATCTGGGGATTTCCCTGAATGATGTCAAGTGATTCTTCCTCTACCACCCAGGTGATGCAGGCCTCGGGATACCGCTTCCTCAGGGCCGCAAGCGAGGGAAGCGTGTGGACCACGTCGCCGATGGAGCTGAGCTTGACCAGAAGGATGTTCATGGCCGGCCGACCCCGAGGATCCAGCGGGCGGCATCGATCAGATCTTCCGCGATGTAAGCCGCCTCCGGCAATGCCGGAACGTTCCGTCCGTAGCCCGTCCGGACCAGGATCCCCCTTACGCCCGCCCGGGTTCCCGCTTCCACGTCTTTGGGCATGTCTCCGATCATGAAGGAATCTTCCAGGGCGAGTTCCATCTCGGCGGCAGCCCGGAGGATCAGCCCCGGCTTGGGCTTCCGGCAGGGACAATCCCGTCGGTAGGCTCCCAGGCCCTCCGTCGGGTGGTGCGGACAGAAGTAAAAGGCGTCGATGCGGGCTCCCTGCCCGTGAAGAAGGTCCCGGAGATTCCGGTGGGTTTCCTCCACGAAGGCCTCGTCGAAGAATCCCCGGGCGATGCCCGACTGGTTTGTCACGACAACGACCTTCATCTCCGCCCGGTTGAACATTCCGATGGCCTCGGCCGCCCCGGGAAGGATCCTCAGCTTTTCCAGGCTGTCCAGATATCCTACCTCTTCGTTGATCGTGCCGTCCCGGTCGAGAAAGACCGCCCGCTGTCCCTTCATGGCCGGCCTCCCTCAAAAAGAGACCGGGTCTCCCGCCAGACGTCCTCCGCGGTGATGGCGTCCATGCAGCGAAAATCCTGCGGACAGGTCTCCTTGAGGCAGGGGCTGCAGTCCATGGGTTTGCGGACAATGGAGAACCGGGGGCCCATGGGACCGGTCGTCACGGGGTTTGTGGAGCCGAAAATGGCCACGGTCGGGACGCCCATGGCCGCCGCCACGTGCATCAGGCCCGAGTCGTTGGAGACGAAGACGCGGCACCGGGAAATGAGGGCCAGGGCCTCCCGGAGGGACGTCCCCCCGGCCAGATTGACAAACCGCTCCTTCCCGGCCGCCTGAACCGCCTCGGCGCTCTCTCGGTCCCCGGAACTTCCGAAGACCAGGATCCGCGCCCCGCATTCCGCCGCCAGACGATCGGCGACGGCGGCGAAACGATTCGGAAACCAGCGCTTGGCCGGTCCGAAAGCAGCCCCGGGCGCGATGCCTGCCAGGGGGGCATCGGAATCGCACCCCCGCTCCCGGAGGACCATCTCCGCCAGATCCCGGTATTCCGCGGGCGGCACCAGGAGGGGAGGCGGCGGGTCCGGTGGCGGAAGCCCCAGGGCCCGAACCATCTCCAGGTAGTAGCGGCTCTGGTGAACCCGGAGGATCTCCCGGGATCGCCGCACGGAAGAAGTCAGGAGCAGCCCCCGGGCGTCCGTGTTGTACCCGGCGCGGATGGGGATTCCCGCCAGCAGGGTCACCAGGGCCGCCTCGATGGCGTTCTGCAGGAGGATGGCCCCGTCGAAGCCCATTCCCCGCAGGTCCCGGGCAAGGCGAAGCCGCCCGGGAATGCCGGCATGGATCCCCGGTTCCCGGAAGGTGAGAACCTCGTCCGCGTGGGGGCAGATCCGGTAAACCTCCCCGACCCATGGTTTTGCCAATACGGTGATGTGCGCTTCCGGCATGCCCCGGCGGATCGCCGCCATGGCCGGCAGGGTGAGGATGGCGTCGCCGATCCAGTTGGTTCCGCGCACCAGGAGCCGCCGGATCTCCAGGGCCGGAAAAGGCCTGCGGTGGCGGACCGGCAGCGGGGACGGGAAAAGAATGTCGTCCGTCATGTCCGCCTCGGAGCCTGCCAGGGTTTCGTCTTCCAGCGCTGGTGGACCCAGAACCACTGGTCCGGATATTTCCGCACCGTGTCTTCGATGATGCTCGTGAAGCGCTGGGTGTTCTCCAGCACATCCTCCCGGCGGTTTCCCGTCCGGACCAGGGGGACCTCTTCTCCGAGGACAAAGCGGTATTTCCCGTTTTCAAGGCGGGCCATGTATCCCGGGATGACCGGGGCTTCCGTATGGAGGGCCAGCAGGGCGAGGCCGTCGGACGTGCAGGCGCTGCGGCCGAAAAAGTCGACGAAGACCCCTTCCTGCCAGGCCACGTTCTGGTCCAGGAGAAGACCGATGATGCCGTTCTGCTTCAGGGTCCGCAACATGGGCCGCATGGCCCGGTCCTTATCCTGAAGGATGTTGCCCGTGCAGGAGCGGACCTTCGTTACCAGGACTTCCAGGGTGGGGTTGTCCATGAGCCGGTAGATCACCATCATGGGCTTGATGACGAGGGAGGCGGTGATCGCCTCCAGTTCCCAGTTCCCGAAATGGGCGCCGAAGAGAAGGAGACCCTTGTTCTTTTCGAGAGCTCGGAAAGCATGTTCCACACCCTCCAGCTCCACCCCGTCCGCCAGGTTTTCCCGGTTGATCCTGGGGAGATCGAAGAATTCCGCCGCTACGATGCCCATGTTGCGATAAACCCCTCGGGCGATCCGAACCAGTTCTTCCTGCGGCTTTTCCGGAAAGGCCATGCGGAGATTGTGCAGGGCGATCAAGCGATGCCTGGAGTCGGCGGCATAGGCCAGAAGGGCCAGTCGGACGAAAAACGCCTTCCGGATCCCCAGGGGGATTCGCTGGAAAAGGTGCAGCAGCTTTTCCGCCTGCGACTCCGTGCTCATATCCGTTCCTCTCTTCTCCCGGTGTCCCGGTTTTCCAGGATCCCCAGGATGTCCTGACCGAGGCCTCCGTCGTCCGGTTCCATGTGCAGATCCACCTCGAGGACCAGGAGTCCCGGGAGGGCACTTTCCATTCCGGCAAGCCGGGCTGCATCCTTTTCCGTCGTGACGCACCAGGATGCCTCCCCGGCGGCGGCACGTCGGATCTCGCCGAGATCCTCCGGGCTGAAACGGTGGTGGTCCGGATAGGCCAGGAACGGCGACACCTTGCACCCAAGCGATTCCAGCGTCCGGCGGAAGGCCTCGGGGGAGCCGATCCCGGCAAAGGCACAGACTTTTTTCCCCTCCAGGAAGCCAGGGAGCAGGATTTCCCCATCGGCGACGCGCACCAGCCGGGCAGGCTGGTGCAGGGCCCGGAGGGGCCGCCTGCCATAGCCGGGAAGGCTCAACGGAACCTCTTGTTCTCCATCGACTGGTCCGGGACCCGTCCGGATGACCCAGCG
Source organism: uncultured Syntrophaceae bacterium (assembly GCA_964396205.1). Classification (GTDB taxonomy): domain Bacteria; phylum Desulfobacterota; class Syntrophia; order Syntrophales; family PHBD01; genus PHBD01. Next base: position 7,514 of record CAYNEJ010000016.1, read on the forward strand.
GGCCCGCCGGAGCGATTCCAGGGGCTCACGCAGGGGACCCCGGGGCAGCAGGCGGCCGTTCCCGAAGGGCCTGCGGGCGTGGACGACGAGAATGTCCGCGTCCCGATAAAGGCGCCGGTGCTGGAAACCGTCGTCGAGAAGCAGGACGTTCGCCCCGAAGCGATCCACCGCGGCCCGCCCGGTCAGAAAACGTTCCGGTCCCGTTAATACCGGCACGTCCGGGAGTCGTCGGGCCATCATGTACGGTTCGTCGCCGCAGATGACCGGTTCAGAGAGCAGGCGCTTTCCATCGGAAACGACCTCGACAGGACCCCTCGGCCGGCCGCCGTAGCCGCGGCTCAGGATCGCCGGCCGCTTCCCCTGATCCCTCAGGAACTCCGCCAGGTGGATCACCAGGGGTGTCTTTCCCGTTCCGCCGACGGTCAGGTTGCCAACGCTGACCACCGGGACAGGGAGCCGGCGTATCCGCAGAATCCCCCGGTCATACAGGGCGTTCCGAAACCGGACGCCGAGACCGTATCCCTTGGAAGCGATGCCCAGGACTGCGGCAAGGGGGAGCCCGGAAGAGGTACTTTCCCCGTACCAGAGAGCCCGGACCCGGTCGTGCAGGGTTCTTGTCGGCTCGATCTGCATCTTGAGAAATCGTCAGCCCTCCCGGAACTGCATGTTGTAGAGCCGCTGGTACTCGCCCTGTTTCTCCAGGAGCGCTTCGTGGTTTCCCTCTTCCACGATCTCGCCGTTCACCAGGACGATGATGCGGTCGGCGTTGCGGATGGTCGACAGCCGGTGGGCGATGACCAATGTCGTCCGGCCCTTCATCAGGTTTTCGAGTGCTTCCTGGACCTCGATCTCCGCCTCGGTGTCGAGGGAGGAGGTCGCCTCGTCGAGAATCAGGATCGGCGCGTCTTTCAGGATTGCCCGGGCGATGGAGATCCTCTGTCGCTCCCCGCCGGAGAGCTTCATTCCCTGTTCCCCGATCAGGGTGTCATATCCGTCGGGGAGATGCATGATGAAATCATGGGCGTTCGCCGCCCGGGCGGCTTTGACGATGTCCTCCTCCGAGGCCTTCTGATTTCCATAGGCAATGTTGTGGCGGATGGTATCGTTGAAGAGAATGGTCTGCTGGGTGACGATGCCGATCTGGCCTCGCAGGGAATCGAGGGTTGCTCCCCGGATGTCGCGCCCGTCGATGAGAATTTGTCCCTCGGTGACGTCATAGAAACGGGGGATCAGGTTCACCAGGGTGGTTTTCCCTCCTCCGCTCATGCCTACCAGGGCGAGAGCCTCACCGGCCCGGATCGAGAGATTGATGTTCCGGAGCACCGGCTCCTCCTCGTATCGGAACGTCACGCCCTCGATGTCGATTCCTTTCGTGATCCTGGGAAGGTCGACGGCGTCGGGACGATTGCGGATCTCCGGCACGGCGTCGATGATGGAAAAAACCCGCTCGGCGGCGGAGATGCCCTGCTGGATCTGGTTGTTCGTGGCGGTGAGGCGCTTGATGGGCTCATAAAGCATGATCAGGGCGGTCAGGAAGGAAAAAAACGTGCCCGGCGTGGAGGTGCCGTGAATCACCTGCCAGCCGCCGTAGAAGATGATGACGGCGATGCCGATGCCGCCCAGGAACTCCATCAGGGGGCTGGAAAGGGCATTGACGGAAACGGCCTTCATGAACAGCTTCAGCAGGTTTTCGCTTTCCTTCTCGAACCTTTTGTTTTCATAGGCTTCCATGCAGAAGGCCTTCACGATGCGTGCCCCCGAGATCGTTTCCTGGAGCAGGCTCGTGAGGCTCCCCATGGTGATCTGGGCCCCCGTCACGGCGCTGCGGATCTTCCGGCCGAACCGTGAGATGGGATAGACCGTCAGGGGGAAGACGACCATGGCGATGATGGCCAGCTGCCAGTCCCTCCAGAAGACGACGACGACAAGGCAGAGAATCGTGAAGCTGTCCTTGAGGAGGCTCGTGATGGCCTCCGACACGGCGCCCTGGATGTAGTTGACGTCGAAGGTGATTCGCGACATCAGGACGCCCGTGGGGTTTTTGGTGAAAAAAGACAGGGATTGCTGCTGGATCCGATTGTAGAGCTGATTCCGGAGGTCCGTTACGATCCGCTGGCCGATCCAGTTCATGATGAGTGCCTGGGCGTACGTGCACGTGCCCTTCACAAGGTAGATCCCGATGACGGCCAGGGGGATCCACTGGAGCATCCGGGCGTTCCGCTCGACGAAGATGTCGTCCAGGGCGGGCTTGACCAGGAAGGCCAGGACGGACGTCAGGCCTCCGGCAATGAGCATGAAGAACATGGCCAGGAGCAGCTTGGCCGTGTGGGGCTTGGCCAGGCGAAAGAGGCGTTTGAGGATGATCACGAGGATGCTCCTTCTCCCTGGGCCATGGCACAGGCGATTCGGGCCGCATTCCGGGCGGCCCCGCCGGTTCCCAGTTTCCTCCGGACCTCGACGAAGGCGTCCGTCATGGCCGTTCTCCGGCGGCTGTCCGTCAGGAGGGGCAGGACCTCTTCCGCGATTCGTTCCGGGCTTGCCTCGCCCTGGATCAGCTCGGGGACGATCGTCCTGCCGGCAATGATATTGGGAAGTCCGATGTGGTCGATCCGGATGACCAGGCGGGCGAGCGGATAGGTCAGCGGGGAGACCTTGTATACGATCACCATGGGGATGCCCAGCAGGGCAGTCTCCAGGGTCGCCGTGCCGGAAGCGACAATGGCCGCGTCGGAGGCGGCGACGGCGCTGTAGGTATCCCGGCTGACCAGATGGACGGGGATGGGATGTTCCTTCAGGCGGTTCCGGAGAAGATCCTCCGAAAGGGTATCCGCCAGGGGCAGCAGGAATTGAAGGTCCGGCAGACGTTGCGACAGAATCGCCGCCGCCCCGATCATGGGGGTCAGCAGCCGGTCGACCTCGCCCCTGCGGCTTCCCGGCAGCAGGGCAATGGTCCTCCGGTCCGGGGCCAGACCCAGCCTCCGCCGGATCTCGGAGACGGATCCGTCCGCCCGGACAATGTCCAGGAGTGGGTGTCCGACATACGTCACATCGACGCCGGCCTTTTCGTAGAGCGATACTTCAAAGGGAAAGATGACGGCCATTTTGTTCACGGTTTCCTTTATCGCCCGGATTCTTCCGGCTCCCCAGGCCCATATTTTCGGACTGATGTAATAAAGGACGGGGATTCCGGCTTCCCTGGCCACCCGGGCGAAGCGGAGATTGAATCCCGGATAGTCGATGAGAATCACCAGGGCGGGGCGGTCCGTCTTGAGGAACCGGCGCAGGCCGGAGAACAGGGTCCTGATCCGGCCCAGTTTTCCCAGAACCTCCGTGAGCCCGACCACCCCCAGTTCGGACACGTCGGCCAGAAGATTCACCGACGAGCCCCTCATGTGCATTCCTCCCACACCGTAAAAAGCGAGGGTCGGGTCCATCTCCCTCATGGCATCCGCGATTTGGGCTCCGTAAAGGTCTCCCGAGGCCTCGCCCGTCAGGATCAGAATCTTTGAGGAATTTACCATTGGAGCTGCCATCCCTCCGGTCTCAGCGGCTGTGGTGGGACGGGCCGGAAGGAATGCCTCTCCCGGAGGGGGCCGTCCGGCACCACGAGACCCGTTTCCCGAGGAAATCCTCCTCTATCCCGCAAGGAGCCCGGCGTCTCTTCCCTCTCGGCGGACTATCGGCAGATGCCGCGCTGGGAGTTTTCCAGAAAGGAAACAAACTGGCGCACCTCCGGAAGGTCCTCCACCTCTGCCCGGATCCGTTCAATGGCTTCGACAAGCCGCAGGGAGGATCGGTAAACCAGCCGGTAGGATTCCCGAAGCGCCCGCAGGGCCGCATCGGAAAAGCCCCGTCGCTTGAGGCCCACCAGGTTCAACCCGTAGGGGCGCGCCCGGTTTCCCGAGACGGTGATGAAGGGAGGCACATCCTGGGCCACGGCGGAAGCTCCCCCGACAAAGGCGTGGGCGCCGATGCGGATGAACTGGTGAACCCCCGTCATTCCACCGAGGATGACCCAGTCCTCCACATGGATATGTCCCGCCAGGTTCGTGGCATTGGCCATGATGACGTGATTGCCCAGCTTGCAGTTGTGGGCGATGTGACAGTATGCCATGATCAGGTTGCGGTCCCCCATGATGGTGACGCCGATATCGGAAACGGTGGAGCGGTTGATCGTGACGAACTCCTTGATAACGTTATTGTTTCCAATGACAACCCGGGTTTCTTCCCCCCTGTATTTCAAGTCCTGGGGCAGCCCGCCGATGGAGGCGAACTGAAAGATCCGGTTTCCTTCCCCAATGTCCGTATGGCTTTCGATGACCACGTGGGGGCCGATGACGGTGTTCCGGCCGATGGTGACGCTGGGTCCGATGACACTGTAGGGGCCGATCTCGACACCCTCGGCAATCCGGGCGTCGGGGGCGATCACGACGGTGGGATGAATACTCATGAATTCCGTCCTTCCAGTTTCTTTTCCAATGTTTCCAGCCTTTTGGCCAGATCGAGGAGCTGCCGTCTCATAGCCGGGAGTTTCGGAATCGTCGCCTCCAGCCTCAGCCATTCACGGTGCGGCATATGGGGAGCTCCGGCCACGATGGTGGCGGCGGGGACATCCTTGTGAACCCCGGCGCGGGCTGCCACCATGGCGTGATCTCCCACCCGGATGTGGCCCACCAGGCCGGACTGTCCCCCAATCATGACTCCCCGGCCCACGGTCGTGCTGCCGGAAATGCCCGCCTGGGACACGATGATGGCATATTCTCCAATGACCACGTTGTGGGCGATCTGGACCAGATTATCGATCTTGGCGCCTTTTTTGATGCGGGTGCAACCCAGTGTCCCCCGGTCAATGGTCGTATTGGCGCCGATCTCGACGTCGTCATCGATCTGGACGATGCCGACCTGGGGGATCTTTACATTCTCCCAGCCCGGCCGGGCGAACCCGAAACCGTCGCTCCCCACGACGACGCCCGCGTGCAGGATGACCCGCCTTCCGACGAGGCACCGGTCATACACGGTCACATTGGGGTGCAGGATCGATCCCTCGCCGATGACCGCCTCGGGACCGACGTAAACTCCCGGGTACAGGACGACCCCGGACCCGATTTCGGCTCCCCGGCTGACGGCCGCCCCGGGATGAACGGTGGCCTCGGAGGAAACACGGGCATTCCCGTCGACAAATGCCCCCTCGTGAATGCCAGGCCGTTCCGGCTCCCGGGGATGAAAGAGAGCCAGAACCCGGCCGAAGGCGACATAGGGATCGTCGAGAACGATCAGGGTCCGGCCGGGCTCCTCGGTTCCCGGTGACACGAGAACCGCCGTCGCCCGGGTCGTCTTGAGCCGGGAGCGGTATTTGCGGTTGGCCACAAAGGTCAGGTCTCCCTCCCCGGCCTCGTCGATGCCCTGCACACGCTCAATCAGGGCGTTCTCATCCCCGTGAACGACTCCGCCCAGATAGGCGGCGATCTCTTGAACGGTCCGTTTCACTCTGCTTTCCGAGCGATGCCGGTTCCTTACTTCTTTGTGTTCTTGTGGGTCCGGTTGAACTCATCCACGACGCGCTTCGTGATGTCTTCCTTCGCGCTGAAATACGGGATCTGAAGAACGTAGGGATCCAGGACCAGCGTGTACTTCTCCTTGTCGGCGATGGACCGGACGATCTTGAGAACTTCCGGGAACAGCTTTTTGAAGATCTCCTGCTCCTTGGCACGCAGGTCGTCCTCGAAGTCCTTGGCCGCGACCTGATAGTCCCGATACTTCTTCTGCAGGGTGGTTTCTTTTTCCCGCAGGGCGGATTCCGTGAGGACGGTCCGCTGCTTGTCCAGGTCTTCCCGAAGCTTCCGGAGCTCTTTTTCCTTCTCTTCGATGATGGCCTTGTCCTTGGCGATGAGTTTTCGCATTTCCTCGCCCATCTGCTTCCCCACATTGGAGGTCAGCATGGCTTCCTGGATGTTGACAAAACCGATCTTTTCCGCAGACCAGGCCGCTCCGGCCGACAGGACCAGCAGTAACATACCCGCAATCACGCCGAACCACGCTTTCTTCATCCGTTATTCCTCTCTTTCGGTTTATTGTTTCTTCTACATGAACATGCCGATGGCAAACTCCCATCGCGATTTGGACTCACCGTCTTTGGGGTCGAGCACATACCCCCATTCGAGGCGCAGGGGACCCAGCGGCGAGTACCAGCGGATTCCCGCACCCGTCGTATGCCGGAAATCGGATCCAAAGGAGTAGGTATCCCACGCATTGCCCGTGTCGTAGAAGACGACTCCCTTGATGCCGGCTTCCTTCACGAGGGGGAACAGGTACTCGACATTGAAACACATGAAGGTTGTTCCCCCGATGACATACAGCCCCGTTGAGTCGGTTGGCCCCACGTCCTTGAGGCCCCTCAGGGAGTTCATCCCGCCCAGGGTGAACCGCTCGAACAGGGGGATGCTCTCCCCTTCACTCGGGGCCAGGTAGCCGGCCCGGCCCCGGACGCTGAAGACCGTCTCCAGGGGGAGCGGGAAAAACCACTGCGAGCTGACCACAGCCTTGACGTAGCTTGTTGTTCCCCCCAGCAGTCTGCTGGCATAGCCGAGGGAAACGCCGTTTCGGGAGCCCCTGGTTGGGAAGAAGCTGTCGTTCGACGTGTCCCTGTTAAGGCCGACACTGATGATTCCTGTGCGGTATTCTCCTGCGTAATCGCGGATGTACTGGGGTGCGTATACGGAAATGTCCTTCAATGTGTCGATCGAATACGTGTAGCCGATGCTGCCGCTGAAAAATCCCCAGAGGGGATATCCCAGGTTAAATCCCCCGCCGGTCGAATGCACATTGTAGTAATCATACTCTTTTTCCGAATGCCAGGCGCTCCAGCTGCTGTAGAGGGGGAGGTCGAACAGCCACGGCTCGATGAACTGCACTTCGAACCAGGTCTTCGAGGTGGAGAGGCTGGTCTTGACCTTGAGGGTCTGCCCCCGCCCCAGGAAATTCTGCTGGGAGACCTCCGCCATGAAGGCCAGGTGATCCTGGCCGCTGTAGCCGGCTCCGATGCTGAACATCCCCGTCGCCTTCTCCTTCACGTGGATCCGGACATCCGTCAAGTTCTCCGCGGGGCCTTTCTCCGTCTGGAAGTTGATCTCCTCGAAATACCGGGTTCTCTCCAGGGAGGTGTAGCTGTTTTTCAGGTTCGTGCTGTTGTAGAGATCCCCCTCCACGATGGACAGAAGCCGGCGCATGACCTTGTCACGGGTCTTCGTGTTCCCCGTAAACGTGATGCGGTTGAAGTAAACCAGGATCCCCTTGAAGAGCTTGTATGTAACGTCCACCGACAGGTCCTTTTCCCGGATGTCGGTCTGGGGATGGACGTCCGCATAGGCGAACCCCTCGTCGTTGGCGGCCTTGGTCAGAGTATCGATGTCCCTGATAACGGCCGAGCGGTCGTAAAACTCCTTCTTTTTGATCTCCAGCCCGTCCATCAGGCTCTGCCGGGAGACCTCCAGGGTGTCGCCTGTGATCGATACGCTTCCCACCCGGAACCGCTTCCCCTCATTGATGGGGATCATGATATAGATGCCCTTGGCGTCGTGGGTGATGACCGGATCCGCCACCTGGGCCTGGATGAACCCGCTGTTCAGGTAGAAGGCGTTGAGCCTGGCGACGTCCTGCCGGAGCTCGTCTTTCTTGAGAAGCCCCGAATCGGTGATGATGTGGAGGATGTTCCACTCGGTCGTCTTCATCTGGTTCTTGAGCTCTTTTGCCGTGAATGTCCGGTTTCCCTCGAAGGTAATCCGCTCCACGTAGATTTTTTTATTTTCCTGGATGGCCACTGTGATGCGGGTGTCCTTTTCTCCCGCTTTTTCCACTTCGTAGGTTATTTCGGCGTTGTAGTAGCCCTTGCCTTCGTAGAGCGTCTTGAGCTTCGCGATATCGGCGGCCAGCTTTTCCGGATTGAGAACCTGCCGTGTTTTGACCGTCATGTTCGACAGGAGCTCATCATTGTCGATGGCCTTGTTTCCGGTGAACCGGATCTGTGAGATGAGGGCCTTTTCCACCAGGTGGAACGTAATGATCATCCCCTCCGGGGTTGTGGATGTCTCGACCTTCACGTCATCGAAATAGCCCATCCTGTAGATGGCTTTGATGTCCCCGGACAGGTCGAGCTCGGAATAGACGTTGCCCCGGGCGCTTTTGATGATCTGGGCGATGGCACTGCTCTCGATTTTCTGGTTGCCTTTGAAGTCCACCCGGGCGATCCGCTGAACTTCTCCGATCCGGAGCAGGAGATCTCCCTTGAGGCGGGAGGCCATGGCGGGGATGCCGTCCAGTCCCCTTCCCTGGGCGAAGACCCCGGGAAGCGCCTGTCCCTTCTGCACGTCGATGATTTTCGCGTCGGCGCTGATCAGTTCGCCGAACTCGGATACACTGCCGATGACGGCATACGAGGCACCTGTTTCCTTCCCGATCGCAAGCGCCGTTTCTTCGTTCAGTGGCCTGCCGGCCACCCGTTTCAGGATCGTTTCCCGCTCCACCGGCTGGATCCCCTTCGTTCTGGCGAGGTCGGCGTACAGGGCGCTGAAGATGGACTCCTGCAGGAGCTCCCGTTGGGTTCCGCTGAAGACCTCGAAGGGAAGCAGCGCGATTTTTTTGGATTCCTGCGCGGCAACTGGGTGCGGATGGATGATGAGGAAGAATGCGATGAAAAATCCGAGTAGGCCTCGGACGACGTCAGATCGCGTTTTCGTCATGCTGGAGCACCTTTCCGTCCTTCAGGCCAACGCTTCGGGACATCCGCTTTGCCAGGGACTGGTTATGGGTCACCACGACCAGGGTTATGTTTCTTTGGCGATTCAGGTTCATCAACAGGTCCTCGACCATCCGTCCCGTTTCCGTGTCGAGGTTTCCGGTGGGTTCGTCGGCCAGGATGACCTCCGGTTCCATAATGACCGCTCGGGCCACGGCCACTCGCTGTTGCTCGCCGCCCGAAAGCTCTCCCGGCTTGTGCGCCATCCTATCACCAAGTCCCACATCCATCAAGATCGATTCAGCCCGCTTCCTGGCCTCCCGCTGGGAAAGGCCGGAGATGAGGGCCGGCATCATCGCGTTTTCGAGGCTCGTGAACTCCGGCAGCAGGTTGTGGAACTGGAACACGAAGCCGATCTTCCGGTTGCGGAAGGATGCCAGCTTGTTTTCGTTCCAGGAGAAGACATCCGCTCCGTCGAACAGGACGTTGCCCGCCGTCGGATGATCGAGGGTCCCCAGGATATGCATCAGGGTGCTCTTCCCCGCTCCGGAGACGCCCAGGATGGCCATCGACTCCCCGGTGGGGATGGCCAGATCCATCTTCTTGAGGACCTCGATCCGCTGCCCGTTTTTGATAAACGTCTTTTCCAGGTTTCGCACTTCGATCATGGAGATTGTCGACCGCTCTCAATGATTGGGAAACCGCCCGGATCCTGTTCCGGACCGCTTCCCTGTTTCAGTCGTAACGGAGGGCTTCCGCCGGATCCAGCCGGGATGCCCGCCATGAGGGATACAGTGTGGAAAGGAACGAAATGAGCAGGGTTCCGACCACGATGATGCCCACGTCCGTGTAATTGACCCGGGATGGAAGCTCGCTGAGATAATAGACGTCACCGGGCAGGATCTTGAACCCGAAAAAGCGTTCGATGAAGGAGGACACGGGCTCGATGTTCCAGGCCAGGAGAAGCCCCCCGGCACATCCCAGGATTGTGCCGATAAAACCGATGGTCACTCCCTGGAGGATGAAGATCTTCATGATGCTTCCGGATGTCGCGCCCATCGATTTCAGGATGGCGATATCCTTGTTCTTTTCCATGACGACCATGATGAGCGTCGTGATGATGTTGAAGGTCGCCACGAGGACAATCAGGCTCAGGATGATGAACATCACCTTTTTCTCCAGCTTGAGTGCCGCGAAGAGGTTCTTGTTCATCTCCATCCAGTTGCGTGCCCAATAGGGGAATCCGAGTTTTTTCTCGATGTTCTTGGCAATCTCCGCCGCCCGGTAGAGGTCGTTCACCTTGATCTCGATGCCCGTGACGCGGTCATCCATTCCCAGGAAGGCCTGGCAGTCCCGGAGCGAAAGATAGGCGAGGGAGGAATCGTACTCGTAAAAGCCGGATTCAAAAATGCCCACCACGAGAAAGCGCTTCATCCGCGGGACCATGCCCATGGGAGTCGATGTGCCCATCGGAGAGATGAGGCTCACGGTTTCGTATAGATAAAGCCCCAGTTGCTTGGCCAGTTCCTTGCCGACCAGGATCCCCGGCAGGTCCGCCCGTTCTTTGGGAATCGCCGCCGTGTTCCGGCGGTCCGGGAGGAGGGCCTCGGCGCTTCCCTCTTTCATCTTCCCGAGGCTGATGACACGGAAGGCGTCTTCCGGGGAGAGCCCCCGGATGACGACGCCGCTGAAGCCGTCGCCGTTCTTCAGCATGCCCTGGCTGTAGATGAAGGGCGTCGAGGCCACCACGCCGGGAGTCGAATTGACGGCCTCCTGGACGGTCCGGTAATTCTGCATCGGCCCCGTGTACTGCATGATGACCGCGTGGGAATTGATGCCCAGAATCTTGTTGCGCAGATCCGTTTCAAAGCCGTTCATGACCGCCAGGACCACGATGAGGGCCGCCACCCCCAGGAAGATCCCGGTGATGGAGATCATCGTGATGACCGAAACGAAGACCTGCTTGCGTTTGGCCCTGAGATAGCGGAGGCTGATATATGATTCGTAGGACATACGGGTTGGTCCGGGGAGAGGGGAGCCTGACGGATCAGGCGTCTTTCTGGCGCATCTGGGGGTACAGGATCACGTCCCGGATGGAGGCCGAGTCTGTGAAGAGCATGACGAGCCGATCGATCCCGATTCCCTCCCCCGCCGTCGGAGGCATGCCGTACTCCAGGACCCGGATGTAGTCGTCATCCATCTCATGGGCCTCCTCGTCGCCCGCTTCCCGCTCCCTCAACTGCTGGAGGAACCGCTCCCGCTGGTCGGCGGGGTCGTTGAGCTCGGAAAAGGCGTTGGCGATTTCCTTTCCGCAGATGTACAGTTCGAACCGGTCCACGATCGATGGTTCGTCGTTGTTGCGGCGGGACAGGGGCGACACCTCCACGGGGTAATGGGTCACGAAGGTCGGCTGAATCAGGCCGGCTTCCACCTTTTCCTCGAAGACGGCCATGAGGATCTTCCCGGGGGGATCGCCGTCCCTGATCTCGACGCCGAGAGACCGCGCGAAGGCGGCGGCCCGGGAGGGGTCCTCCAGGGTGTCCCGATCCACGCCGCAGGTTTCCATGACGGCGTCCCGAACGCGCACCCTGCGCCAGGGAGGGGTCATGTCAACCTCCGTTCCCTGATACGTGAAGCGGGGTTTCCCGAAGAGTTCAGTCGCGATCCAGACAAACAGCTCCTCCGTGAAGTCCATCAGGTCTTCGAAGGTGGAGTAGGCCTGGTAGAACTCCATCATGGTGAACTCGGGATTGTGAAAGGTGGAGACGCCTTCGTTCCGGAAGTTCCGGTTGATTTCGTAGACTCGCTCCAGACCCCCCGTGACCAGCCGCTTGAGGTAGAGTTCCGGTGCGATGCGGAGAAAAAGATCCATCCCCAGGGCGTTGTGAAAGGTCTTGAAGGGGCGGGCGACGGCTCCCCCCGCCCGGGGCTGCATCATGGGTGTTTCCACTTCCAAAAAATCGTGGTCGTCCATGAAACGGCGGATCAGGCGGATGATTCGGCTCCGCTTGAGAAATACGTCCCTCACGGAGGGGTTGGCAATCAGGTCCAGGTGGCGCTGCCGGTAGCGGGTCTCCACATCCGTCAGGCCGTGCCATTTTTCCGGCAAGGGCCGCACCGACTTGGCCAGGAGTCGCAACTCCTTCGCCTCGATGGTCAGCTCGCCGGTCCGGCTCTTCATGATCTTTCCGGACAGGAAAACGATGTCGCCGACGTCAAGCGACTTGAACAGATCGAAAGCCTCCGGACCGACGGCGTCCCGGCGGATGAATCCCTGGATCCGGCCGGTGCGGTCCTGGAGGGAGATGAAAGCCCCCTTGCCAAAGTCCCGGATGGCCATGATCCGGCCGCCCAGACGGAATGTTTCGTCTATTCCCCCGAAGGCGTCCTTGTCCAGTGCGCCGAATCGCTCGTTCAAAGCCGCAGCGGTATCCCCGACCCGGATCCCGTTGGGGTACGGATCGATTCCACGGGCGGCCAGCTCGGCCACCTTCTCCCGCCTTATCTTCAGAAGTTCACTTTCTTCCATGGGTTCCCGCGATCTGTTGACGTATAGAGGGGTGTTGGACTATATGGATTTTTTCGATTCGTCAAGCAAATTCGCCCGCCGGGGCATCCCTGTCCAGGTCTCCGGCGGCTGGGGGAAAATCTTTGAAATCAGCATCTTTCCAAGAGGATATCTCTTGTTCTGACTGGTCCGACTGGCGATGGCAACTGAACCGGTCGGCCCTCCGCAGGGACCGGCTGGTCCGGATCCTGGGTAAGGAGGTCGTGGCGGGACCGGTCTGGGACGACCTCCTCCGCTTTTATCCCTGCCGGATCCCTCCTTATTATATGTCTCTCCTGCGACCGGGGGATGCCGGGGATCCCCTGGCCCGGCAGGCCTTTCCGGATCCGCAGGAACTGGAGGACCGGTCGGGGGAGGATCCTGATCCCCTGGACGAGGAAAAGCACATGCCCGTGCCGGGTCTCATCCGTCGTTACGGGAACCGATGCCTGCTCCTGGCCGCGGACCGGTGCGCCCTGCACTGCCGACACTGCAACCGGAAGCGGCTCTGGCGCCGCCCCGCTTCCGGTGGCCGTCTGCCCCGTCTGCGCCGCGCCCTGGAGTGGATCGCCCGGACCCCGGCCATCCGGGAGGTCATCCTCTCGGGGGGGGATCCCCTGACCGGGGAGGACGGCGAACTGGACTGGCTTCTCGGCTCGCTGCGGGCGATCCCCCATGTGGAGGTCCTGCGCCTGGGCAGCCGCGTCCCCGTCGTCCTGCCCATGAGGGTCACGGACGATCTCTGCCGGATCCTCCAGCGCCACCGCCCCCTCTGGTTCAATACGCAGTTCAACCACCCTCTTGAAATCACGGAAGAATCGGCAGCTGCATGCGACCGGATCCTCACCTGCGGCATCCCCGTCTCCAGCCAGTCGGTTCTTCTCAGGGGGGTCAACGACCGGTATGAGGTCCTCCGGGATCTTTTCGAGGGGCTCCAGCGCATCGCCGTCCGCCCCTATTACCTCTTCCAGTGCGACGCCGTCACGGGAACGGGCCATTTCCGGACCTCCCCCGCGACCGGCGTCGAAATCATGGAGCGTCTCTGGAGGGATCTGTCGGGCCTCTGCCTGCCCCGTTACGTGCAGGATCTCCCCGGGGAGGGAGGGAAAGTCCTTCTCCATCGGTCTCCGGTCCGGGACCTCCCGGATCCGTGATGTCCCAAGGGTTTGTTTTCTTTTGACAAGGGTTGTCAAATGCATTATGAAACCCAATCCCGAGAGGTGAATAACCCCTCGGATTTCCACAAGGAGAGACAGCGATGTATACGGCCAGCGACCTGCGGAAAGGGCTCCGGATCAAGATAGACGGCGATCCCTATGTCATCACCGAGTTCAATTTCGTGAAGCCCGGAAAGGGACAGGCCCTCTACCGGTGCAAGCTCAAGAACATGATCAACGGAAACCAGTTCGAGCGGACCTTCCGGTCGGTGGACATGTTCGACCCGGCGGACCTCCAGGTGAAGACCATGCAGTACCTCTACATGGAGGAGGGAAAATACTGCTTCATGGACACCACCACCTTCGACCAGGTCTTCATCAGCGACGACCAGGTGGGGGAGGCGAAGAACTTCCTCCTGGAAAACGTGGAGGCGGAGGTCCTCTTCTTTGAGGACCGCCCCCTGGGGGTGACCCTGCCCAACTCGGTGGACCTGGTGGTAACCAAGGCGGATCCCTGGATCAAGGGTGACACGGTCTCGGGAAACACAAAGCCCGTAACCGTTGAGACGGGCTACGTGGTCCTGGTGCCGTCCTTCATCGAAGCGGGGGAAAAGATCCGCATCGACACACGCTCGGGGGACTACCTCACCCGGGTTAAAGACTGATTTCCCATGGAGCAGGACGAATCCCGGCTCCTGTCCAGGCGGCGGAGGGCCCTTGATATCCGGGCAAGGATGATCGGGGCTCTCCGCCGTTTTTTTCTGGACCGGGATTACCTGGAAGTGGAAACGCCCGCCCGGATCCCGGCCCCCGCGCCGGAGGCTCACATTGACCCGGTCCCGAGCGGGAACTGGTTTCTTCAGCCCTCTCCCGAGCTCTGCATGAAGCGGCTCCTGGCCGCGGGATATCCCCGAATCTTTCAGGTCTGCCGGTGTTTTCGTCAGGGGGAACGGGGGGACCGCCACCTGCCGGAGTTCACCATGCTGGAGTGGTATCGGCGGGACATCGACTCCCGGGAGCTGATGGACGAGTGCGAGGCCTTGGTCCTGTCCGCGGCGCGAGACCTCGGGGTCGGAAATATGCTCTCCTATGGAGGGAGATCCATTCGCCTCACACCTCCCTGGCCAAGGCTCTCGGTCCGGGAAGCCTTTGCCTCCCGCGCCTCCATCTCCCTCGACGCGGCCATCCGGGAGGACCGCTTCGAGGAGACCCTGGCCTTCGAGGTGGAGCCCTTCCTGGGGCGGGAAGCCCCCCTGTTTCTCCATTCCTACCCAATGGCGTTTGCCTCCCTGGCAAGAGCCGATCGGCACGATCCCTCCGTGGCAGAGCGTTTCGAGCTTTACGTGGCGGGGATCGAACTGGCCAACGGGTTTGCCGAGCTGACCGATCCGGTGGAACAGCGGCGCCGCTTCGACGAGGTCCGGGCGGAGGCGGAGCGCCGGGGCGGGGTTGCCCCCCCGCAGCCGGAGCGGTTCCTTCAGGCTCTGGAGCGCATGCCCGAGGCTTCGGGGATCGCTCTGGGCGTCGACCGGCTGGCCATGATTCTCTGTGACGCCCGGACCATCGACGAGGTTGTGGCGTTTCCGCCGGAAATCCTTTGAACCCCGCGAATTGACGGGGCCGCTGCCCTTGACAAGGGGTTCAAATTCCATTACGGTCCATCCAGTTTCAAATATCCTTTCAGGAGTATCCAATGCCCTCTGCCGCCGTTGCGGGAGGCTCTTTTCATGGCAGCCTTCTTGGAATGATCCTGGGCGCGGGACTGGTGGTCCAGTTTGTCCTCGTCCTCCTGCTCTTGTTCTCCGTGGTTTCCTGGGCCATTATCTTCATGAAGTACCGGCAGTTCAGAAAAGTGAAAAAGAACAACGAGGCCTTCCTGGAGGCTTACGGCCGCAGCAACCGCCTCTCGGAAGTCTACCCGCTGGCGAAGCGGAATGCCGATTCCACCCTGGCCAGCGTGTTCCTGTCGGGATACGAGGAGCTGAGCCGGATCGGCCGGTCGGGTTCCGATTCGCCGGGTTCCGACACGTCATCCGTCTCGATCGAGCGGCGGGGAGTGGATCACGTGGAGCGCGCCCTGGGGCAGGCTCTGGGCATCGAAAGCGCCAAGCTGGAGAGCGCCATCGGATTCCTGGCCACGACCGGGAGCGCCAGCCCCTTCATCGGCCTGTTCGGCACCGTCTGGGGGATCATGGACACCTTCAAGGGGATCGGCGCCCGCGGATCGGCGACGCTGGCCGTCGTCGCGCCGGGCATCTCGGAGGCTCTCATCGCGACGGCTGCCGGACTGGCGGCAGCCATCCCGGCGGTCATTTTCTACAATTATTACGTGAACCGGGTCCGCGGCATGACCCAGGACATGGAGCATTTTGCCTCGGAGTTCCTGAATCTGGTGGACCGTCATTCGGGGAGATCATGATTCCGTGATGAACCGCTTCCGGAGGACCGCCTCCGACCATAAACCCATGGCGGAGATCAACGTGACGCCGCTGGTGGATGTGATCCTGGTGCTCCTCATCATTTTCATGGTGACGGCGCCGATGCTCCAGATGGGCATTGACGTCAACCTTCCCCAGGTCAAGTCGAAAAGCGTCGACGTGACGGAGGAAAAACTCGTACTGACGATCCGGAGCAACCAGGAGATCATCCTCAACCGGACCCGTGTGCCCCTGGTGGAACTGAGCGACAAGCTCGAGGCCATCTTTGCCAACCGCATTGACCGGGACCTCTATCTGCGGGCGGACAAGACGGTGCCTTACGGGTTCGTGGTCCAGGTCATGGCGGCGGTGAGGAAAGGCGGCGTCGACAAGCTCGGCATGATCACGGAGCCACCGGAGGAGGAGCGATGACAGCCACCGGGCTCTTCCGGCCGCAAGGAGGGAGCAGCCTGAACCGCATGATCTTCCTGTCAGGCTCCCTGCACGTCCTCATCCTTGCCCTGCTTGTTTTCCTCGGTCCCCTGTCTTCCCCCACCCGGCTCACCTTCGGCCCGGTCCACTCGGTTTCCCTGGTCAGCATGGCGGATATTGCACCCAAGTCCCCCGGGCCGGATCTCACCCGGGAGGTTCTGGGCACGGCTCCGCCGGTTCGCCCGACGATTCTGAAGAAGGCGCCGGAAGTTCTTCCGAAGAAGAAGGTGGAACCGCCGAGGCAGCAGGCCGCCCTGGACCGCAGGATCGAAGAGCTCCGCCGGAAGGTGGAACGGACGGAACAGGCGGCTGCTGCCCGCCCGGCCATGTCGGCCCGCTTCTCGACTTCCGGGCAGATGTCCGAGGCCGACCTGAACAACCGCATGGGGATTTACTATGCCGTTCTCTGGAACCGGATCCGCGGCCAGTGGGCGCTCCCGGCCGACCTGACGAAAGGGAAGGCCCTGGAGGCGGTGGTTCTGGTTCACATTCTCCGCAGTGGGGAGATTGCTGAACTGGACTTTGAAAAGCGCTCCGGAAACCGGTATTTCGATGATTCGACCCTGAAGGCGGTGCAAAAGGCATCCCCGTTCCCCCCCCTGCCGGAGTGGATCCCCGACCGGGTGATCGAGATCGGGATCCGTTTTCACTCGTCCGAGCTGAAAAGGTGACCCATGAACGAACCGTTATGTCTCCGCGCCAGAGTCCGGATGGCGGTGTTCCTGTTCTTCGTCCTGCTCCTTGCTCCCGCCCGGGCCCCGGCGATGGTTTACCTGGACATCGATTCCCCCGCTTTCCACAAGTATCCCATCGCCGTGGCCGATTTCAGACCCGGGACGGCCGGTCCCGGATCGGACCGATTGTCGCAGGAACTGGCGGACCGGCTGGGGCGTTACCTGGATGTGACAGGCTTCTTCAATGTCATTTCCCGGAAGGCCTTTCTGGAGGACCCTCGAAAAGCGGGCATTCTCCCGGGTACATTCCGGTATGACGACTGGTCCGCCATCGGCACCGAGTTCCTGGTCAAGGGTTCCTTCAAGGTCACCGGAACGGACCTCGACATCGAGGCCCGTCTCTTCGATGTCGTAAAGGGGCAGGTCATTGTAGCCAAGGGCTACACGGGAAACAAGGACAAGCCGGAGGCGCTGCTCAGGCTTCTCGCGTCGGACATCCTTGTGGCCCTCACCGGGGAGGGGGGCGTGTTCGATACGAGAATCGCCTTTGTCATGAAGTCGAAGGGGAAGGCGGATCTCTACTCGGTCCTTTTCGACGGCACCGAGCGGCAGCGTCTGACGAGCCACCAGAGCATCCTCCATTCGCCGCGCTGGTCTCCCGACGGCAGCAAGCTGGCCTTCACGTCGTACAGGGACGGCAACCCGGACCTTTACATCCTTGACGTGGCGACCCGCAGGATCCGGAAGATTCTCGACTACCGGGGAATCAACCTGTCCGGCTCCTGGTCCCCCGACAGCCGCCGGCTGCTGGTCACCCTGAGCAAGGACGGAAACGAGGAGATTTACATCCTCGACACGGCCACCTACATGGCCCGCAGGATCACCTTCAGCTCGTCCATCGACATCTCTCCCGCCTGGTCTCCCGACGGCGGGCGGATCGCCTTCGTGTCCAACCGGGCCGGCTCCCCCCAAGTCTACCTGATGGGCGCCGACGGGAGCAACATCCGCCGGCTCACCTATGAGGGGCGGTACAACACGTCCCCGTCCTGGTCCCCCAAGGGAAAGCGCCTTGCCTTCGAGGGCATGGCCGGTGGCCGGTTCCAGATTTTTACCATTGACGAAGACGGATCCAATCTCCTGCAGCTCACATTCGACCGGAGTGACAACGAGTCGCCCTCCTGGTCTCCTGACGGCCGCTACATCGTCTTCAGCTCCCGTGGAGGAGGGGGAAGAATCCTGGTGATGAACGTCAACGGAACGAATGTCCGGACGCTCCAGGATGGGGGCGGGGCCGCGCCGTCCTGGTCGCCGCGGCTGAAATGACCGGGCGCCCCAACTCCCTCCAGGGAATCGGATGATGCCTCCTGAAACGATATTCTGGATCCTCCTGATCGCCTTCCTGGCAGGCATGATTCAGGGCTTCACCGGCTTCGGCTCGGTCCTCCTGTCACTTCCGCTGATCATGCTCTGGCTGGACGTGCGGACGGCGGTGCCGGTGACGAGCCTCTTCGGCGCGCTCCTGACGGTCGGGCTCACCATTCCTCTCCGGCGTCACCTGGACTGGCGCAAGATCCTGCCTCTCCTCCTCGGCAGCCTTCCGGGCATTCCCCTGGGCGTCCTGTTGCTTGTCCACCTGCATGCCCTCTGGATCCAGCGGTTTGTCGGGCTCGTCCTTCTGCTTTACAGCCTATGGGGATTCTTCCTGGCCTCGCCGCGCACCCGGGAGCTCGGGGGGGGGTGGCCTTATGGATTCGGTTTCCTGGGGGGGCTGTTCGGGGGGGCCATCAGCGCCTCCGGACCGCCCGTCATCGTCTATGTCACGCTTCAACCCTGGAGCAAGGATGTCCTCAAGGCGACCCTGCAGGGATTCTTCCTTTTTTCGGGGATTGTGGTCATCTTTTTCCAGGCGAGGGAAGGACTGATGACGGAGCCGGTCCTCAGGCTCTTCCTGTACTCCATCATTCCCATCCTGACCGGCACCTGGCTGGGGCACGTCCTCTATGGCAGGCTCGGCGAGCGCTCGTACCGCTCCGTCGTGTTTGCCATGCTGGGCCTGCTGGGGATCTTCACCCTGGTCCGGTCGCTGTAGCCGGGCACCGGCCATGCAGACGATTCAGCGCGGCAGTTCCCACGCCTCCCGGAGGAGGGGTTCGTTTGCCAGGAGCAGGTCCAGGTAATCAAGCTCCAGACGGACCATTTCCATGTCCCGTCCCCGGAGCCACTCGGAAAGCCACAGGAAGCGGACCGCCAGGATCATCTCGGGCAGGACGGACAGGCTGGCCGGCGACAGGAGTCCCTCCCGGCGGATTTCGCCGAGCAGCGCCGGGATGAACGGGCCCGTCAGGGCCCGAGGGTTTTCCATGCCGATGCATCCCGCAAGGAGGGCCGTGTCAAAGGCCTCTGTCTTGAGGCCGCAGAACTCCCAGTCGATGACGGAGCGAACAGCATCCCGCGACCAGATCACGTTGAGGGGATGGAAGTCGCCGTGACAGAAGGCCGAAGGCAGGCCGGCGAGGAGGGTGAAAAGGCGCGCCTCGATCATCCGGAGGGTGGGACGAAGCGCCGGCAGGAGGTCCGGGTCGCGGCGCCGGATGCGCTCCAGGAGATCCCTGATGAAGGCCTCCAGGGAAAATGACGGTCCCGGAATGTGTGGAGGCAGGAGATGCGCCGCCTGCCGGAGGGATGCGAGAAAGGCTCCCATGGCCTCCCCCCGCCATGCCTCCAGCGCGTAGCCGGGCCGTTCCGGCGGAACCCCGTCCACGAAAGGCCGGAGCATCAGGCAAAACCCGTTCCCGCGGGCAATCCATGAGCCGCTGCTCTCCCGGAGAAAGGGGTGGACGGCTTCCAGCCCGGCGTGCTTCAGGCGGTCGAGGATCTCCGCCTGGCGCTCCTTCTGTGGAACCGCTGCGGGAGCGATCTCCTCGAGGACCCAGAGGCGGCCGTCCTCTTCTTCCAGAACCAGGCGCAGCCGGACACGCTCGGGACTGCCGGCGACGCAGAGATCGGGCCGGCTCCGCACCGGATGGACTCCCCAGAGGGAGGCGATCAGGTCAGGGTCGGGGAGAGGGGTCGTCACGGCGGTCTGCGGGGGGAGCTTTCATTTTCTTCATGATGATCAAGATGGAGGCAAGGGCCGACTGGGTCATTCCGGGTATCCGCCCCGCCTGGGCAATGGTTGCCGGGGTGACGGCCTTCAGTTTCGCCCGAAGCTCGTTCGACAGGCCCGGGACATGGTCGTAGTCCATGGACGGCGGGATGGTCTTCTCTTCCTGGGCCTTCATCTTTTCCACGGCCTCGCGCTGGCGCCGGATGTATCCCTCGTACTTCGCCTCGATCTCAATCTGCTTCTTTACCTGCCTGTCCTGGATCGGCTCCCACCCGTCAAAGGCGGCCAGGTCGTCATAGCCGAGTTCCTCCCTCTTGAGGAGGTCGAAGAGAGAGACCGGGTTCCGCAGGGGGGGCGATCCAAGGGCTCGAAGTTTGCGTGTGCTGTCCTCCACGGGATAAATCCGGGTCGATGACAGCCGCTTCGTTCCGGACTCGATCTGCCGGACCTTTTCCCGGAGGACGCGATAGGCGTCCGACGGCACCAGGCCAAGCTCGTGTCCCCTCCCCATCAGGCGGATGGCGGCGTTGTCCTCCCGCAAGAGCAGCCGGTATTCCGCCCGGGAGGTGAACATCCGGTACGGTTCGTCCACCCCCCGGGTGACAAGGTCGTCCATCAGCACTCCCATGTACGCCTCGGAACGGCGGAGGATGAAGGGCTCCCGTCCCTGGACGGCTAAGGCGGCGTTGATCCCGGCCCACAGGCCCTGGGCGGCGGCCTCCTCGTACCCGGAGGTCCCGTTGATCTGGCCTGCCAGGTAGAGCCCCCGGAGCCTCTTCGTCTCCAGGGTCGGCAGGAGCTGGGTAGGCTGGATGAAATCATATTCGATGGCATAGGCGTAGCGCATGATCTCCGCCGCTTCCAGCCCGGGGACGCTGCGGACGATCCGCTCCTGGAGATGTGGCGGCATCGAGTTGCCGAGCCCCTTCGCGTACACCTCTTCCGTGTCCAGCCCTTCAAACTCGAGGACCACGGGATGGCTTGCCCGGCTGGAAAAACGGACGATCTTGTCCTCGAGAGAGGGGCAGTAGCGGGCGCTGATGCCCTGGATGGACCCCGAGTAGAGGGGAGACAGGAGGATGTTCTCTCCGATGATCCGGCGCGTCTCCTCCGTCGTGGCGGTGAAATAGGAGGGGAGGCGCTCTACCCGCAGCGTTTCCGTCGTATGGGAGAAGGCCTCCGGCTCCGGGTCGCTGTCCTGACGGGTGAGCCGGGAAAAGTCGATGGAGGATGCCCGGAGCCGGGGAGGGGTTCCCGTTTTCATCCGGCCCGTTTCGAAGCCGCTGGATTTCAGGCATTCCGCCAGTTCGGAAGAAGCGATCTCCCCGGCCCGGCCGGCGGGAAAACGGGCGGCGCCGATGTGAATGAGGCCGTTCAGGAAGGTGCCCGTGGCGATGACAACGGCGCGGCCGCCATAGGTTACACCGGCCTGATCGATGACGCCGGTCACGCGATCCCCTTCCACCCGGAGGTCCGTCACCAGCGACTGGCGGAGATGAACCTGCTTTTCCCGCTCCACCACCGCCTTCATGGCCAGGCGGTAGAGCTGCTTGTCGCATTGGAAACGGGACGAGCGGACGGCGGGTCCCTTGGAGGCGTTCAGGAGCCGGAAATGCACCGCCGAACGGTCAGCGATGCGTCCCATTTCGCCGCCGAGGGCGTCGATCTCCTTGACCAGTTGGCCCTTCGCCAACCCACCGATGGCGGGGTTGCAGGACATCAGGGCCACCGAGTCCAGGTTGATGTTGAACAGCAGTGTATCGCAGCCCATGCGGGCTGCCGCCAAGGCGGCCTCGCAGCCAGCATGGCCTCCGCCGATCACGATGATGTCATGGTCCCGCACGGGCCCTCTCCTTCTGCCGGGACCGCTGCTTCTCATCCGAAGGCGGTCGTGCCGGGAGGAGGGCATCGTAGCGAATCGGGAGAGATGCTGTCAACGTGTTCCCTTTGATTTCGCCGGTCCCTGGAATCTCATGGCCGATGTGTTCAACGTTTCGTTTCATCGGGTGGGCCGGTTGAACGGTTCGTTCAACCAAGGGGCACTTGCAGCGGGGGAAAGGCATCGTGTCCGGATAATTTTTATGGATGTCATTCCGGACGTTTGCAAACCGCGTGCCGGATTTATGGCAACGTGGTACAGCCGTTGCTTGCAACACGGCGGATCGAAAAACCTCTTTCCCCTGGCGGAGGATTCATGTTAAGGGCAGAGGTACAAAATTACTCACCAAAGGAAGAAAGGAGAAACCAAGATGTTCGGGAAATTAGGGAAGAAACTGTTAACACTCTTCGCAACGGTGGCTGCTCTTGTTGTGTCATCTCCGGCGGTATGGGCCGCAGAAGCGATTCCATCGGGCGATAACTACACGAAGGTCCTCTTTGCCGCCGCCGCCATGCTGGCGGCGGGTATCGGCGTTGGTCTCGGTGCCATCGGCGCCGGTGCCGGCATTGGAAATGCGGCGAACGGCGCCTGTATGGCCGTCGGCCGGAATCCCGGAGTCCAGGGAAAGATCATGACCACCATGCTGGTTGGTATGGCCATGGCCGAGTCCTGCGTCATTTATGCTCTGGTTATCGGACTGGTGATCCTGTACGCGAACCCCTTTGCAGCACTCATCATGAAGTAGGCTGCTTCTGTAAAAATCCATTTCTCAGGAGAGGATGATGTCAGAAAAGAACAATGACAAGCAGTTCTTCTCTGTCGGTAAGATCTTCTTCCTGCTGGTCGTGATCCCTCTGTCCCTCATGGCAATTCTCATCGCCAACGGGATCTTCAAGGTGGGGGACATGGCGAGGCAAGGAGCCATGACGGTCCTTGACCAGAAGGCGCAGGAGGAGATCAAGACGCGCGCCATCAGCGTTGCAGAGGAGGTTGCCAGTTTTCTGAAGGAACGGGAAAAGGACGTTCTGGTCGCCACGATCATCCCGCCGACAGAGGGAGCCTACAAGGACTTCATGGCGAAGAACACGGGAGTCCTCTGGGTCAAGAAGGACGGACAGATCGTCCGTGTCTTCGAGCCTCTTTACACGGAGATGGCGTTTATCGATAACTCGGGCAACGAGACGATCCGGATTTCCGGGGGGAAGGTGGTGCCGAAGGCCAACCTCAGGAACATTGCCAATCCCGCCGGTACGACCTATAAATCCGAAGACTATTTTGCCAAGGCGAAAGCTCTGACCCGCGGCGAGGTTTACGTATCGTACCCAACTGGCTGGTATGTGAACAAGCAGGATTTCGCCAAGGGCAAGCGATTTGAAGGAGTCCTCCGCTTTGCGACGCCCGTTTTCGACAAGTCGGGTGTAAGCGGTATCGTGGAACTGGCGCTGGATTTGCGTCATCTGATGAAGTTCACGGACAACATTATTCCCACGCAATCGGGATACGTGCTGGAGGCCGATGCGGCGACGGGAAATTATGCCTTTATGGTGGATAATCGTGGACGGATCATTTCGCACCCCAATGATTTCCACATTGCCGGCTTGAAAGAAGACGGAACGCCGGTCACGCCGCTGACGGCGGAGAATCAGGCCGAAGCGGTGAAGAAAGGCGAGGAGGTCCTGGATCTGAACCAGTTGGCCTTTATGGATCCGAATCTCCCGGCCATCGCCAAGGAGGCGGCGGCGGGAAATGCGGGCATGAAGCAGTACAAGTTCGCCGGTCATGAAAAGTTCGTCGCCTTCGCACCGATCAAGTACTATGCCTCGTCATACCCGAAACCCGCCGGGTTCGGGTGGGTCGGCATGGGTGTCGATGTCGGGAAATACAATGAATTTGCAACAGCAGCATCCAAGAAAATCCAGTCGGAGACGAAAGCCTGGACGACGACCATTGTCATCATCATTATCGCCTCCGTCATTTTGCTTTTCCTCATCATGGCCCTGCTGACCAGGGGAATTTCCCGGTCCATCGCCTCGGAGGTTCCGGCAGGATCCGAGTCCATCGTATTTGACGACGACGAAGACTGATCCGAAGGGAAGAGTTAATGAGAAAAGGCCGGCGATCTGCCGGCCTTTTTTTTGTGGGTGCAACGAACCTGTCCGTCCGAATGCGGCGAATGAGATCGGAGAGGAGAACCGGAACGGCGATGACTTGCGAACAGCGCCGGGCATCGTTGGACGGAGCTGGAAGATCCGTCATTGTGATGCGGCGCGCCCCAATGATGCCCCACCGCAGGCCGTTTCCCTTTCCGCCGGGTCACGGAATGATCCTGTTATAATGCATAGGCAATATCCTAATATCTATGGTCATCTTTCTGTTTGACTCCATCCGCCAAAATTGGTAGGGGATTTGCGCAATCCGTAGGAAAGCAGACAGTGGCCTATCCGTCCCGTCCATTCTTCAGAAGAATTCCCTGCACAACGCTTGCCGGTGCAGAGGGCAGCCCTCATATCGCCCTTCACCGTCAGGGTCTCACAATACCAAGAGGAGGTTTTGCATGAAAGACAACAAACTGGTCATGTGGTTCGACGAACTGGAACTGGACGATATTCCTCAGGTCGGCGGGAAGAATGCCTCCCTCGGCGAGATGCGCCGGGAACTCATCTCCAAGGGAGTCAGTATCCCTGATGGGTACGCCATTACGGCCTACGCATACCGGTATCTCTTGCAATCAGCCGGAATCACTCAAAAAATGGGAGATGTCCTGGGGGGGTTGGATACCCATGACATGCAGAACCTCGCTGACAGGGGAAAGAAGCTGCGCAGTCTGATCTATTCGGCGGAGTTGCCGGTGGACCTCAAGGAAGCCATCCTTCAGGCCTATAAGAAGCTCTGTGAAGAGTACGGAGAGAACACGGATGTTGCCGTCCGCAGCTCCGCCACGGCGGAGGACCTTCCCGATGCCAGCTTCGCCGGTCAGCAGGAGACCTTCCTGAATGTCCGCGGCGAGACCCAGCTGATCGATGCCTGCAAGCGCTGTTTTGCCTCCCTCTTCACCGACCGTGCCATCAGCTATCGTGTCGACAAGGGATTCGACCACATGTCCATTGCCCTCTCCATCGGCGTGCAGAAGATGGTTCGCTCGGACCTCGCAGCCTCGGGAGTCATCTTTTCCATCGATACCGAATCGGGTTTCCGGAATGCCATCCTGATCACCGGTGCCTACGGGCTCGGCGAGACCGTCGTACAGGGGACCGTCAATCCCGACGAGTTCTTCGTCTTCAAGCCCACCCTGAAGCTTGGTGCCCGACCCATCCTCCAGAAGAAGCTGGGGGCCAAGGAGCTAAAGATGATTTACGCCACGGGCGAGGGGGATGAGGGAACAAAGACGGTGCCCGTTCCCGTGGAAGACCGGCGGCGCTTCTGCCTGACGGATGACGAGATCCTGACGCTGGCCCGCTGGACAGCCATCATTGAGGATCACTATTCCCAGAAGGCCGGCTTCTTTAAGCCCATGGACATCGAATGGGGAAAGGACGGTGTCTCGGGGGGGCTGTTCATTCTCCAGGCCCGGCCGGAGACGGTGCAGTCCCAGAAAGACGATGCGGTCCTGGAGACATTCATTCTCAAGGAAACAAAAACACCCCTGGTAACGGGTACGGCTGTGGGATCCAAGATCGGCGCCGGCCCGGTGCATATCATTGAAAATGTAAGCGACATCAAGACATTCAAGAAAGGCGAGGTCCTGGTGACGGACATGACGGACCCGGATTGGGAGCCCATCATGAAAATAGCCGCGGCCATCGTCACGAACAAGGGAGGCCGGACATGCCATGCCGCCATCGTCAGCCGGGAGCTCGGCGTTCCCTGCATCGTCGGCAGCGGGACCGGTACGGCGGCCCTCCACGGGGTGAAGGAGGCCACGGTCTCCTGTGCCGAGGGCGAGGTGGGCAAAGTGTACGAGGGCATGCTCAAGTTCGACGTCCAGAGGGTCAACATCCAGAACATGCAGCGCCCCAAGACCCAGATCATGATGAACGTGGGAAACCCCGACGACGCCTTCAGCCTCGCCGCCATTCCCAACGACGGGATCGGGCTGGCCAGGCTGGAGTTCATCATCAACCAGTTCATCCGCATCCATCCCATGGCGCTCATCAAGTTCGACCGCGTTACGGATCCGGACATCCGCAAGGAGATTACGAATCTGACCCACGGCTATCCGAACATGCCGGACTTCTTCGTCGACAAGCTGGCCCAAGGTGTGGCCAAGATCGGCGCGGCCTTCTGGCCCAACGACGTCATCGTCCGGATGAGCGATTTCAAGAGCAATGAATACGCAAACCTGATCGGCGGATCCTTCTTCGAGAACGAGGAAGAGAATCCCATGATCGGCTTCCGGGGGGCGTCCCGCTATTACGACGAGCGCTATCGCGAGGCCTTTGCCCTGGAATGCGAGGCTATGAAAAAAGTCCGCAACGACATGGGGATCACGAACGTCAAGCTCATGATCCCGTTCTGCCGTACCGTGGAGGAGGGAAAACGGGTCATCCAGGTGATGGCCGATAAGGGACTTGTGCAAGGGGAGAATGGGCTGGAGCTCTACATGATGGTGGAGATTCCCAGCAACGTGATCCTGATCGAGGAGTTCGGCAAGATCTTCGACGGCTTCTCCATCGGTTCCAATGACCTGACACAGCTGACCCTCGGGCTGGATCGCGATTCGGCCCTTGTCAGCCACATCTTCGACGAGCGCAACCAGGCGGTGATGGATCTGGTGAGGATTGCCATTACCAAGTCCCGCAAGATGGGCAGGAAGATCGGCATCTGCGGGCAGGCCCCGAGTGACTACCCCGAGTTTGCCAAGTTCCTCGTCGAATGCGGGATTTCCAGTATCTCCCTCAACTCCGACACCGTCATCAAGACAACGCTGGATATCCTGGATACGGAGAAGGCGTTGGGCATCACGAAATAGCAATCACTGTGGACCAGGCGGGACTTTCCGTCTGATCTCGATCCGGAGGGGTCCCGGCCGCAAGGCAGGGACCCCTTCCTCGTTTCTTGGGCATGGTGGAATCCTTTCCCCCGGCCG
>CAYNEJ010000017.1:0-2180 GCA_964396205.1 uncultured Syntrophaceae bacterium
GATGCTGCCGATGATGATGCCGGCCGCCGCGCAGGCGGCGGCCACCTGGACGGAGCCCACGGCCCCGTCGCGCAGGGCCTCCAGGATGCCGATTCCGAAGGCCTTCAGGGATTCCTTCCGGACGACCGCCATGAGAAACGAGGTCAGGACCGTCACGGCGATGGCCCAGAAGACCGCCCGCTCGGGCGAGTAGTCCTCCAGCAGAAAGTAGATGAGGGCGAAGATGGAGAAGAGGTGGTGCCAGCCCCGGGCGAAGGTCTTGCGGATCCCCGGGAGGTCCGACCGGTTCAGCCCCTGGAGGCCGAGCGAGACGGCCCGGAAATGGACCTGCATGAAGGTGGCGAAGAAGGCCAGCATGGCGGGAATGAAGGCGGCGACACAGACCTTGAAATAGGGGATCGCCAGGAACTCCGCCATGATGAAGGCCGCCGCACCCATGACGGGCGGCATGATCTGTCCCATCGTGGATGCGGAGGCCTCGACGCCCGCGGCGAAGTGGGCGGGATACCCCGTCCTCTTCATCAGGGGGATCGTGAAGGAGCCCGTGGTCACGGTGTTCGCCACGGAGCTTCCCGAGATCATCCCGAAAAACGTGGAAGAAATGACGGCCGCCTTGGCCGGTCCCCCCCTCGTTCCGCCCGTGAGGGCGAAGGCGATGTCGGTGAAGAATTCCCCCGCCCCCGTTTTGCGCAGCAGGGTCCCGTAGAGGATGAAGAGGAGGATGAAGTTGGCCGACACGCCGAGGGGCACCCCGAAGATCCCGTCCGTGGACAGGGCGAGGTAGGTCGAGAGGCGCTTGATGCTGTATCCCTTGTGGGAGATGAAATCGGGCAGCCAGGGCCCCAGCAGGGCGTAGAGGATGAAAAACACGGCGATCAGCGTAACCGCCAGCCCGGTGGACCGCCGCGCGGCCTCGAGAACGATGAGCACCATCAGGCTGCCCAGGATTACGTCCACGGTCTCGTAGGAACCGGCCCGGTTCATGATCGGTGTCGAGTAGAGGAAGAGCCAGATGCAGATGGCCGCCGAGGCGGTCAGGATGACCCCGTCGAGAATCGACATGCGGTGCCAGGGCGAGCGCTTCTTCGAGAGGGGATACAGGGCGAAGACCAGGACGGACATGAAAAACCAGTGGAGTGCCCGGTGGTCCAGCGCGAAGAAGGGGTGGGTGTAGGCGTAGATGAGGTGATAGAGGCTGGCGGCAATGGCGAAGAGGGCAAGCAGGGCCTGCGCGATTCCCCTGTATGTGCGCACCCGCTCGAATTTATCGAGAATTTCCTGGCCGCGCTGCTTTTCTTCCTCGAAATCCTGCTGGAGTGCTTTTTCGATTTCCGACATGCGACCTCATGCCCCGCGTTGGACGATCCGGAGCCGGACCAGGGTTCCCCCCGGGGCAAGCTCCGCCAGGAAGATCCGGGTGTCGCCGCACAGGATCTCCTGAGGGGAGACGCGGCCGACCCGGAGAAGCAGATCCTGCAGGCGCCGGTTCACGGTGACGCGCGTCCGTTCTCCCTCAAAGGAAATGTCCGCCTGCGGGTGCGATTCCAGCCCCGCACCGTACCATTCGTACTGCTCCTCCAGGAGGACGAAGCCCCCGTTCTCGCCGACCCGGAAAAAGTCGAGGACGGGTGTCCCGTCGGAGGAATGGATGTATTTCAGCCGAAACACGTCCCCCGGTCTGACGGGTGTCTCCAGGAGCAGGCCACCTTCCGGATGGCGAAGGATCTGCAGGAAAAGGGAATCCCCGCCCTCCGCCGTCCAGGAGGGAAAGAGCAGCAGGGCCGCCCCCAGAAGACATGTCATGATCCGTTTCATCGGAGGAAAAACCCGGCCGGGATCACCCCGGCCGGGAAGAGGGACCTTACTTGAGGGCTTTGACTTCCCGGAAGAACCGGATCGAGCCCGGGTGCAGCGGGATCGGGCTGTTGACGGCATTGGCCGGCGTCAGCTGCGCGGCCACCGGGTGGATGTTGACAAGGGCGAATTTGCCTGTCTTGACGTTGCTGAAGATGGCCTTGGTGACCTTGTAGGCCACGTCGTCGGACATCTTCCGGTTCGCCACGAGGACGTTGGAGTCGCCGAGGCACAGGATTTCCCTGTCCTGCCCGGGATAGGTCTTCGCCGGGATGGGGATCTTGATGTAATAGGGGTATTTCTTGACGATCTTGTCCGCCATCGGC
>CAYNEJ010000017.1:2190-32923 GCA_964396205.1 uncultured Syntrophaceae bacterium
GGTATAGGGAACATCTGGCGGTTCCCCTACATCGTGGGGGCCAACGGGGGCGGCGCGTTTCTGATCCCGTTCCTGATCGCCGTCCTCCTCTTCGGTCTCCCCCTGATGGTGCTGGAACTCGCCATCGGCCGCTCGACGGGGATGAGCACGATGTCCCGGGAGGAGGCCAGGTCGAGGACCGCGGCCCCCGGGTAGGCGAAGTTGAAGAACACCGCGTCGACGACGCCGTCCTTCAGGGCCTGGACGGATTCGTTCTGCGAGAGGTTGGCGATGGTGACATCCTTGTTGAGTTTGAATCCGTACTCCTCGAGGATGATCTTCGCCATGTTGGCGCAGCCGCTGCCGGGGACGTCGATGGAGACCTTTTTCCCCTTCAGGTCCCTGATGGACCGGATGCCCGACTGCTTCGTGGTCACGATGTGCTCCGGCGCGGGGTACATCTGGAAGAGGGCCACGAGGGGATACTTCTGCTTGAAGGGATCCTTGCCGAGGGTGGCGTTGTAGGCGATGCTGCCCATCACCATGCCCATGTCCGAATCGCCGCTGCCGACGAGGCGGGTGTTCTCGACGGAGGCCCCCGTGGATTCCGAGGCGCAGCGGAACCCGTCCACGGTCTTTTCGATGATGACGGCCATGCCGCCGCCGAGGGGATAATAGGCGCCGCCGGGGCTTCCCGACGAAAGGGTGAGGAAGGTTTTTTTCTGTGCCAGGGCTTCGCCGCCGGGGACCAGCGCCAGGACCAGCATGAAGGCCGCGATGCAAAGGAAAGCTCTCTTCATGATTCCACCTCCGCCATATTTTAGTCCATCTTCCATAGCGTTTGCATTCCAATCTGTCGAGCCTTTTCCGGATCGGAATTCCCTCGTCCCGGCCGCGACCCCGCGAACGCCGGGGAGGGGGGGATGAGCGCGGGGCGGATTCCTCTCCGGTTTGCCGGGGCCGTCCGTCCGCGGAGGCCCGGCTTCCCGGAGGAAGTGAGGAAAAAGAAAAAGGAAGGGGGAGCGGAAGGGGATGCTCCGCCCCGGTCAGATGTACTGCTGCATGATCTTCGACAGGTCCCGGTCCATCGCGCCGTTTCCCTCGGCCGAGTAGGAGTCGATGATCCCGCCGATCCGATTGTAGGTGTACGTGTCCGTGAGGTCGGCAAGGCGACGGTAGAGGCCCTTTCTCCGCCCCAGCCGGTAGATGAGCCGGTCGCGGTCGGGGAGGGCAAAAAACCGGTCGATGGTCGCCAGGAGCCGCGGCTTGTCCTCCGGGAGCTTTCCCTCCAGCTCCTCCAGAAGGTTGAGGATGTGGTCGCTCACCACGGTGGAGGTGATGCCGTCGAGGGTCTCGATGAAGAGCCTTATCTCCTTGAGGATCTCCTCGTCGGGAAGCGGACGGAAGTCGCCGTTCTCGCGCATCGTGTACAGCTCCGTTCCGGGGACGACCTGGAGGGTCCGGAGACGGATGAAATCGGGGTTGATGGCATTCAGGACCTTGGCCGTCTCGACGGCATGCCCGGCGGACCAGCGGTCGCCGCCGAGACCCGGGATCACGTATTCCGATAGCGAAATCCCCGCTGCCACGACGTTCCGGCCGCCCCGGATGTGGTCGGCGGCGGTGGCGCCCTTTTTGATGAACTGCAGAACCGGGTCGTACCCGCTTTCCAGGCCGATGTGGATTCGGGAGAGGCCCGCCTCCTTCAATCGTGTCAGCTCCTCCACGCTCTTGCGGGCCGCCGTCTTGGACCGGCAGTAGGAGGTGATCCGCCGGACCCAGGGGAACTGCTCCCGGATGAAATTCAGCACCTCCACGAGGTCGTCGGTCTTCATGATGATGGAGTTGGCGTCCTGCAGGAAAACCGATTCGCCGCCAAAGTAGAGCCAGGCTGCGACGGAGCGGATGCCCTCGCCGCCGGCCTCGTCGGACTCGAAGAAATGGTTCACCACCGACTGGGTGATCCGGCCGCCGTGGCCGTACTTCCAGGATATCTCGGCGATCCGGTCCACCATCGATCGGATGGTCCGGATATCGTCCTTGATTTCTTCCACGGACCGGAGCTCGAATTTGGTGCCCCGGTAGGTGTGGCAGAAGGCGCACTTGTTCCAGGGACAGTTGCGGGTCAGCCGGATCAGGAGACTCCTGGCCTCGCTGGGGGGCCGGATGGGGCCCAGTTCAAAGGTTCCGTTCATGAGGGTGGACTCCACGGGAAAATTTCGATTAATATGGTGGTTCAGTTGAGGAAAAGCAAGGGATTGCAGGCCTTGTTCTTCAGGCGGACCTCGAAGTGGAGCGCTCCCGAGCCGGTCCGCTCGTCCCGTCCCACCGACCCGATTCGCGCGCCCGGCCGGACTTTCTCGTCGGCGTTCACCGTCCGGCTTCCCAGGTTTGTGTAGACCGTGGCGTAGGAATCGTCGTGCCGGAGGATGACGGTTTCGCCGTAATCCTTCAGAGGAGCCGAAAAGATAACCGTCCCCCCGTCCGCGGCGACGACGGGGGTTCCCTCCCGGGCGGCGATTCGCACGCCGTTGGAATACATGCCGTTCGGCTGGGGTCCGAAACGCATGACGACCCGTCCCTTCACGGGCCACTGGAGTTTCTTTCGCTTCGTCTTCTCCGCGTTTTCTACCGCCCGATCCGTCCGGGTCGTCGAGGCGACGGTCTCTGTCCCTCCCCCGGGGCCGGCGGGAGCGGCGGGTGCATCCTTCCCGGTCCGTTCCGGCTTTTCCTTCGGCCGGCCGGCTCCTTCGCGGGGCCGGTCGGCCTTTTCTTCCGGTCCTGGTGCGGATGCCCTCGCAAGGTCCGCCGCCGCGGCTTTCTCGGCTTTCTCGCGGTCCGCCTCCGAGAAGTAGATCCTTCCCTCGATGATGGTGATCCTTCCCGCCGGCGCGGCCGTTTCCTCCGCGCGGCCCGCCGTCTTTGCCGCGGCTCTCGCCGGAGAAGGAGCCGGGCCGGCAGTCCCCTCCGCGTTCGGCTTTTTCGCTGACGGTTTCCCGGGCTTGGCGGCGGCTGCAGGAGATTCCTGGGCCGGTCGGGCTTTTGCGGCCTCCGCTTCCTGTCGCTTTCGCCTCGTCTGTTTCTTTTCCCGGTCCGTTCCGGGACTTTTTTTCTCCTTGCCGGCGGACTTCTGATCCACGGGTGGCGAGCCCGGTGGGGGCGGTTTGGCAGGCTTCTTCGCCGCCCTGGGGCGGGTGTCGTCAAGGGCCGCTTTCGCCCCCGGGATAAAGAGCGCCCGGTCGGCCTCCAGGCGGTCCTTCCGGGACATGTTGTTGGCCTGCCGGATCGTATCGACGGTCACTCCGTAGGCCTGAGCGATTCCGGACAGGGTCTCTCCCTTTTTGACCAGGTGGTAGATGCCTTTGGCAGGGCGGGTCCGGGAGGCGGCATCAGCCGGACCGGGGAGGGCGGCGGCGGTCAGGAAGACCGGCAGGATCGCCAGGGCGATCAGGAAACGGCGGAAACCGGTCCCTGGAGTCCGGCGATGCGCCGCTCCGCCGGCTTCAGTACGACTGCCAGCCGTGGTCTCCGATGAGGTCCACAAAGCGGCATCCCCCAAGGTTTTCCTTTTTCAGATCTTCCGGGTCCTCGGAAAGGCGGGTGTATTTCATGAGTGTCTGGGTGAAGCGGCCTCCGACAGGAACGACGAGCCGCCCACCCACGGCGAGCTGGGCGGCCAGCGGGTCCGGCAGGGCGGGTGCCCCGGCGGTGACGATGATCCCGTCGAAGGGAGCCTCGTCACGCCAGCCGTAGGTGCCGTCGGCCACCCGGACGGCGACGTTGAAGAGGTTCATTCCTTCCAGGAGCCGCCGGGCCTTCGTTGCCAGGGCGGGAATCCGCTCGATGGAAAAGACGTGGTCCGCCAGCATCGCCAGGATCGCCGCCTGGTAGCCCGACCCCGTTCCGATTTCAAGGACCTTTTCCTTTCCGGTCAGCTCCAGGGCTTCCGTCATGAGCGCGACGATGTATGGCTGGGAGATGGTCTGGTGCTCGTCGATCGGGAGGGGGCTGTCGTTGTAGGCCTGGCTGATGATGGCCTCATCGACGAACAGGTGGCGCGGGACCGTCTCCATGGCCTTCAGGAGCCGCCGGTCGGTGATCCCCCGGGCCCGGACCTGCGTTTCCACCATCTTCAGCCGCTGTTTCCGGTAAAGATCCGTCATCGTTCGACCAGGCGCCGCTTTTTGGGTGGAATGCGGTAGAACTCCTCGATTCGCTGGTGCCGGCGGAGTCCCAGGGCCTCGCGGGTGACAATGAGGTAGTACTTGCGGATCTCGGCGTATTCCCGGGCGGCATTGAACTGCTCGATCTTTTCGTTGATGCCGGAGATGAGCTTCCTGTGCCGCCGTGATGCGGGCTCTCCTTCTGCCGGATCGTTTTCCGGGGCCTTCAGGAGGGCCGTCGCCTCCCCGATGGCCGCGTCGATGACCTTGAGGTTTTCGAGGGCCTCGGCCAGGCGTTCGCTGGCCCGGGTGAGAACGGCGATCCGTTCCTTCAGGAGCTCTTCCTGCAGAATATCCTGGGCGGTCTTTTTTGTCGTGATCATGAGGCGGTCCGCTCCCCCGTTTTCGCCATCGGCGAGTCGCTTTCCAACTAGCATGCCGACGGCCCGAATTCAACCCCAAAGCCCTTCCCGTCAGAGCCCGCCGCAAGTTCCCCTTTACACTACCCGGGGTTTTCGTTAAAACGTCCGGGCCGAAGAAATTCCTCCGAAAGGTTTGTTGCCATGCCCGTGCAGCACTCATTCCCGATGTCCGACGCCGTCCGCGAGGCCTACCACTCCGGCCGGGAGGACGAGACCCTTCCGCCCGTCGTTCTCTGCGACGCCGGCGGGCGACCCCTGGGCCGCTTCCGGAAGGGCGATTCCGTGATCTTCTACAACATCCGCGGCGAGCGGGAAGGGGAGCTGACGGAGAGCCTGATTCGAAACGATTTTCCGCATTTCCCGGTGGAGAGCGGTCTGGACCTCCGGTTTGCCACGATGATCTCCTATGGGAAGGACCTGGATGTCCGGGTGGCCTTTCCCGCCGAGGAGGCGGTCCTGGACACCCTGGGGGACGTCCTGTCGCGTCACGGCATTCCCCAGGTCCGGATCACCGAGGCGGAGAAGGCGGTCCATGTCGGGTTCTTCCTCAGCGGGAAAAGGACCGGGCTTCTCCCCGGGGAGGAGCGGGTTGTCGTTCCCACCCGGAAGGACGTGGCCCTTTTCGACGAGGCGCCGGAGATGTCCCTCGCCGGCATCATGGAGGCGGTCCTGGAGAGGCTTCGCGATCCGGCGTGCCGCTTCGTCTTCACAAACCTGCCCAATGTGGACGTGGTGGGTCATATCGAGAACGAGGAGGCCGTCATGAAGGCCGTCGCGGCGGTGGACCAGGCCGCCGGCGTCCTGACCGATGCGGCCCTCCGGGCGGGCTGGACCGTCGTTGTCACCGCCGACCACGGGTCCGCCGAGAAGTGGCTCTATCCGGACGGTGCCGTGGACACGGGCCACACCGACAGTCCCGTGCCCTTTCTTGTTCTGGGAGCGACAGGACCGGTGCCGCTCCGCCCCCGGGGCACCCTGACCGACGTGGCACCTACCGTCCTGGACCTGCTGGGCCTCCCGGCGCCCGCCGCCATGACGGGGCGGAGTCTCCTGATGACCGAGGGGGCGAAGCCCCGGGCCGAGCGTCTGCTTGTGCTCCTGCTGGACGGCTGGGGGCTGAATCCCGAGCGGGAAGGGAACCTGATCGCCCGGGCCGAGACACCCGCCATGGACAGGCTCCTGGCATCCGGGGCGCATGCGGCCCTGGAGGCCTCCGGGGAGGCTGTCGGGCTGCCGGCCGGCACCGTGGGCAATTCCGAGGCGGGACATCTGCACATCGGTGCCGGCCGGGTGATCTACTCCGACCGGGTCCGGATCGACCGGGCCATCGAAGACGGGTCGTTTGCCCGGAACGAGGCCTTCCGCTGGGCCGTCGAGGGGGCGAAGCGGGACGGGAAGGCACTCCACCTGATGGGCATCGTCTCCTTCTTCAGCTCCCACGGATCGCTGAACCACCTGTACGCCCTGATGGACCTGGCCAGGGACGCGGGGCCCCGGGAGGTTTCCATCCACGCGATGCTGGGCCGGCGGGGCGAACAGCCGGAGAGCGGGGCCCGGTACATCGAGCAGGTGGAGCGGCGGGCCGCGGAGATCGGCTGCGGCCGGGTCGTTTCCGTCATCGGCCGCTACTGGTCCATGGACCGGGAGGAGAACTGGGACCGCATCGAGAAGACCTACCGGATGCTCGTTCACGGGGAAGGAAAGCCGGTCCGGGACGAAACGGGTCCGTAGGGCCGGGTTTTCCGCCGCAGAGGCCGGCAAGGCGCCGCCCGCTGCGCCAGGGGCGGGGGGAAACAGTCCGGAATCGGACGGGGAGGGAGAGCGATGGAAGCGATGATCAACAAGACGCGGCTGGTCCTCGTCGAAGGGGACATCACCCGGGAGGAGACGGACGCCATCGCCAACGCGGCCAACGAGGGGCTCCGGGGCGGGGGCGGCGTGGACGGCGCCATCCACCGGGCCGGGGGACCGGCCATCATGGCGGAGTGCCGGAAGATCGGGTACTGCCCGACGGGCCAGGCCGTCGTCACCACCGGCGGGAACCTGAAGGCGAAGCACGTGATCCACACGGTGGGACCCGTGTACCGGGGTGGGACGAGGGGCGAGGAGAAGCTGCTGGCGAGCTGCTACACGGAGTGCCTGAAGCAGGCCGCCGCCCGGGGGCTGAAAAGCATCGCCTTCCCGTCCATCAGCACGGGGGTTTACGGCTATCCCATGGACGAGGCCGCCCGCGTCTCCCTGCAGGCCGTGATCGACTTCCTGATGGGGAACGAGACCCTGGAGACGGTGCGTTTTGTCCTGTTCGGGAAGGCGGCACTGGAGGCGCACGAGCGGGAACTGCGGAAGCTGTTATAGAGATCGGTCAGGCTTCCGTCTTCCGGGTAACGTCGGCTTTGATTGCGTTCACCGCGTCCATCAGGGCGGCGAAGACGTTCTCCCGGAAGTCGCCCGCCACGACGACGTACATGATGTCCTCGCCCACGCGGAGGGTCCCTTCCCGGACCTCCGCCAGGACCTCCACGATGCCGGGGCGGTCCTTGATGTCGGCGATGACGGCGGCGAGGCGGTCCCGGTCGGCCCGGACGGTCACCTGTGTGACGGGACGGCCGTCCCGGGAGGTGGCCCGGACGACGCCGTTGTGGCAGAGGATCATCCCCGCCTCGGAAAAGCGGGGATGGGACTTGACAGATTCGATCATGTCCATCAGATTCATTGCGAAACCTCGATGTTGTCCTGGTTGTTGACACGCCCCTGAACGGGCGTCCTTTCATCCGTTTTTCAGCAGGACCGCCATGCGCCGGAAAGGTACCCCGAAACCAGAGCCTCTCGGACAGATCATCCGGAAGGTGGCGAAACGGGAGGGGATCCCCCTCAACACGGCGGACCTTCGTCTCCTGTCTTTCTGGGATCGGGCGGTGGGACCCCAGGTGGCGGCCCAGACGTACCCGCAGGAAATCCGCCGCGGCATTCTCCTGGTGCGGGTGTACTCCTCCGTCTGGATGCACCAGCTCCAGTTCCTCAAGGAGGACATCCTCCGGAAGCTTCAGGACGTCATGGGGAGCGACACCGTCAAGGGATTTCGCTTTTCGATCGGCGAGATCCCGCGGTCAGTCCAGACTCCGAAGACGGACGCCCCGCTCCGGGAGGTCCTCGGCACCTCGCTCCTGAAACCCCGGGACCGGCGGCTCATCGAGGAGAGCCTGGCGGTCGTGGCGGATCCGGAGCTCCGCGAGCTCCTCAAGCGGGTCATGACAAAGGATCTGCTTCGCCGGCGGGTCCGGGAGCGGCAGCAAGGCCGTCCATGAGCCGCTCCATCTCCCGGGAGTGCCGTTCTCCCTCTCCGTAGAGGAACAGCGGCGGCATCACCTCCAGTTCCTCCCCTCCTCCCCGGGTTCCCTCGACGAGGATGAACTCTCCCTCCGAATCGGACCGGGAGTGGACCATCCGGATGCGCTTCGGCTCCAGGCCCCTGGTTTTCATCGCCGCGAGCAGCGTCGCCGCCCGCGGTGCCGGGTAGATCGCACAGACTCTCCCGCCCTTCTTCAGGAGACACGCCGCCGCGGTGAGAAAGTCCTCCAGGGTCCCGGTGATCTCGTGGCGGGCCAGGGCCTTCTCCCGGTTCGGATTGACGCGGCCGGAACGGGCCTTCCGGTAGGGAGGATTGAAGACGACCAGGTCGAAGGAGGACGCGGCCAGGAGCGTCCCGCTCCTGCGGACGTCGCCCTCCCGGACCCGGATGCGGTCGGCCAGGCCGTTGAGCTCTGCCGACCGGCGTGCCCGGTCGACCAACTCCGGCTGCAACTCCAGGGCCTCCACGAAGGGGCGCTCCGGAGTTGTGGCGAGAATCAAGGCGAGGATGCCGCTTCCCGTCCCCAGGTCCGCCGCCGTCTCCCCCGGACGAAGCCGTACGAACGAGGCCAGCAGCAGGGAGTCCACGGAGAACCGGTATCCCCTCTTCGCCTGGATGACGCGGAGGCGTCCTCCGCAGATGGGATCCAGGGTCTCGTCCTGCTTCAGCGATGCGGCGTTTTCCATGAGTCCCGGCGAAATCGGACGGCCTCGCTCCGAGGCGTCAGTCAAGGACATGGACGAAGAGACCGCTCCGGAGCTTCGGCTCGAACCAGGTCGATTTCGGGGGCATGACCCGGCCGGTGTCGGCCACCGCCATCATCTGGTCGAGGCTCGTGGGGAACAGGGTAAAGGCCACGGCGAAGCCGCCCGAATCGACCAGCCGCTCCAACTCCCCGGGTCCGCGGATGCCGCCGATGAAATCGATGCGGTGATCCGTCCGGGGGTCGCCGATGCCGAGGACCGGCCCCAGGAGGCGGTCCTGGAGGATCGAGACGTCCAGGGAAGCGACGGGGTCCCGGAGGTCCTCCGGGGCGGGCATGTACGTCAGGCCGTACCAGCGGTCCCGGAGGTACATGCCGAAGTCGCCGGCCCGGCCGGGTCTCTTCTCCGGGACGCCGGGGGTGACCCGGAAGCGGCGGGACACTTCCCGCAGGAAGGTCTCCTCGTCCATTCCGTTCAGGTCCCGGACGGCCCGGTTGTAGTCCATGATGCGGATCTCGTCGTGGGAAAACAGGACGGCGAGGAAGAAGTTCCAGGGCTCGCTGCCCGTCAGGGACCCCGGGTCGGCTTCCCGCCTTGCCCGGGCCACCGCGGCGGCGGCCGCCGCCCGGTGGTGGCCGTCGGCGATGTAGAGTGTGTCCACGGAGGCGAAGGCCTGTTGAATGGATGCCTCCATGGCGGGATCCTCCACCGTCCAGACGGTGTGCGAGACGCCGTCGTCGGCGGTGAATTCCACCGCGGGCGGTCCGCCGCACACCCGCCGCAGGACGTCACGGAGATCCGCCCTGCTCCGGTAGGCGACGAACACCGGACCCGTCTGGGCGTTCAGCCGGTCGACGTGGCGGGTCCGCTCCCGCTCCTTGTCCTCCCTGGTGAACTCGTGCCTCCGGATTGTCCCGGACTCGTATTCCCGGGTGCTCAGGACGGCCACGAGGCCCGTCTGGCTGTGGCCGCCCATGGTCTGGCGGTACAGGTGGAAGTGCGGGATTGCGTCACGAACGAGGATTCCTTCCCGGAGCAGCCGGTCCAGGTTCTCCCTGCCCCGGGTGAAGACGGCGTCGTCGTCGGAGGGAACGTGCGCCGGGAGGTCGATTTCCGATTTCTCCACGCGGAGAAAGCTGAGGGGATTGGCCGCGGCCAGGCGGGCCGCCTCGTCGCGGCTGACGACGTCGTACGGGGGGGCCGCCACCTGTCGGGCGCAGTCCCGGCGGGGGCGAACGGCGGTAAAGGGTTTTACGGTTACCATGGCTTACAGATCCTTCTTGCGAAAATGACTCGGGACTGGCAGAATTCAAGACCCTCATAGCACAAGCGAAATATCCTGAACAGGAGGAACTTCCCATGGCCCAGCCGGTTCGCGTATTCATCCACGGCCTCGAAAGCACAAGTCAGGGCACGAAGGGGGTCTGGTTCCGGGAACGCTATCCCGGGATGATCATCGGGGATTACCAGGGAAGTCTCGCGGAGCGGATGGAGACGCTCCGGGAGAGGCTGGACGGCAGGGACAACCTGATCCTGGTGGGCTCCAGCTACGGCGGGCTCATGGCGGCCCTGTACGCCTGCGCCTCCCCGAAGCGGGTCCGGCGGCTCGTCCTCCTGGCGCCGGCGCTTCACCTTGCGGAGTTCGAACCCTATCGGGACAGGCTTTTCGACATCCCGGTTTTCCTGTACCACGGTTCCCATGATGACGTGGTACCCCCGGCGCCTGTTCGCGACATCGCGGTCCAGATGTTCACGAACCTCTCCTACCGGCTCCTGGAGGATGACCACAGCATCCACCGGAACTTTCCGCAGCTGCCCTGGGACGTCCTCCTGGAGGTTCTCTGAAGGGGAGCAGCCGGTGTTTCCCGTTGACACGGATCCGGATTCATATTACCTTTCAACCAGTTCCCACGATCAGCACCATCTGTCCCGGAGCATCCCGTCCCCATTTCCGGGCGAAGCCGTTCACCTTTTGTCGACACAGCCGGGAGGTCCATCATGAGTGCAGAGCAACCGGAGAAGGGCCGGCCGGAATTATCA
The DNA here is from genome assembly GCA_964396205.1 of uncultured Syntrophaceae bacterium. Lineage (GTDB taxonomy): Bacteria > Desulfobacterota > Syntrophia > Syntrophales > PHBD01 > PHBD01. The sequence goes on from CAYNEJ010000017.1 coordinate 12,848, forward strand.
CTGGCCGACTGGATGAGGCAGTCTCAGGAGTTCTGGACGACCTGGATACGGGCGGCGGCTCCGGCGCAGGAGGGTCCCCCGCCGGGGATGAACGGGCCGGAGGCGGTCCCCGGACGCATGCAGGAGTCCTGGGAGACGGCATTCCGGATGTGGCGCTCTTTTTCCAGCACCGCCAGCGATCCGACTTCTGCCGATGCCGCGATCAAGGGCCTCGGGACACTGCCCGATTTTTTCATGAAGCTGGCGCAGGCGGGCTGGCTCGCCGCCATGAAGGCCCAAGAGCGGGTGGTCGAGAAGGCCGGCAAGATCGGTCAGAAGACGGAGGCTTACAGCTTTGAGGCCATCGATCAGAACCTGATCAATGCCTGGAAAGAGATCTACGAGGAAGAGGTCCGCCAGTTTTACAAGATTCCCCAGCTCGGTCTGACACGCTACTACCAGGAGCGGTTCAACGACTGCATGGACCAGATGAATCTCTTCCAGGCGGCCTTCTCGGAGTTCCTCTATGTCCTCTCCGTCCCGGTGGAGAAGACCTCCAAGGTTTTCCAGGAGAAGCTGGAGGAGCTGCAGCATCAGGGGAAGATCCCCGAGAAGTCCCGGGACTACTACCAGCTCTGGCTCCGGATTCTCGAGGGGCACTACATGACGCTGTTCCAGTCCCCCGAGTACCTGGAGGCCCTGCGGAACATGCTCGGACAGCTGGATTCCTTCATTCTCTCGAAGAACTCCGTCCTGCAGGATGTGCTCCAGTTTCTGCCGGTGCCCACGAACAAGGAGATGGACGAGCTGATCAAGGATCTGCACATCTTCAAACGGCGGGTCCGGGAGCTGGAACGACGGGTGAAGATGCTCGAAAAAGAATCCACCACCGCCACCGGATAGGAGGGAACCATGGAACAGCCGAAGATCTCTCTGGACCTGATCCTGGCCAACCTGGCGGAAGATGCCGAAAAGGCGCAGGAGCGCGTCACCAAGGCGTCGGAAGTCCTGCTGAGCCCGCTCCAGACCGACCTGGCCACCACGCCCTACGACGTGGTCTGGCAGGAGGACCGGGTCAAGCTCAAGCACTACCGGACGGACATGGAGAAGTCCGTCAGGACTCCGCTCCTGGTGGTGTACGCCCTCATCAACCGGGAGACCATGCTGGACCTCCAGCCCGACCGGAGCGTCGTCAAGACCTTCATGAACAGCGGGTTGGATCTCTACATGCTGGACTGGGGCTACCCGACGCGCAAGGATCGATACCTGACGATCGACGATCACGTGAACGGCTACATCGACGGCGCCGTCGATTTCATCCGGGAGCGGACCGGCGCGGAGAAGATCAACCTGATGGGGATCTGCATGGGCGGGACGTTCTGCGTCATCTACTCGGCCCTGCACCCCGAGAAGATCCGGAACCTCGTCACCACGGTCACCCCCTCCAGCTTCGACACCAGCAAGGGGCTCCTGCATGTCTGGATGCGGGCCATCGACGTGGACCGGCTGGTGGACACCTTCGGCAACCTTCCCGGCGACGTCATGAACATGGGCTTCCTGCTCCTGAACCCGGCCCGGCTGATGATCGACAAGTACATCGGCTTCTTCGAGAACATGGACAACAAGGCCTTCGTGGAGAATTTCGTCCGGATGGAAAAGTGGATCTTCGACAGCCCCGATGTCCCCGGGGAGACCTTCCGCCAGTTCATCAAGGATTTCTATCACGGAAACCTCCTCATCCAGAACAAGCTGATGGTGGGAGGAAAGCGGGTGGACCTGAAGAGGATCACCATGCCGCTCCTGAATTTCTACGGCCAGTACGACCACCTGGTTCCCCCGGAGGCCTGCGACAAGCTGACAAAGGCCGTGGGCAGCCGGGACACGGAGGATATCTGTCTGGACACGGGCCACATCGGTATCTATGTCAGTTCCAAGACCCAGCGGGAGTTTGCCCCGAAGATCGTCCGGTGGCTGACGGAGAGGGACGGCGCACCCGCGGCGGAGAAAAAAGCGGCAAAGCGGTCGGGTGTGCTGGTGGTGAAGACGGCACCGGCTGTGAAGGCAGCAAAAGGGAAGGGGAAGGGGAAGGAGAAATCCAGGACCAAACCGGCGAAGCCGCCAACCCGGGGCGGCCGTGCGCCGGCGGACCGGGCGACGGGCCGCGAATCCATGGAAGCGAGGTAGAGACGATGCCTGCGAAGAAAAAGGAAGGGAAGGATTATTTCCAGACGATCAAGACGATCAGCCGTGCCCTGGGAACCACCATGGAGAGGGACAAGCTTCTCGACCTGGTCGTGCGGAGTGCCCTGGAAACCATGGACGGCAAGGCGGCAGCCCTGTTCCTGGCGGATGAAAAAACGAACCGGTTTGTACCGGTCGCCCAGAAGGGACTCTCCCGGAAGTACCATCACGCCGGCCCGGAGAGCGTGGGCCAGGTCCCGCGGGAGATCATGAAGAAAGGGTACCTTCACTACCGGGACGCGGTGAGCGACAAGCGCCTGGCAAACCGGGACCTCAAGAAGGCCGAGGGGATCGGCTCCATCCTGGTGGTGCCGGTCCTGGTGAAAGACCGGCCCATCGGCATTCTCTCCCTCTACACGGCAACGATCCGTGATTTCTCCGGGGAGGAAATCGAATTCCTCACCACCCTGGCCGAGCAGGGCGGGATGGCCATTGAGCACGCGCGTCTCCTGGAGACGATCCGCGCCTACATCCGCATCTCCCTGGAACTGATGTCGGACATCAACTCGAGCCTCGACATCCGGGTCATTCTCCAGACCCTGACGGAGAAGATGGCCCGGGCTCTCGACCTGAAGGCCGCCAGCATCCGCCTGCTGAACGACAACAAAACGGAGCTGCGCCTTGTCGCCAGTTATGGCCTCAGCGAGAAGTATCTCAACAAGGGTCCCATTTACGCCGAGCGGAGCATCGCCGAGGCCCTCTCGGGCGTGCCCGTGATCGTCAAGGACGCCGCCCGGGACAAGGGAGTGCAGTACCGGAAAGAGAAGTCGCAGGAGGGCATCGTGTCGATCCTCTGCGTCCCCATCAAGGCCAGGGAGGGTGTCATCGGAGTCCTGCGCCTCTACACGGATGTCCCCCGGGAGTTCTCGGATCAGGACATCCAGCTGGTATCGGTCCTGGCCCATCAGGGCGGCCTGGCGATTCAGAACGCGAGCCTCTACATGATGCTTCAGGATGACCTGAAGGGGATGAAAGACGACGCGTGGAGTCATCGCTGCTGGTTCTGACGATCTCGCACGAAGCCCGGATGCTGCGTTGCGCTGCATCCCTCGTCGCTGCGACGTACCGGTAGTACGTTTCACTCCTCGGGGCTTGCGCGCCTTGCCTGCGGGCTTTTGCGAGATCGTCAGGAAGGCCGGTTCTTTCGGAATCGATGGATGAAACAGGAAGGGCCGTCTGCGGCGCAGCACGGCACCCTCGTCGCTGGACAAAGGGAAAGGATCGGGGACGGAAAGGAGAAGAGACATGACGGGTATCAGCATCGACCGGATGAAGGTCGGAGACGCCGCCGAGTTCGCCAAGACCGTTTCGGAAACGGATGTCTACCTGTATGCGGGCATCAGCGGCGACTTCAACCCCGCTCACCTGGACCAGGCCTATGCCGAGAAGACCTTCTTCAAGGGACGCATCGCCCACGGCATGCTCTCGGCAGGCTTCATCTCGGCCCTCCTGGGGACGAGGCTCCCGGGGCCGGGGACCATTTACCTGCGGCAGGAGCTGAACTTCCTGGCACCCGTCCGCATGGGGGATACGATCACCGCGCGGGTGGAGGTGGCGGAGCTGATTCCGGAGAAGAACCGGGCCCGGCTGAAGACGACCTGCCGGAACCAGGATGGAACCGTCGTCCTCGACGGCGAGGCGCTCGTCATGCCCCCCAAGGCACCGAAAGCGTGAAAAAGGGATGATGCAGAACGAGTCCACAGAGGCAACGCCCGCCGGGGAGGCCCGGCGCCTCCCGATCGCCCTCAGGGGTCGGGAGGGCGACCAAAAGGCGGATGTGCGGCTTCCGGCAAGACCCCTGCTCCTCCTGCTGGCGATTCTGCTCGTGGTCGGATGCGCCTCCACGCGGCACGGGCCGGTGGATGATCCGGCGACGGCCTGGCCCGGGCGTTGCGAGACCATGCGACGGAACCTGCTGACGGAGCAATCCGCCGGTGTCGTGGTCACCCCGCGTCCCGACCGGTCCTACTCGGTTCCATACTGGGTCATCGCCGTCGACGGCATCTCCATTCCCATCCCCCCCGTCCGCTACCGGGATATCCGCGTCCTGCCCGTCCCGTTTGCCGGCGGACTGCCGACGGTCGTCCTCGTCGGAGCGGAACGGCCCACCGCCGTCTCTCTGACCTCCATGGCGCCGCCGGCGCCCTACGAAGACATTTTCGCCCTGGCCGGAGAGGAACCGACCCGGGGAGGCAAGGACATGACGAAGCGACTCTTCGGCGGACCCGTGACGCACGACCGGCTCATGGAAATCGGATTTGCCGGCCGTCCCGCCGACCTCACCTGCCGCCCGGAGAACCGGGAGAAGGAAATCCCCCTGTCCGTGGCGCTGATCCTGAAGACCGTCGGCAACCCGCTGGAGGCGGTCCACGAAGGGATCGCCGGCCGGCGCGGCTGGGTGACCCTCTCGACCGAAAAAGACCGTGCCAGCCGCTGGCAGGCGACGCTTCCCGGGCCCGTGCGCTGGACGCTCATCGACATCCGCACGGCCGCAGACGGGCCGTTTCAGGATGCCGGCCTGGCCATCGGGAGGGCCGACATGGTCCGGGCGATGGGCCGCCCCCTCTGGCTCGCGGCGCTGGCCGCCGTCCTGGACGATCCGGCAAACAGGCGACTCTGGGAGGTCCTGGCGGATGCGCTGGAAAAGGCGGAATTCGCACCGGGCTCCGTCGAGCGGGTCCGCCGGTCGGCCCCCCCGATGAGCCGGTGAGCGGCGCGTACCCGGGCATGGGACCTTCGGCGGGAAGCGGGGCGGCCGGAACGGTCCTCACGATCCACGTCTTCCTGGGTGCCTTCCTCCTGTTTTCCCTGGAACCGATGACCGGTCGTCTCCTCCTTCCCATCATGGGTGGGGCCATCCAGGTCTGGCTTGTCTGCCTGATGTTCTTCCAGGGAATGCTCCTGGCGGGTTATCTCTATGCCCACTTCTGGGCGGCCCGGGCCGGTGCCGGCCATCTGCTGCTGCTGCTCGTCCCGCTGGCCTTTCTTCCTCTGTCGATTCCCCCGGTCCCGGAACCCGGGACGCCGCTGGAGTCGCTCCTGCGCCTGCTCCTCCTGCACGTGGCCGTTCCCTTCGGCGTTCTCTCCTCCACCGCCGTGGTGGCCCAACTCTGGCTGTCCCGCTCCCCCCTGGGCGGAGGGACCAATGTCTTCGTTCTCTACGGAGCGTCCAACGCCGGTTCGCTTCTGGGGCTCCTGGCCTATCCATTCCTCGTGGAGCCTTACCTCGGACTGGCGGCCCAGGGACGGATCTGGACAGCCGGATACGTTCTGTATGGACTCATGGCGGCGGCATCCTGGTTCCTCCTGCGTCCCGGGCCGAAGGCGCCGGAAGAGAAACCACCTGCCGGCCCTGTGTCCGCCCCCTCCGTTTCGGGAACGGGTGGCTGGATTCCCTGGCTTCTCCTCAGCGCCCTTCCTTCCGCCTTCCTGCTCACGGTGACGAACGTCATTGCCGTGGAAGTGGGATCCTATCCCCTTGTCTGGATCCTCCCGCTGGCCCTGTACCTGGCCAGCTTCGTCGTCGTTTTCCGGGACGGAAGCGGACTGCCGGACATCCTGGTCCGCCTGTGGCCGGAGATCCTGCTGGCGGCGATCCTCCTCTATCTGCTGACGTCTCCCCATTTGATTTACCTGGCGGCGCACCTGGCCGTCCTGTTCATTCTCTGCCTCCTGGCCAACAGCGAACTGTATCGGCTTCGCCCGCCGCCTGCCGGCCTGACGGGGTATTATCTGGTGATCGCCCTTGGCGGGGCTCTCGGCGGCGCCGCCGTCAGCCTCGGTGCCCCGCTTCTGTTCGGCGGCCTCTACGAATACCCGCTGACGGTCCTCGCCCTGGGTGGGGTCCTGGGGTGGCTGCAATGGAGGAAACGGACCGGCTTCCGGCGAAACTCGACGGCGGCGATGAAGATCCTGCGGGCGGCGGGGCTGGGCGTCATGGCGGGGATGATTCTGCTGGCTGTCTGGTCGGTGGGCTCCTTCCAGGAGAAAGAGCGCCTGCGGAATTATTACGGCATTCTCCGGGTGGTGGAGGAAGTCCCGGGGTCCGACGCCCCCCGGGGAATCCGGACGCTCATTCACGGCTCCACGCTCCACGGCACCCAGTTTATCGACGAGCCGCGGCGTCAGCGACCGACCCTGTACTATGGGGAAAACCGGGGGCTGGGGGATGTCTTTGCGGGGCTGCCCGTTCCCCGGCGGGTCGCCGCCGTCGGCCTGGGGGCCGGAACCGTGGCGGCCTATGGGCGCCCGGGGGACCGGATCGACTTCTTCGAGATCGACCCCGATGTGGAAACCGTTGCCCGGCGGTGGTTCACCTACCTGGACGATTCCCTGGCCCGGGTGCGGGTCTTTCCGGGGGACGGCCGGCTGTCCCTGGAGCGCGGCGGAGGAGGAGAGGAAACATACGACCTCCTGTTCGTCGATGCCTTCAGCGGCGACGGCATCCCGACCCACCTGCTGACGACGGAGGCCGTCGAGGCATACCGGAAACGGCTGTCACGGGGTGGATTGATGCTCTTCCACCTCTCCAACCGCTATTATGATCTCCGGCCGGTCGTGAAGGCGATTGCCGGAAAACTCAATCTGAAGGGGGTCGTGAAGGTGGCGGGTTCCGATCCCGCCGATGGCCGTTACCGGCTGACGACGGTCTACGTGGCCCTCGCTGCGGAGCCCGGCCGGCTGGTCTTCCTGGCGGAGCGGGGCTGGATTCCCTTCGGAGCGGAAGACGGGATCGCAAACTGCCGCCCCTGGACGGACGATTACGTGAACGTCCTGGTGCCGCTGGCCGCGAAGATCCGGTCCGGTCTTCTATGACGAGAGGGGCCGCTTCTTCTTTTCGAAGTAATTTCCCATGCTGTCCATGAGCTTCTGCAGCTCTTCCGTCTGCTTCTGCATCAGGTCCTGGAAGCCCTCGATCATGCCGGCCGGGTCCAGCCCCTTTTCGCCGAGGAGCTCCTGCTGCCGGCGAAGGGAGTCCTCCAGCCGGGCAACCTTCTGCTGCAGCTCGTCGTTTTCCCGCTGCAGGGCTGCCAGGTCCTCCCGGGGGACGACGTCGAAAAAGGCCAGGTATTCGCGGAGAGACTTGAGGAAGGAGTCACGGGTCTCCTGCCAGAAATCGGCGTCGCCGCTGTTTTCCTCCCGGTTCAGGCCATAGGCCTTGCGAAAGAATTCCATCAGGCTCTCGGAGCCCTTGAAACCCCTGTTCATCCAGGCCGTTACGTCCTCGTACTGCTGCCGGCCCCGGGCGAGGGCCAGGAAGTAGCGTCCCCAGAATTCATAGAAACTTCGGTCCATCGGATCACCTCCCAAAGGCATCCCCGTTCCCGGAGATGCGGGGTCTTTGTCCCCCCGGTTCCTTTATCTCTTCCCGGGGGCGTTCTCCATTTTTCCCGCTTCCGCCGCCGCATCCCCGTCCAGGTCGAGATGGAAGCGGACGGGTCCCCGATATCCCCTGCCGAAACGGGTGTGAAGGGCGCAGGCGGAGGCCGGATCCGACCAGGAGGTGGCGATCGCTCCATGCCCCTTCGGGAAGGGCGTCACTTCCACGTCCTCAAGATATTCCAGGGGCGCCAGGGCCGCGTCGCGGTCCACCAGGTCGTCTCCCTCGGCGTAGCAGATGAGCCAGCGGATCCCCTTCTCGCGGATGCCCCGCAGGTTGAGGACTCTGCCGAACAGTGTCACCGGCAGCGTACCGTCGTCGGTGATGGGGATCGTGTAGGAATCGAAGCTGAGCCGGGTGATTCCCTCCGGCAGGTCGGTCCGGTCGTAGAGGAGCCAGTGATTCATTGCCGCCGCCGTCTTGCCGATCCGCACAGGGCCGCCTTCGTGCCGGAAATTCGTCATGTCCCGATAGAGGCTCACAAGGGGGGCTTCCTTTTCCATGCTCTTGAGCTTGTAGACCCAGCTCATGACCTTGCCGTCAACGATCCGGTTGCCGTTGGGCAGCTCCTTGACGGCATAGTCCAGGTCCCGGAACCGGGGCGGCAGGTGCTGCATGTACTCCACCAGCGACCTGCTCCGGGTGCCGTCCATGGGGGCGACGCAGGTGATCAACGCGTCAGCCAGCCCGTCGAGCTCCCCCGACAGGATGTCCAGGAGGGCGATGAAGCCGCCTTGGCAGAAGCCGTTGAGGGTGACGGGGCGGCCATGGACGGCCTTCAGATGCGCACAGAAACGCCGGGTGTCCCGGGCGTCATCCTCGCCCGTCATGACCTGCACCGCCGGGTTCTGTTCGATATTCTTCAGGATCCGGATGTACGTCGGGACGCCCCGGTTGGCAAAGGCGTGGACGTAACTCTTGTTTTCCCCTGGCAGGAAGGCCAGGATATTGGGGCCCAGGACGTAGGGGTGCATGATCAGGACGGGTTTGCCGGCATGATGCGTCGTCACTCCGGGATCCCGGGGCAGGACCCGGTAAAGGAGAAAGCGATCCGTCTCGTCCGACAGGACGTACCCGCCGTCGTCGAAGTGAAATCCGAACTCCGGCTCGATGGCCCGGATCGCCTCGGGGTAGCGGTAAACCAGCGCGTCCAGCAGTCGGGCCATGTCCGCGCTGTAGTCCCTGAGCCCTTCCTCGCGCTTGCCCAGCAGGCTGTTGAGGACGGCCCTGCCGAGACGGAGGGCCTCCCGGCGGTTGAATGCATCGAGGCCGCTCATGGTTCCTTTCGCACCCTGTTCGGCGATCTGGACATTGAACCGGAGGAGCTCGAAATAATCCAGGGTGCTTTGCAGAAAGGGCGTCCGGGTGAGCTTGTCCTTTTCCAGGAAGCTGAAGGAATTCAGTGCCGTCCAGTAGGGGTTCATGAAATCGCCCAGATAGGAAAGGAGGCCCACGCCGAAGTGCTGCCCGGCCTCGACGGCGTCCGTTGCCGTCTCCACGGCCCGGAGGCAGTGGTCGGTCTGGAGATCGAAAAGCGAGCGGAGGGATTGCCAGAGGGGGATCGTGACACCGGCGGGGTAGGTGAAGGCACGCCGCAGGAGCGATGCATTGGCCCGCCAGGTATTCATGGCGGCGTTGAACAGGTCCTCGTGAACCTCTCCGATCTGCCACCGGTAATCCCGGGTGATGGAGAAAGCCGCTTCGGCGATCGTGTCCGGGATGTCGACGCTTTGTGAATTCATGCTTGAGTCCCCGAATTGCGCGCATAAACGAATCCCGGCGGTCTCTTCGGCCGCCGGGATCCGGGGTTCAGGAGTTCTGCAGTCGAATGCACGACCCAGGCGTGGTTCCGCGGTCTATTTCGCCTTGGCGAAATATTCCTCGACTTTCTTGTAGTTGGCGTCCACGATGCCCCTGTAGTCTTCGCGGCCCTTCTTGTAGGCCCGGACCCACTCGTTGATGAGCTTCTTTCCTTCCTCGGGAAACCAGGGAGCCTGCTCCATGTACATGCTGACCATCTTTTCCGTCTGGTCCTGAAGGACCGTCATGGCGTTGAACGTGTTGTCGAAGGCCGTCTTGTTGAAATCGATCATCTGTTTGGTCATCTGCTTCGGATCCATGGTACATTCTCCTTTCATTCGGTGCGGGATCTGCCGGCGATCCCGACTGGTTTACTTCGCCCGGCCGGCTTTCTGGGCTTCCTTTGCCACATCCTGCCAGGTCTTGGAGGCGAAAAAGCTCTCTACCTTTCCGTAACTCTCATCGACGGCGGAACGGAAATCATCCCGGCCCTGGCGATACGCCTTCATCCACTCTCCGACGATCTTCCGGCCCTCTTCGGGGATCCAGGGGGACTGGTCCAGAGCGGTCTGCATCATCTTCTCCGTCTGCTCCTGCAGAATGGTCATGGCGTTGAAGCTGCTGTCAAAGGTGGTCTTGTAAAAACCGACGATCTGTTTCACGATTCTTTCCTGTTCCATGTTTCAGGCACCTCCCTGCGCATCTGCGCTTTATTTTTGCGGCTAATATAACGCAGCCGGAAGGGGTGTCAAGGAAAAATGTTGCAACGCAATAAAAGGCTGAGCATGACCGCAATCGGCACGCCACTCGTAACATATTGATAATATTAAAATTACATGGATGGCATTATCCATTGTTCAAGTGAATGAATATTTTTGTTGCAATGAAACAATTCGCCCGGTAGGGTGTTGGCTCCCCTCAGGAGAGGAAACCATGGCCGAGACACTGCTTGTAAAAAAATATGGAAACCGCCGTCTCTACGATACGGAACGGAGCGCCTACATCACGCTGGAAGACCTGACCCGTTCGCTCAAGGAGGGCAGGACCGTTGCCGTGGAGGACGCAAAGACAAAGGAAGACGTGACGGCTTTCATCCTGACCCAGATCCTTCTGGAGGAATCCCGGAAGAAGGAGTTTCTCCTCCCGGTTCCGCTTCTTCACCTGATCATCCGCTTCGGGGACAACCTTCTCTCGGACTTCTTCGAGACATACCTCCAGCAGATCATGAAAAACTACCTTGCCTACCGGGCCGTCGCGGACGACCAGTTCAGGAAGTGGCTGGACCTGGGGACCGAATGGTCCCAGGCTGCCGGAAAATCCGCCTCCCCACTGGCCCCCTTCCAGAGCTTTCTCGATCTGTTTTCCGAGACCCCCGGAAGGACAGAGGCCGCAGAAAAAGGGAAGGAGCCTTCGCCGTGAACGCCGAATGGACGAAAACGGTCGACGCGGTCCTCGATCGCATCCGGGACCCCGAAAGCGGGCTTCCCGTTTCAGAGCTCGGGATCGTGAAAAAGGTCCGGTTGAGTGAACAGGAAAAAAAGCTCTACGTGTTCCTGGACACCTACGGCCATCTGCCCAAGTGCGTCACCTGCGCCGCCATTGCGCAGACGGTTCTGGCCGGGATCGCCCGGGACCTGCAGGCCGCCTTCGGGGAGGCCTTTCCCGGCCTGGAAATCATTATTCTGCCGGCCGGCCCGGAGTGACCGCGGCAGGCGGCCCCTGTTCAACAGCCGTCTAGAAGAACCGTCCGAACGCCATGGCCGCATACGCCGGATCATGGTCGGCCCGGAGGTTCCGCACCATGACCACGTGTGACTTTTCCTCCTTGACGATCTTCTCGAAAAGTTTTTTCTGGTCCCTGTCCCGGGAGAGTTTCGCCAGTTCCGTGTAGAGCAGAATGGCGCTCTTCTCCGCCGCCATTGCCACCGCAGCGGCCGCCGCCGGGGTGTCCACCCGCTCCAGGCGCTTGTTCACCGTCTCACCCTTGGGGAACAGCCCCTCCTGGACGATGGCCTCCAGGTAATCGTCGATGTCCGGATCTCTCAGGACCTGGTCGATATCCCGGGTGTCGGCTTTCATCTTGATTTCGGTGAAGAGCTTCATGTGGGCCGCCTCTTCTTTGGCCAGCTTCAGGAAGAGGTTCTTCAGGTCGGAGTCGGCGAATTTCTTGGCCGCCTTCGTGTAGAACTCGATTCCTTCCTTTTCCGCGCGAATCGCGAACTCGAAGACGTTCAGCGGTTGCCTCTTGGCCATGGTTCTTCCTCCTTCTGGAAAGCGGGTATATTTTTCAGGCGGTACGGGCCGCCCCCTGCGTTGCCGGTGGAAGAAACGAGTGGTAAAGAGTGTCCGGAAGCGGGTGCTCCGGGACTGCAGATGTCACACCAAGTTGTTCAAACGTGCCTGACGGAGAAACGCATGTCAAGAAAAAACTCCGTCAGGATAAGGACTTCGTAAGGCGGGCGGCGGTTGTCCGGACACTCCGGGAGGTGCTTCGCTGCTTATCGGCTCTTCTTTTTCCCCGCAGAGGAATCTTCCTCCGGTTTCAGAACGGAGGGAATCCACTGGTACACGGGGTCGAAGGAGGATGCCACCCGGTCTTTCCGGGGGATGATAAAGACAAAGCATTTTCGCTGTTCGGGAACGAGGGCGACATGACGGAGCTGGCCGGGGTCTCCGTGCTGTCCGACGAATTGCCGCAGGCGGTCCCGCATGGCCTCGCTGCCGTAGTAGAGCAGGAACCTCATCGTGCCCCAGGCGATCTCCTCCCGCTGGAGACGGGACTCGTTGGCGATCTTCGGACCCCGGAAGCGGGCGTAGCCCGTCTCGATCAGGTGTCCCTCCGCCAGGGGATTGCGGCGCAAATGGATGGTCACGAAGAGCCGGTCGTATTTCCGGACGATCTTGGAGATGGGCATCCAGAGCCAGGAGTGGCGGGGAAGAAACGTGATCGTGGCGTCGATCCGCTCGAAGGGGGACCGTTTCGGCGGTGTGAGCCGGGCATGGTAGCCGATGATCCCGCCGATGTTGGTGAAGGTCTGGTCGATGGGTTTGACGACGTCCATGAGCCCCTGGAAGGACGCCCGGAAGAGCCGCTCGTTGTAGCGCTTGCCCCAGAAATAGCCGAAGCTCAGAAGCGCCGAAAAGGCGATGAAGAGATAGAAGAGCGGCTGCCCGGCAAGGTAATCATGTTCAAACATCGTCGCCTTCCACAGATAAAAGGTGTCTGGTCAGGTCTTCCGGCAGGGCGAACAGGGCCTCCGTCGCCTCCCCCGTCAGGGAGTCTCTCATTTCCACCCGCTGCAGCGGGACACCCGACGGTGCTTTTTCCCGCAGGATCCGGGCCGTGCGGTCCGCCGTCGGGCGGTTGCCGTCGGTTACCTTGTTCTGGATCAGGAGCCGCAGGGGCAGCTTCAGTTCCTTCAGGCCGTCGAGGAGCCGCTCCGATTCGCGCAGGGACAGCAGGTCCGGGTTGAAGACGAGGACGATGCCGCTGTCCCGCCCCTGGAGAATGCGGTTCAGTGCGACGTAATTCTCGTGGAGCGCCTTGAGCCGCTTCAGGATGTCATCATCGTCTTCCCGGTAGTTGAGAACGATTTCCCGGCTTTTCGCTTCGGTGTCGGCGGGGCCTCGGATTTTCTGGATGGTGTGGCGCTTCTCGAGGATCTGCCGGCGGATGGCCGCGAGGCGCTCGATCCAGGTGATGGTGACCTGGGGGAGGGCCAGGAAGCGAAGGGTCAGGCCCGTGGGCGGCGTGTCGAAGAGGATGTAGTCGAACCGCGTGTCCTCCCGGATCGTCTTCTCGATGCTGGTGAGGAGGGCGTATTCCTCGATGCCCGGTGAGTACTGAAGCACCGAGAAGTAAGAGTCGAGATTGAGCACCTGCAGGTAGTTGTACGTTTCCGAAAGGACCGTGACCTCCCGCTTCAGGTACGCCCGGGTCAGCTTCTTCAGGTCCACCTCTTCAAGGTGCAGGCTTTTGGTGAACCGTTTCCGCCGGCCCCGGAGGTCCACGCCGAACACGTCCCCCAGGTTGTGGGCCGGGTCCAGGGAGACGACCAGGACCCGGAAACGCTGCGAGAGCTGCCAGGCCGCCGCCGCCGCCATGGTCGATTTCCCGACACCGCCCTTCCCCGTGTAGAACAGGATCTTCATCCTTCGACCCCCAGGATTCCCATCATCTCCGCCAGCGTGTCCGGGGCGTCCTCCGCCCGCTGGTGGAGGACCTGCAGCTCTCTTTCCATGAAGGGGAGGAGCTCCACCGACAGGAAGGTCGGCGGCGCCGGGAGGCCGACAAAGGACCCCAGGAGGAGGAGGGCGAAGATGTTTTCCAGCTCCCGCTCCTCGATGCAGGTCAGGGCCGCCAGGCGCTCCCGCTGGGCGGTTCCCAGGCTGGAGGCGATGTCGCGGCAGTAGCGGAGAAAGGAAGAACGCATGAACACCTGGCCGGGAAAGGGAACCGGCGCGGGTTCGAGACCCGCGCCGGTTCGTGGTCTAAAAGATGGTTGTCAACGCGATCCTACTTCTTCCCCGACTTCACGAAGTCGACGATGAAGAGGATGTTCAACAGCAGCATGATCCCCATGATGATCTGGACCGTCCAGCCCGGACCCGGCTGCTTGGCGATGGAGCCGGGCATGACGACGTACATGAACCAGATGATGGCCGCCGTGACGGTGATCCAGAGAATCCAGGCGGGAATCGTCGCCATGATGGCGAACTTGGACTTCAGCTTCTGGGACACGTAGGCCGCGCCGGTCATGAGGGCGATGGAGGCGATGAGCTGGTTGGCGGCGCTGAAGGACGGCCAGAGGATGGTGAACTGCTTGCTCCAGGCCAGGTAGATGCCGATGGCCGCCGGCACCAGCGAGGCGGTCCAGCGGAAGGTGAGGGCGTTGTAGAGGCCTTCCGCCTTGTCCTTCAGGGGCTGGAGCATCTCGACGAGGCAGTACCGGGCGAGCCGGTTCGTCGTGTCGAGGGTCGTCAGCGCGAAGGCGGAGATCCACAGCCCCGCGATGATCTTGACGATCTTCACGGGGATGAAGGCCAGGAAGGTGGCCGCCACCATGTCGGAGAAGCACTGGACGATCATGTTGGGCGGAGAGAGCTTCAATGCCGTCGTCGTCTTCGTGTAGAGGTCCCCCCAGTTGTCCATGGTCAGGGCCAGTGTCGGGGCTGTGAAGGCGGCTCCCGCGGCGGCGGCCTTGGCGGCTTCGGCGGCCGCCTGGGCGGCATGGGCGTTTTGGATGGCCGTGTAGCCGAATCCGCCGATGGCGCAGATGATCACGGTCGAGAGGAAACCTTCCGTGAACATGGCGCCGTACCCCACGAAGAGGCCGTCACTCTCCTTGGCGAGCTGCTTGGACGATGTGCCCGACCCGACCAGCGAATGGAAGCCCGAGAGGGAGCCGCACGCGATGACCAGGAGAATGGCAGGCCAGAAGGGTGTCGGCTTGCCCCCCAGCAGGATCGGGGAGAACGTCGTGGCCATGGGGATCTCGAAGCCCCGGAAGCTCACCACGGCGGCGATGAACCCGATGGCGATGCCGAAATAGAGGAGGAAGGAGTTCATGTAGTCGCGGGGCTGGAGGAGGATGTTCACCGGGATCGACGCAGCAATGATGATGTAGACGAAGAGAACCACCATCCAGACCTCGTAGCTGGCCTGTATGGGGATCTCCGATCCCAGCCAGACGGCCAGGGCCATCAGCACGACGCCGATGACCGTCGCCCCGGGGAGGTTCATCTTCACCCGGTAGATCAGGACTCCCAGGATGAGGGCGGCGATGGTCATGTAGATGGACGCCCCGGAGATCGAGGGCGTCTTCTCGAACATCACGCCGATGATGTTGGCGAAGGCCGCCACAACCAGGATCAGCAGGAAGAAGACGATCCAGTAGAAGGCCGTTCCCGTCCGCTTGGAGATCAGGTCGGTGGCCACGAACTGGACGGATTTGCCGTCGTAGCGAACCGAGGCCATCAGGGCCAGGTAGTCGTGGACGGAGCCGATCAGGACATTGCCGATCCAGACCCACAGAAGGCCCGGCAGCCACCCCCAGCAGAGGGCCATGGCCGGTCCGACGAGCGGTCCCGCCCCGGCGATCGAGGAGAAATGATGCCCGAAGAGGACCGCCTTGTGGGCGGGGATGTAATCCACACCGTCATAGAGACGCTCGGATGGCGTCTTGTTCTCGTCCGATGCCCGGACGACGTCGCGCTCGATCTTTTTCCCGTAGGTGAAGTAAAGACCGACGTAAATGAGAAAACCGATAATGATGATCACAGTGGTCGTCATGAAAAGCCTCCTTTCTGATCACAGTTGCGGATCATCGATTCCGAAACCCCGCGCCGTCCGAACTCCCGATGAAAAATGGCCGATCTGGCGCAGGCAATCATGAATGTGGGAAAGGTACTCCTACCGCCTGCAAGCGTCAATCGATTTTTTCCCTGATCGGTGTTGTCCCAGAGCGTTTCACAGGTATTAATTCCGTGTGCTGTGACAGGCCCCGGCCGATGCTCGCAGCGGCGACCCCGACTCTGCCGGGAAAGGCGATCGGATAAAGATTCGTCATGGAGATCCCCCCAAAAAAGATCCCAAAAAAATATTGACATCCGAGGTGCCGGGAGTAGTCTTTTCCCAGGGGACGCACTTTGCGTCCTTCACATCACCCGCCAGGAATCGCCATCGAGGTGCGACATGAATCAGGAACATGCAGTCGATTCATCCTTTGAAGGTCTGAAGATCGGCGGCAAGATCCGGGAAGCGAGGGAGAAAAAATCCCTCACCCTGCAGGATCTGGCGGCCAGAACGGGAATGACCCGGGAGAGCCTGGAGCAGATCGAGGCCGGCGAGTTTGTCCCGCCCGTGGCGACGCTCCTGAAGCTGGCTCGGGCGCTGGGCGTGGGGATGGCCCGCTTCTTCGAGGACGACCAGCCGGCCGCCCGCGTTTCCATCACCCGCCTCACCGACCGGCGCCGGATCGCCCGCCGACCTCACCATCACGAGGGAGAGGTCGATTACGTCTACGAGGCGCTGGAGACCCGGAAGCCCGAAAAGCACATGGAACCCCTGTTTGTCGAGTTTCAGCCGCTGGAGACGGGGGACATGGTCTTCGCGTGCCATGACGGCGAGGAGTTCGTCTATGTCCTGGAGGGGCGGCTCGAGTTCCGCACCGACGACCGGGTGGAGGCGCTCTCCCCCGGGGAAGCCCTCTATTTCGATTCCGACCAGAACCACAGTTTTCGGGGCCTCGACGGACGTCCTGCACGAGCGATCGTCGTTGTCTGGAGCACCTGAAGACGGGGAGACAGGACATGGTGGAAATCCGGTTCCACGGCCGCGGCGGCCAGGGGACGGTGGTGCTGACAATCCTCCTGGCCAAGGCCTTCTTCCAGGCAGGATGGCAGGTCCAGAGTTTTCCATTCTTCGGGGTGGAGCGGCGGGGGGCGCCGGTGGAGGCGTATCTCCGGCTGGACCGGGCGAAGATCCTGGCCCGGACGAACGTTACCGCGCCGGACCACGTGGTCGTTCAGGACGAGACGCTCCTGGCCAGCATCGACGTCGCCCGGGGTCTCAAGCCCGGGGGATGGGTCCTCCTGAATCGCGCCACGGATCCTGAAAACCCGGCCGTTTATGCCGGCCAGCGGCTCGCCTGTGTCGACGCCAGCCGCATCGCCCTCCGGCACCGGCTTGGAAGCCGGACCGCTCCCATCGTCAACACGGCCATGATGGGCGCCTTCGCCCGGATGTTCGGGGAGCCGCCCATGGAGGCCATCGTCGCCGCCATCCGCGAGGAGGTTCCGGCGGAGCCGGAGCGCAATATCGCAGCCGCCGAGGATGCCTACCGGGAAGTCCGGATTCTCGGCACGATCCCCGCATCCTGAACCGACGGGAGGGGAACACATGAACCGAGAACAGGGCAGGGCCGGGGCGCTGTTTCTGCCCCGCTCCTTCACCACCACCGAGAGCAACCTGACGGGCTCGTGGCGGTATCTCCGTCCGCGCTTCGAAGAAAAGACGGCCCCCTGCAGCGCCGCCTGTCCCGCCGGAGAAGACATCCCCCGCATCGAGATGCTCACGACCCAGGGCGCCTTCCGGGAGGCCTGGGAAACGATCCTGATGGAAAATCCCTTTCCGGGCGTCTGCGGACGGGTCTGCTTCCATCCCTGCGAGGGGGTCTGCAACCGCGGCGGATTCGATTCGGCGGTTGCGATCCATACCATCGAGCGATTCCTGGCCGATTCGGCCCTTCGCAACGGGTTTCAATGCGGCCTCGGAAAGATGACCGCCCGGAAGGAGCGGATCGCCATCGTCGGAGCCGGCCCCGCCGGCCTGGCGGCAGCCTGGTTCCTGGCCCGCCTGGGTTACCGCGTCCGCGTCCTGGAGTCCCGGCCGGAGCCGGGAGGCATCCTCCGCTGGGGGATTCCCGCCTACCGGCTTCCTCCCCCGGCGCTCCGGTCCGAGATTGACCGCCTCGTGGAGCTTGGCGTGGAGATCCGGACGGACTGCCGGATCGACCTGTCGGGGCTGGAGGCCCTGGAGCGGGACCATGACGCTGTGTTTCTCGGCTGCGGCTTCGGAATGGACCGGCCTCTGGGAATCCCGGGGGAGGGGGAGGACGGGGTCGAGGACGGACTCGCCTTTCTGGCCCGGGTGCGCAGCGGCGTGTCGCCGGATCCCGGCGGCCTGTCGATCGTCGTGGGCGGGGGAAACACCGCTGTCGATGTGGCCCGCACCGTCGTCCGCCTCGGCGGACGCGCGGTCATTGCCTACCGCCGCCGCCGGCAGGACATGCCCGCCTTCGACGAGGAAGTACAGATGGCCCTGGAGGAGGGGATCGAGCTCATGGAGCTCCTGGCGCCGGCAGGGATCGTCCGCCGGGACGGGAGACTCGGCATCACGTTCCGCAGGATGAAGATCGAGGGCGAAGACGCCGACGGAAGGGGGCGCATCGTCCCGGACGGGGAGGCGACGCTGGAGATGGAGGCGGACCGCCTCTTCACGGCCGTCGGCGCCGGGCCGTCCGAGGACTGGCATCTGCCGCCCCGGGAGGGTGCGGGCCTCGTCAGGCTCAGCCACTCCGTCTTCGTCGCCCCGGAAGGAAAGGCGGTGCGGGCATACGGCGGCGACGTGACGAACGACGTTCAGATGGTCGTCACCGCCGTGGCCTCGGGCAAGCAGGCCGCGATCGCCCTGGATGTTCTGTTCCGGGAGGGGCCGGCGGCGGTGACGGAACGGCTCTCCGCCTGTGCCGTCGGGCCGGGGCCGTCGCTATCCATGGAGATCTACACCGGCGGCCCCCGTGGTCTCCGGAACCGCCATGTCGTCCTGCCGGAGGAGATCAACACGGACTACTTCGCCTTCGAGCCCCGGATCACCCAGCCGCGGCTCCTGGTGGAGGAGCGGTCCCGCTCATTCTCGGAGATCGACCTGAAGATCTCCGCCGGGCTGGCCATGCGGGAAGCCGGCCGGTGCTTCAACTGCGGCATCTGCAACGGCTGCGACAACTGCTACCTCTTCTGTCCCGACGTCTCCATCGCCCGCGGCCACGAAGGGGAGAACAGGCGGATCAACTACGACTACTGCAAGGGCTGCGGCCTCTGCGTGGTCGAGTGCCCCCGCAACGCCATGACCCTGGAGGGGGAATCATGAAACGGGTCCTCGAGGGAAGCCATGCCGTGGCCGAGGCGGTCCGGCTGGCCAGGGTCCAGGTCATCTCGGCCTACCCGATCACGCCACAGACGCACATCGTGGAGATCCTCTCGGACTACTGCGCCTCCGGGAAGATGAACGCCCGCTTCCTCCGGGTGGAGAGCGAGCACTCCTGCCTGGCGGCCCTGATCGGGGCCCAGAGCTCCGGCGTCCGGACCTTCACCGCCACCTCCTCCCAGGGGCTGGCCCTGATGCACGAGCTGCTGCACTGGGCCTCCGGGGCGCGCCTGCCCATCGTCATGGCGGAGGTGAACCGGGCCCTGGCGCCGGGGTGGAACATCTGGACGGACCAAAGCGACAGCCTGGCCCAGCGGGACACCGGCTGGATGCAGCTCTACTGCGAGGACGCCCAGGAGGTTCTCGACACAATGCTGATGGCCTACCGCCTGGCGGAGATGGTGAACCTCCCCGCCATGGTGGTCCTGGACGCCTTTTTCCTGTCCCACACCTACGAGCCCGTGGACGTTCCGGAACAGGAGGAGGCGGACCGCTTTCTGCCGCCCCATGCGCCGGAATTCCGCCTGGACACGGCGCACCCCTTTGCCCTGAGCCCGCTGGTGGCGCCGAACGCCTACATGGAGATGCGCCGGGAGATCGCCGCCGCCATGGAGGAGGCGCTGGAGAGGCTCGATGCCGTTGAGGATGAATTCGCCGGGATCTTCGGCCGTCGCTACGGGGCCGTGGAGGCCGTTTGCTGCGAGGACGCCGACATCGTCCTGGTGACCAGCGGGACGGTGACGAGCACCGCGCGGATCCTCCTGGAAGAGCTGCGGGCGAAGGGGGAAAAGGTGGGCATTCTGAAAATCAAGCTTTTCCGGCCCTTCCCGGTGGAGGCCATCCGTGGGGCCCTGGCGGGTGCGAAAAAGATCGCCGTGGTGGACCGCAACTTCTCCTTCGGGGCGACGGGCATCTTCGCCCAGGAGCCGGTATTTTGAGAGGGCTTTCAGAGTGCGTTGCCGGAAGCGGC
>CAYNEJ010000018.1:0-7140 GCA_964396205.1 uncultured Syntrophaceae bacterium
TCGGGTCTCGTCCATGCCCTTTGTGGGAGAGTAGGCAAAAGACCGGTCGTCCCGGATGATCTCGATGATGCATTCTTTCATCCAGTCGGGGATATGCTCGCCCTTCTGGACGGGATCGCCGATGTTCTCCCAGCAGATCTCGACACCGTACTGTTCCAGTTTCCTGGCGATGTTGACGATGTTGCGGATTTCATAGGTAAGCCCGCTTCCACCCTTGCAGATTTCGAACCTCATATGAATGATTCCCCTGTACCAAGGCGCTTATTAAGTGATGGTGCATAATATAATCGGAGTAAATTATCCACATTTTTTTCGGGAAGAATGGGACAGCGGAACTGACCGTCATAAGGCAGGAATCCCTTTTGATAAGTTCAAAAATGTTCCCGTTTCGGCCGTTGGCAGGCCCGTCTTCCGGGGGCGGGGAATGCGGTGGACAGAGGCACTCCGGCAGCCCGACGGAGGGTTTCCCGACGGCGGTGCGGATCATTTCACTCAGAGATACTGCGTGAGTCCCTTCTTCTCCAGCAGATCAACCAATTCCTTGACCCGCTGGGAGTCCCCCCTCCGGCAGACAAGCAGCGCATCTTCCGTGTCCACGACGATCAGGTCCTCCACCCCCGCCAGGGCGACCAGCCGGTCCCGGGCCACGACGAGCGTGTTCTTCGTCCCGGTCGTGGCGACGGCCCCTTTCAGGACGTTTCCCGCATCGTCCTTAGGCGAGATTTCCCACAGGGCATCCCAGCTCCCCACGTCGGACCAGCCGAAATCCCCCCGGAGGACAAGGACGTTGTCGGCCTTCTCCATGACGCCGTAGTCGATGGAGATGGAATCAATCGCCTGGTATTCCTTTTCCAGGGTGGCCTCATAGCCGCCGGCCCCCGCCGTGCCGAAGGTGCCGGCGATGGCAGTCAGCCGGTGGGCCGACTCCGGCAGATACTGTCCGATGGCATGCAGGATCGCCCCGGCGGTCCAGACGAACATACCGCTGTTCCAGACGTAACGGCCCTCCGCCAGGAAAGCCTTCGCCGTATCCATGTCCGGCTTCTCCCGGACGGACCGGACCCGCCAGACCTTCTCGCCACGAACGGGATCCTCCGCATCGCCCAGTTCGAGATAGCCGTATCCCGTCTCCGGGGCCGTGGGGGCGATGCCGATGGTCACGAGGTGTCGCCCCGCCGCCGCCGCCTTGGCGGCCGCCCGGAGGACTTCCCGGAACCTGGCTTCGTCGGTGATGAGGTGATCCGCCGGCAGGACCGCCATGATCTCATCTTCACTTGGATGAAGCTTTTGAAGCCGCCCGATATAATGGGCCGCCAGGCCGATGCAGGGGGCGGTGTTTCGCCCAACCGGTTCGATGAGGATGTTCTCCGCCGGAATGTCCGGGAGCTGACGGGCCAGCTCCGCCGCATGAGTCCGGCCGGTGACGACGAGAATGCGCTCCGGCGGCACGAGGGGGAGCAGGCGGTCCACGGTCTCCTGGATGATCGTCCGTTCGCTCAGGATGTCCAGGAGATGCTTGGGTTTCCGGTCCCGGCTGCGGGGCCAGAAGCGGGTGCCCCGGCCGCCGGCCATGATGACTGCATACATATGGGATCTCCTTGCAGAATCGTGATGGGCTTTCGACTTTTCATTTGAAAACGGCCGGTTATCCCGACCCCGGGATGCATAGCAGAGACAGTCTTCCTTGACAAGATCATTCCCGCGGGAGGCGGTCCATGCGGAAGTGCTGGAGCAGGGCGATGAAGGCCGGGGTGCGGAGGGGGGTGTCCCGCCAGCCGAAAAGGTGGCTTTTGCAGGAACAGTCGGAAGACCCGAAGCGGGGAACGGAAAAGTCGGCGATTGCCGACAGGCTCCTGGCAAGCTCGTGCTCCAGGTCGTCGGCCGTCCGGATCAAGAGGGCCGTGCAGGCATCCGCCGCCGCCCGGAGATAGTCGATGTGCCAGTGCATGGTTTTTCGCTGCCTAAGGTGTCGCGCAACCCGGCGGGACAGGTCTTTCCGGGCGGACCCGACATAGCACCAGGTCCCCGGCGGAAAATCGATGCGTCCCAGGGAGCCGACCTCGACGGACCGGGCCGCGTCGAGTCGGCAGAGGAGCAGGTAGGCACCCCGGTCCCGGTCCTCCCGGCGGAGCAGGTCCCAGGGAACGGGGAGGACGCGGACGTTGTCCTCGAGGCGCAGGTCCTCCGTCCAGGACACGGCGACGGGGAGATAGAAGATCCTGTCTTTCATCTCCAGGAAGGTCTCGGCGAAGGCCGGGTCCGTGTGGTAGTCCGGCAGGAACCTCCGCGCCCGGGGCCACTGGACGAGCCAGACGACGCCGCATCGCCGCCCCGGCCGGACCTGCTCCGCCAGGTTCAGCAGATGCCGCCGGCCCCGGGCGGTGACGGCATCGGGGAACATGGCGAGGTCCTCGCCGAAGAGTGTGCAGGACTTCACCTCCAGGAGGATCTCTTCTTCACCCCGCTGGAGGATGAAATCGAGGCGGCTGTCCCCGACGGCAGCCTCCCGGCGCGTCACGGACGCCCCCTCCAGGCCCGGGATCCGGCCGGCTCCGATCAGGAACTCCACCACCCGATTTGCCAGGGTTGTGTGAAGCAGGATCACGGCCCCGTCCCGCACGACGGCCACGGCCGTCCAGGCCAGAGCGCGCCCGGGGGTGTCCGCGGGCGCCAGGAGGACGGTCCGTCCCGGCAGGAGCAATTCCCACAGGCGGCCCGGATTTGGAAGGTGGGCCGTCACCACCCGGCCGTCCAGATCGCACTCGACGGCGAAACGGTGCAGCCGGCGGCGGAAGGCCGCCCGGTGGAGTTGCGGGTACAGGGGGTCGCGGAACAGGTTCACGGGGTGCCTCGCGGTTTTCTTGCAATTTAGCCTGCCCGCCGGTACATTGCCAAGGCCAAAAGCGTTCCCTGGTCCCTTTGTGGCGACATGTGGAGAGGCGGATGGGCGGGTCCTGTGCGTTCCCGGGACCGACAACATCATCGGAGGTGCATTTCCCCCGTGAGCGACGGTATTCCCCAACTTATCCTCAAGGCCGGCCGGGACCGCTCCCTGCGGCAGGGGCATCCCTGGATCTTTTCCGGGGCCGTGGCGTCGGTGCGCCCGCCCGCCAGGGCCGGAGACGTCGTTCTGGCCGTCTCCGGGGACGGCCGGCCCCTCGGTTTGGGGTTCTACCAGCCGCAGACGGACATCATCTTCCGCCTGCTCACGGGCCGCACCGACGAACCCGTGGACGGTGCCTTCTGGCGGAGGAGCATCCGGCGGGCGGTGGACCTGAGACGTCTCGTCGTGCCGACGGAGACGACGGCGTATCGGCTGATCCACGCGGAGGGGGACGGAATGCCGGGGCTGATCGTGGACCGGTACGACCGGATCCTGGTGGTCTCCTTTGCCACCGCCGGCATGGACCGGCGGCGGGAAGAGATCGCGGCGGCCCTCGCGGAGGAGATGGAGCCGGAAGCCATCCTGGAGCGTTCGGAAGGACGGGCCCGCCGCCTGGAGGGGCTCCCGGACCGGCACGGGATTCTCTTCGGGGAAGTCCCGCCGGGGCCGGTCGAGATCCGCGAGCGGGGCCTTCGCTACCGGGTGGATGTCCTGAAGGGACAGAAGACGGGGTTCTTCCTCGACCAGCGGGAAAGCCGGGCCCTTCTCGGAAGTCTCTCCGCCGGGGCGGTGGTCTTCAACGGATTCTCCTACACCGGCGGTTTTTCCGTTGCCTGCGGCCGGGGAGGGGCGAAGCGGGTCGTCTCCGTGGACGTCTCCGAGGATGCCTGCGGCCTCGCCCGGGAAAACCTGGCCGCCAACGGCCTGTCGCCGGAAGACCATCCGGTTGTACGGGCCGATGTCTTCCGGTATCTCCGGGAGACGGAGGAGACCTTCGACATCGTCGTCCTCGATCCCCCGGCCTTTGCCAAAACAAGGAGGGACGTCACCCGGGCCGCCCGAGGCTACAAGGACGCCAACCTGCAGGCCCTGCTCCGGCTGCGGGAAGGGGGGATCCTGGCGACGTTTTCCTGCTCGAATGCCGTGGACGAGGTCCTGTTCGAGCGGATCGTGCAGGGGGCGCTGCAGGACGCCGGCCGGGCCGCCTCCGTGCTGTTCCGGGTCGGGGCAGGGCCGGATCATCCGGTTTCCCTGGCCCACCCGGAAGGCCGCTACCTCAAGGGGCTGGTTCTTGCCGTCCGCGGCGCCGCTCCTGGTGGACCCGCCGGGCCTGCAGGAGGAAGGCCTCCAGCCGGGCGGCAATGAGCTGGGGGAACGGGGTGCCGTCGCTCTCGATGGCCAGGAAGGGGAGCGGAGGCATCCGGCGGGACAGGATGGCCTCGGCGATCCGGTTCGGCATGCAGCCGAAGGGGCCGATGGCGATGGCCCCGCAGGCCCGCGAGGGAACCTCGTGCAGGCAGCCGCCGATGGTGAGGACCGCCTCCCCTGTCAGTCGGGGATCCAGGTAAGGCCGGGCGCACTCGATGGCGGCACCGACATCCTCCTCGTGGAGGGCGTACAGGCCGGAACGTGCCATGACTTCCTTGAGCGACCGTTCCCCCCTCTTCATGACGGCCCCGCGGATGGCCCGGGAAAGGCGGCCGCGGAGGTTCGGCCGCTCCTTGCCGATTCCCTGCCGCAGGCACCAGTCCGTGTAGTAAACCCACTCGAGACCGCTGGCCACCTTCGCGGCGTATCCCTCCTCCGCCAGCCGCTCCACGAGAAACCGGCGCGACAGGTCGTCGTGGCGGACGAAGATCTCTCCCGTCAGGAAGATGACGGGGATGTCCGGGAGGGGCCGCTTCAGGGAGATCCGCCCCAGCCGCTCCGCCGCTCCGGCCATCGCCTCCCGGATCCCCATCTCGTCTCTCGTCCGCTCCAGGGCGAGCAGGATCCGCTGCCATTCGGCCTCGAAGATGCCAAGCGCAAGCTCCCGGTCATAGGCATCCGCCAGGAGAACCGAGTGGACATCCTGGAGGATGTCGGCGGTCACGGCGCCCAGCCAGAGACGGTGGAAGGCACCGTTGTCCCTGAGTCCCGTGTAGCTGTCCTCCGACGTCAGCGAGAGGATGGCGACGTTTTCCCAGCCCTGCTCCCGGATGAGACCGTTCATGAAAGGGGCGTAGCGGCCGAACCGGCACGGTCCGCCGGCGGTGGGCATGAAATAGACCAGGAGTTCCTCCGGCGAGGGACGTTCCCGGACGGTCTTGAGGAGGGTCCCTGTCGTCAGGAGGAGGGGCAGGCACTCCTTGCACGTCGTTTCCCCCCGGCCCAGCTGGAGGATCTCCGTGTCCGCGGGCGGCATGGCCTCCGCCCGGATGCCCAGGCCCCGAAAAACCGCGGCCCCCGCCTCGGAGAGAAAGCGCCCCATGGACGGAAAGACGACGCGGACCGACTCGTCCGTGAGGCTGCGGGAGCGGCCCCGGGAGTCGACGAAAGACTGTTTTTTCTTATCCCAGCAGGCTTGCCGTGGTGCGGTGACGGGCCGCCGGGGCGTCTCTTCTCCGGCGTTCCGGAAATTGGCAATGATGTCGAGGAACGCCTCGATGCGCGTCTCCAGGCCGGCGTCGGCCGTGTGGCTGTCCAGCTCCAGGACGAGGAAGGGCTTGCGGCCCATGATGCGTCGCGCGTCGCCGAGGAGAAACGAGTCGGGGCCACAGGAGAAATTCATGATGTAACAGCCGAACAGCTGGGGGTGCTCACGGATTCTCCGGGCCGCCTGCAGGATCGTCTGTCCGGCGGCCCAGTACATGTCGGGATCCGGCGGGAAATCGCCCTCGGGCAGCATCCCGCAGGGGATGACGGGAATACCCCGCGTGGCGAACTTCTGGGGAATGCTCAGATGGGCCTCGGGCACACAGGTATTGTAAGTGCGGCCCAGGAGAACCACGGCGAACCGGTCCGGTCGCCTCTCCAGTTCTTCCAGGAATTTCCGGCCCTCCGCGAGGAGCCCCTCCGTCGTCCGCCGCTGCTCCTCCAGGGCCTCCCGGAACGCGGAGCGGCTCTTCCGGGCGTCGGCTCCCAGGCCGGCTCCGAGGCGGATGAAGGCCTCCTCCGCCGATCCCCAGCCGCCGGAGAAATCCAGAAGCGGAGACAGAACCCGCTTCTCCGCCTGCAGGCGGCGGAAGACCGGGTGCTCCCCGAAGGCCGTCGCCAGGACGTAGGGCTCCGCCTGCGTGACGGGGCAGGTGGTGCTCCGGGAAACCCCCGCCGGTGCCGGCAGGTCCCGCACGTGGGGAAGAAACAGAAAATCGGGTTCCCGGTTGAGCAGGTCGAGAAAGAAGCCGTGGGCCAGCTCCGCGGGGTAGCAGAAGGCGGCGCCCCGGGCCTCCGTTCCGTCCGGATCGGGTTTCTCCGGCAGGATCGGATCGAAGCCGAGGCGGCGGAAAAAGACACGGAAGAGGGGAGCGCAGGCGTGGACATGGAAAGACCGGTTGATTCCGACGGTGTGCATTCCCGCCGTCTTCTCCGCCGCAGGGGCGGGTACGGGGTGGATCCGGCTTTCGTAGAGGGCCGCCAGGTTCGGGGCGTCCTCGGTGTCGCGGTGGAACCGCAGGTTGTACCAGCGGTTGCAGGCGCCGCCAAAGGGATGGATCTTATCGCCGATCCGGACCCGGGAGATCTCGCATTTCCGGTCGCATTTTTCCCGGGTGCCGCCTTTGCAGACGAACGGAGTCTCGTGGGCGAAGTCGCGGTCTCGAAGCTGCTCCAGGACGAATTCCTCCGGCTCCAGGAGTCCCCGGCGCCGGCGGTCGACGACTTCGAGGGCCACACCGAAGGCCCCCATGAGACCCGGCTCCGGGGGAACCACGATGTCCCTGTCCGTGAGGGCCGCCATGGCCATCGGAACGGCCCGGTTGTAGCAGACGCCGCCCTGCATGAAGACGCGCCGGCCGACGGGGCGGTTTCCCTTGACCCGCACATTGTAGTTCATGGCGATCGAGTAGACGAGCCCGGCCAGGATGTCCTTCCGGCCGATGCCTTCGTGGAGGGCGTTCTTGATGTCGCTCGAGATGAAGGCGGCGCACTGGTCGTTGAAATTGGGGGGGCGGATTCCCTCCAGGGCCTGGGGACCGATGTCCTCCATGGCGACGCCCAGCGTTTCCAGGGCGGCCTCTTCCAGGAGGGATATGCACAGGCCGGTCTTGCCGCTCCCG
>CAYNEJ010000018.1:7150-32701 GCA_964396205.1 uncultured Syntrophaceae bacterium
AGGCGTCGTTCATGGCGTAGTCCATGGGGACGCCGTTGACGAGATGCGTGTACTTGGCATCCTGGCCGCCGATCTCGAAGAGGGTGTCCACGTCCGGGTCGAAGTAGCGGGCGGCCGTGGCGTGGGCGATGATCTCGTTGACGATGCCGCTCGTGCCGGCATGGAGGGCGGCGATCTGTCTGCCCGAGCCTGTGACGCCGAGGCCCGTGATCCGCACGGTCGCCCCCTGCTTTTCCATCTGCCGGGCGAGTTCGGCGTAGCAGGAGCGGCAGGCCGCAACAGGGTCGCCCCCGGTCCGGAGATATACCGAGGCCAGGATCCGGCTGTCGGCGATCTGCATGATCACGGCCTTGGTGGTCGTCGAGCCGACGTCAAGGCCGAGGATCACCTCGCCGCCCGCCGGGGAGCGATCCATTCCGTTGTCCCGGAAAGACACCCGCGCCGCGGAGTCGGCCAGAGGCGGCAGGTAGTGGAATGACCGGTGCTCCGGCCGGAACAGGGAACCGGGTTCCGGCAGCGGGGTCGCCTGGTTTTCCAGGGCCCACAGGGCGGCTCCCCAGGCCTCGAACCAGGCTGCCTGCGGGGGAACATGGACGTTCCGGATCTCCCGGCGCAGGATCTCCAGCAGGACCTCGTTCCGGGAGACGCCGCCCACCAGGAGGATGTTCTCCCGGGCGGTCTGCCGGAGCAGCTCCAGGATCTTGCCCGCCATCATCTGGCAGAGGCCGGCGGTGATCCTGCCCTTCGGGATGCCCTTGTTGGCGGCGTGGGTGCAGTCGCTTTTGCAGAAGACGCTGCAGCGGCCGGAGACCCGGTAGGGATCGTCCGTCCGGGCCAGGGGGATTGCCTCCGGGAGGGTCAGCCCGAGCCTCCGGATCTGCTGGAGAAAGAATTCCCCCGTCCCGGAGGCGCACTTGTTGCCCGTGTTGATGCCGCAGATCCGCCCGTCGCGGCCGATGCGGTAGACCATGAAGGTCTCACCGCCGGCGCTGACGACGGCATCGAAGGAGCCGTTCCCCTGGATCGCGATTCGGAGCGCCTGTTCGACCGCCTCGGGCTCCGAGATCGACGACAGGTTCAGGAGTCCCCGGAACTTGCGGCCCGTCACGGCCACCCGGTAATCTTCACCGGTCTGGAAACGGTCGAGGATCGACAGGACGGCCTCCCGCGGATTTCCCGCGTGGATGCTGTTTATCACAAGGCCTTCCCGGATGCCGCCGCCGTCCGTCTGCAGGAGCTCCACGGCGGATAGCGTCGACGCGCCGATGCAGATGCCGAGAGATTTCATTTCCCGTCCTTACAGAGAGGCTGCCGCCCGTTCCCGTAACCTTCGTCTGCCGCGATCGCTGTTCCGCATGACGATTTTGTTTGTGATGCCGGTTCAGAAAAGGGGCGGTACAAAAGGCAATAAGCCGAAAGTGCGAAACATCCAATATGCATAAGCCCGCATGGGCCGCGAAGGGCGGAAGATCCCGCGTCAGGGATTCTTTCGAAAAACGGCGTTCGGATTGACCAGGGGGTCGACAGCGCAGTCCGGGCAGAAATAAGCCGGCACCACCGTGCCGCATCCTTCCGCGAGCAGCTCGAAGCAGGCGCAGCCTTCACACAGGGGAACGCGGCAGTCGATGCAGGAGACGAAGAACGTTGCCTGCCCGCATACGGAGCAGGCGGCGTCGGTCCCGGTCATTTTTTCCGTTTTCCTTCACCCCCGGATTTGCCGAAGGTCTTTTCGCAGGTCCTGGTAAAACCGTCTTTGCCCGCGGCCAGCATCAGGGTCAGGGGCATCGCCTCCCGGGCCAGTGCCAGCATCCTGTCGCTCAGGCTCCGGATGTCCCACTGAGCGTGTCCGTCGGAGCGCAGCCGGGCAATGTGGTAAAGCTCCCGGGCGCTCAGCTTCATGCAGACCCTCCGCCGGTGGGCGTTGGTCAGGATATAGGGGGCGGCAGCCGGTGCGGCTTTCCGGATCAGAGCGTAGGTTCCCTCCGTCCGCCGCATCACCTCCAGAAACCGCTCCTCCATCCCTGCCTCACGGATTGCCGGGGGGATCGTGACGCCCAGGGAGGGGTCGTAATCCTGGGCGGTCAGGGTGGCCATGCGGTGGCGCTTCAGCTGGGCGAAGCAGGAGGCGCTCACGACCAGCTCGAAAACCAGTTCCGGATATTCGAATTCCCGGAGGACCGCGTCATGGGACTGCATGCGGCGGACGGCCGTGACGATCCATTCCTTCCGTCTGTCCGGTCCCATGCGGACCGCCTCCTCGATACATTGCGAAAATGGCCGGCGGGTCGACGAAAACAGGAGGGCTGCCACGGTCCGCTCGTCCGCATCGGGTGTTGCCTGGACGAGCGCGGCTTCCTGCACGGGTGCCCCGGCGGGCCCGGCGGCGAGGGCATCCCCCAGCTGCCGGAGTTCGTCCCGGGTAAACCGGTCGAACTCCGTTGCCTCGGTATAACGGATCAGGGAGGGGGCGACGGGCCCGACGGCTTCCCGGAGCCGCCGGCTGCAATCGGCCGCCTCCGCAAGGGGCGAGGCGGCCAGGCGGCGGATCATGAGCTCCAGGTTCCGGGCGTTGGCGGTCAGACCAAGCTGGGTCTCCGTGGCCAGGGCGATGACGTAGCGGGCGTCCTCCTTGGCCCACCCCTCCAGGAGGGACCGGTTCTTCCCTTCCGCGGCCAGGTCGGCATGGCGCTCGAAGACGAGGGGCCGGAGCGCTTCGTACAATTCCGCGTAGAGCTTCTGCTGGGCGCGGATCGTGTCCACGTAAGGCTCCAACAACCCTGCCCGGATGATTTCCTCGGGGCGGACAAAGTCGTCCCGGAACAGGACATAGCGCTGGGACTTCTCCATGTAGGAGCAAAGCCGGAACCGCTCCACCTCTTCCACCACGAGCCGGGAGATCCCGGTGATGTCCAGGTTGAAAACGGCGTGTTCGGCAACGGAGCTGTGGCCCATGTCGAAGACGATCGTCCGGTTCGACCGGCGGGCCTTTTCCACTTCCAGACGGGCCGAGGCCCGCAGTTCACCCACCGTCTTGGGGCTGCGGCTGATCCGGGCATAGGCCGCCGAAATGGTCTCCGGTGTCAACTCCGTATTTTCCGGAAGGACCGCCCGGAGGCTTTCCAGGAGATCGGCGTCCACGTTGTATCCTGCTATGCGAATATCCATGTCGATGAGATCGCTCCTGGGATGATGACCCCGGCAGAGGGTGTCTTCATCCGGGAAAATTAGTTAAAGTGCTTGATATGCTGATAGATATTTGAGAATCTTTCCCGGCCGGCTGACCGGATGGTTACTGTAAAGGACCCCCGGTGTGTTTGCAAGAAGGAATTGACCGGTGCGGCCGGCTGCCCCGGACGATGAGAAAGGAGGGACAGGAATGGATTTTGAATCGATTCGCGCGGAAGTCCGTCCGGGCGGCGCGGGGGTACTCACCCTGCACCGTCCGGAGATGCGGAATGCAATCTCCATCAGGATGCGGAAAGAGATATCCGCCTGCCTGGAGGCGTGGAAGGAGGATCCCGCCGTGGGCGTTCTGGTCATGACGGGTGCCGGTGCTGCCTTCAGCGCCGGATTCGACCTCCGGGAATTTCGGGACCCGGCCCTGACGGAAGAGATTTTCACGACGTCTTCCCGCTATCACCGGGACGTCTGGAAATTTCCGAAACCCGTCATCGGCGCCGTCAACGGACCCGCCCTGGCGGGTGGATTCGACCTGGCGAAGCTCTGTGACATAAGGATATGTGCACGCTCGGCCGTTTTCGGCCACCCGGAGATCAAATTCGGCTCTCCCGTGCTCTATACTCCCCTGCGCTGGATTGTCGGGGAGGGGATTGCCCGGGACCTCTGCCTGTCCGGGCGGATGATGGGTGCCGAGGAGGCCTTGAGGACGGGACTCGTCAGCGAGGTGACGGAAGACGGACAGATCCTCGACCGGGCCCTGGCCATCGCCGCGACCCTGCTGGAGGCGCCCCTGTCGGCCCTGACGACCACGAAGAGCTTCATGATCGACGGCGGCACCCCCGGGATGGAGGCCTCGTTCCTCCTGGAACATGATGAGGGCTTCCGGCGGGTCCTCCCTGTGCTTGCAGCGACGGCAAGGAAGAAGTAGGATACCCCGTTCCCCGGGGCGGTTTGACGGTTCCATGCCGGAGGGGTGACTCTCCGGCCGGCGCGTCGGGTTTCCGTCTTGTCAAGATTCGGTTCGGCGAATATGAAGCTCAAGTGGAAGCTCCTGGTGCTCTTCGGTGCCGCGTCGCTGGCCATCACGGCCACGCTGGGCATTCTCCTCTATCAGCATCTCCGCGAGGACCGGTTTCAGTCCATCCGTCTGAATACACTGGAGCAGCTTCGCCATATCGCGTTTTCCGTCGGCGTCTTTTTCGATGAGGTGGAAAACGATGTCCGCACCCTGGCGCAGAACGGAACCGTCTGTACGATAGACGACTCCAGCTTCACAAATTTCACGGCGGCCGACGAAAAGGCCTTTCAATACCGCATCGGTCCAGTCGAACAGAAAATCATGGACATTTTCAACGCGTACAGAATCACCCATCCCTATGTGAACTCCGTATACATGGGACGGGCGAACGGCAGCTTCGTCCGCTCTCACAGCCGGGAGCGTCCGACCCGGTACGATCCCCGCACGCGGCCCTGGTACAGGCAGGCCGAGCAGTCCCCCGGCGGAGTCGTCATCACCGAGCCCTATCCCTCGGTGACGACAAATGATGTCAACATCGGCGTCGTGAAGGCACTGGTCAACGGCGTCGATCATGTGTACGGGGTCGTGGGCGCGGACGTCACCCTGGCAAAGCTCACGGACTACATCCTCAACTTCAGGGTCGGACCTGAATCCAGAATCCTCGTCGTGGACCGGAGCGGGATTGTCCTGGCTTCCCAGAACAGGGCCCACCTGTTTTCGAAGATCGGAGACCACTCAAAAGAGCTTGGGCAGGTTCTGCTGAACGGCAGCCGTGGAGAGGAGGCGGTCGCGATCGAGGGTGTCCGGCATTACGTGTTTTCCCGGGAAATAGCAGGGATCGGCTGGAAGGTCGCCGTTCTGATTCCCGTCGCCGCGATCGAACGGGAGATCCGGGTTCCCATCCTCCTGACGACGGCGGGACTGATCCTCGGCCTCCTCTTTCTCAGTGCTCTCAGCCTCCTGGGATTGAACACCTTCGTCATCCGTCCTCTCGATCACCTGAACGAAGAGACGACCCGGATCGCCCGGACGTCCGATCTGAACCGCCAGGTCCGCATTTCCTCGAAGGACGAGATCGGGATGCTGGGCATCTCCTTCAATGAGATGATCGCCGCCCTGAACGCCACCCAGAAAGCCCTTCGGGAGACGGAGCGGAACCTCATCCGCCACCAGGAGCATCTCGAGGAACTGGTGAAGGAGAGGACCGGGGAACTGGCCCGGGCGCGGGACAAGGCCCAGGAGGCGGACCGGCTGAAATCGGCCTTTCTCGCCTCCATGTCCCATGAACTCCGGACGCCGCTGAATTCCATCATCGGCTTCACGGGCATCCTGCTGCAGGGGCTGGCCGGTCCCGTCAACGAGGAGCAGAAGAAGCAGCTGACCATGGTTCGCAACAGCTCCCAGCACCTCCTGCAACTGATCAACGAGGTCCTCGACATCTCGAAGATCGAGGCGGGGGAGTTGAAGCTGTTGCCCGATTGGTTCAACCTGACACAGGCGGTCGACTCGGTCGTGAAGCTCATGCGGCCCCTGGCCGACAAAAAGGGCCTGACGATCCGGATGGATCCCGTTCCCGCCGATGCGGATCGGCTCTTTCACGACCGGCGGAGGGTGGAGCAGGTCCTGATCAACCTCGTCAACAACGCCGTCAAGTTCACGGAGAACGGCGAAGTCCATGTCCGGTGCGAGCGTCTCGGTGATGAAGTCGTCGTCAGCGTCCGGGACACGGGAATCGGGATCAAGGCGGAAGACATGGGGAGCCTGTTTGAGACGTTCCGTCAGATCGAGACGGGCCTGACCCGGCGATACGAGGGAACGGGCCTCGGACTTTCCATCAGCCGGCGGCTGGTCGAACTGATGGGAGGGTGGATCCGGGCGGAAAGCGAAGGGCCCGGCAGGGGGAGCATTTTTACGTTTGCGCTGCCGTGGAGGAAGGAGAAAGCCGATGAAACCGAGAATCCTGGTCATTGAAGACAATGAGCAGAACATGTATCTGCTGACGTTCCTCCTGAACCGCAGCGGGCAGGAGGTGCTGCAGGCCCGGGACGGACGGCAGGGGATCGCTCTGGCGCGGAAGGAGAATCCCGACCTGATTCTCCTCGACATCCAGCTTCCGGAGATGGACGGCTATACCGTGGCGCGGGAGATCAAAACCGATCCGGCTCTTGCGGCGATTCCCATCGTGGCCGTGACATCCTACGCCATGGTGGGCGACCGGGAAAAGGCCATGGACGCCGGCTGTTCGGGATACATCGAAAAACCGATCAATCCCGACACGTTCCTCGACCAGATCACGGCTTTTCTGCCCGGGATGCCACAGGGAAAGAGAATGCAACCATGACCCGATGCCTGATCGTGGACGACCAGGAGCAGAATCTCTATCTGCTCGACGTGCTCCTGAAGGGGAGCGGCTACGAAGTGGAGACCGCCGCGAACGGCCTGGAGGCCCTGGAGAAGGCCCGGCGCAATCCGCCCGATGTCATCATCACGGACATCCTGATGCCCGCCATGGACGGCTTCACGCTGTGCCGGGAGTGGAGACGGGATCAGCGGCTGCAGAGGATCCCGTTCATTTTCTATACCGCCACCTATACGGATCCGAAGGACAAAGCCTTTGCCCTGAGCCTCGGGGCCGACCGCTTCCTGGTAAAACCGCTGGATCCCGATACGCTGATCCGGGAGATCGCTTCGACACTGACAAACAAAGACAGCGAATGGAAAACCCCTGCAGAGGCGGACGACACCATCCTTCCGGAATCGGATTATCTGAAGGAATACAACGAGGTGCTGATCCGGAAGCTGGAAGCGAAGATGCTTCATCTCGACCAGGCGAATCGCTCGCTGGAGGGGGAAATCCGGGAGCGCAGACTGGTCGAGGGGAACCTGAGGGTCAGCGAAGCCCGGTACCGGGACATGTTCACCAATGCGGTGGAGGGGATCTACCGGAGTGGGCGGGATGGCCGATTCATCGTTGTCAATCCCTCGTTTGCCCGGATGTACGGCTATGAAACGCCGCGGGAGATGATCGACGGCGTTCTCTCCATCGATCGGCAGATCTACTGCCTGGCGGAAGACCGGGACCGGATCAACGCCGCACTGGAGGAGAAGGGATCGATCCGGGACATGGAGGTCCGGCACCGGCGGAAAGACGGGAGCCCCTTCTGGGTTTCGATGACGGCACGCGTCATCCGGGACGGGGACGGCGGAGTCCTTTCCTACGAAGGGCGGGTCATCGACATCACGGATCGAAAGAAGGCCGAGGAAAAGATCCTCGATGGTGTGGACAGGCTTCAGCGGGCGCTGCGGGGCGTGATCCAGGTGCTGGTGAGGGTTGTGGAGCAGAGGGATCCGTATACGGCGGGTCACCAGCAGAGAGTGGCCGATCTCGCGGGTTCCATTGCCGGGGAATTGGGCCTGGATGCCGAGGAGGTGGAGGGAATCCGCATGGCCGGGATGGTTCACGATGTGGGGAAAATGTCCATTCCGGCCGAGATCCTGAGCAAACCCGCGAGATTGAACAGCATGGAAATGCAAATGGTTCGCGAACACCCGAAAACCGCCGTCTGGATTTTGCGGGAGATCCAGTTTCCCTGGGACATCGCCCGGACCATCCTGGAGCATCACGAGCGCATGGATGGATCCGGCTATCCGCAGGGCCTGAAAGGCGGGCAGATTCTGCTTTCGTCCCGGATTCTGGCCGTTGCGGACACCGTTGAATCCATGGCATCGCACCGGCCCTACCGGCCGGCCCTCGGAGTCGATGCGGCCCTTGCGGAGATTGCGGAGCACAGGGGAATACGGTTCGATGCGGATGTGGTCGATGCCTGCATCAGGCTGTTTCGGGAAAGAGGCTATCGGCTGAGGGAGCCGTCCTGAACGTTCACGATTTCCGGGCGGCGGTCAGCGGGATCTTCAAGGGCCGGGGGCGGAAGGAAGCCCCCGGCCCTTTTTTATCTGCGCGTCCGCTTTTGTGCCGGCGCCGATGGGTGCCTCTCAGCGTGACCGCTCCCGGTCGTGTCTCTCCCTCTCCGGGGTCCGCATGCCCGGCGGGGCAGGCGAGCTGTGAGGGGTCAGCACAGGCGCTGGAGATCGTTCTTCACCCACAGGGGGGCTTTCTCCGCCGCGTCCTCGCAGGGGATCCTGCCGTTGACGAACATTGCCTTGAAGTCGTCCCACATGTAGATGCCGAGAAAGAGGTGGACAAAGAGAAAGAGGATCAGGACCCAGCTGGCGACGACGTGGATCGAGCCGGCCAGGGACGCCGCGCCGTGGCCCACGGCGTGGGGGATCGTCCAGAGCACCCAACCCGACAGGATGAGGAGCGTTCCGCCCACCAGGACGCAGATGCCGAACAGCTTCTGGCCGGCGTTGTATTTCCCCATGGGAGGAACGGCCACTTTCTTGTGCAGGAGGATTTTCTGGGGATATCCTCCGAGGACGGTGAACCATTTGATGTCGTTTCCGGAGAAGGTGAAGGTTCGCTTCGTGAACAGGATGACCCGGTCGAAGGCCAGGAAGAAGAAGGCCAGGGCATCCATTGTCAGAACGACTCCGGCCACGACGTGGACCTGCATGGCCGTATTCATGGCAGGTTCGGCGAGGAGCTTGAAATAAAGCATGACTCCCGTCACCGCCAGCGTCAGAAAGCTCGCGGCAAGAATGTAGTGAAAAACACGGACCCTGAGCGGGTGTTTCAGGATGAAGGATGATTCGGTCATACCCATGCTCCTTTCAGGAAAGTGCCTTGGTTCGGTTGACGTATTTCGTGTGCAGGAGCTCCTCGGACACGGGGCTCAGGGGCTTTCCCGCGAAATCCCGGTACAGCTTCATGACGGCCGGGTTTTCGTGGCTCAGGCGGACCTTCGAGATGACGTCGTCCTTGTAGAGCCCCTTGATCCGGGCCTGGATGTGGTGGTTGCGGTTGATCAGGGCGGACCGGACCCAGACGGCCGGCAGGGCCAGGAGGGCGACGATCACGCCGCCGATGGCGATGAATTCCCTTCTGGACAATATGAAGGGGCTTTCGATGAGTTCATAGGACGGCTCGTTCTTGCTCATGTTCTTCTCCTTTCCTCAGGACCAGGCAAACGAAGGCAGGACGCGGCCGATCCAGGAAGAACCGGTGTCGCAGACGGGCTGCCCGCCCCCGTTGATGCATCCGCCGGGGCAGTTCATGACCTCGATGAAATGATAGGGAGACCGGCCGGCTATGACGTCCTCCAGGAGGGGCCGGATGTTCGCCCGGATGTCGTGGACGACGGCGACCTTCACGGTCACTTCCTTGCCGTATTTCCGGTCCCGGAGGGTGACGGCGGCACGCTTGACTCCCTTCAGGCCGCGCACCGCCTCAAATTCCACCTTGGCGAGGGGGGTTCCCGTCATGACGACCCAGGCCGTTCGCAGGGCCGCCTCCATGACGCCCCCCGTGTTGCCGAAGATGGTCCCGGCGCCGGTGTACTCCGCGAAGAGCGTGCCCCCTTCGGCGTCGTTTTCGGCGGCCAGGTTGATCTTCATTTTCTTCAGGAGCCGTGCCAGATCCCGGGTGGTGAGGACGGCGTCGACGTCCGGATAGGGTGCGGACGATGCGGTGCCGCCCTTCTCCTTCATGAAATGCCAGGCCGACTGGAACTCCGGGCGCGAGGCCTCGAATTTCTTGGCCGTGCAGGGCATGATGCCGACGGTGTAGACGGACTCCGGGGCCACCTTGAAGACCTGCGCGGCCCCGTATGTCTTCGCCACGGCGCCGGCCATCTGCTGGGGCGACTTCGCCGAGGACAGGTTCGGGATCAGGGCGGGGTAGTTCGTTTCCACAAACCGCACCCAGGCCGGGCAGCAGGACGTGAACTGCGGCAGCGGGCCGATCTCGCCGCCGTGCTCCGCCTTTTCCCCGAAGAGGGCATGACGGGCCCTCTGGATGAATTCCGTTCCTTCCTCCATGATCGTCAGGTCCGCGGCGAAGTTGTTGTCCAGGATCACAAACCCGGCCTTCTTCATGGCGCTGTACATCTTGCCCGTCACGAGGCTGCCGACGGGCAAGCCGAAGGGCTCGCCGATGGCCACGCGGACCGCCGGGGCGATGATTCCGACGACGGTGGTGCGCTTGTCCGCCAGTTTTGCCGCCACTTCGTCCACCGGATCCACCGTTTCATACGGTGCCCCGAACGGGCAGTTGATCAGGCACTGGCCGCAGCTGATGCAGAGGTCCGCATCGACCCGGTGTGTCGCGCCGAACAGGCCGGTGATGGCTCCCGTGGGACAGAAGCGTTTGCAGGCATCGCATCCCTTGCATTCCCGGGCGTTGATGGCGATGACGCCGGGAATCTCCCCTTTCCGATAGGTTCTTGTCTCTTTGTTCAATGTCCTGAACCTCCCTGTGGTTGTCTCGGACGGAGTGAACGGATCCTGCGCAGGCCTGCTGTATCCCTTTCGCCGGTTCCCGTGCGTGATGAAAGGAAGAGTCCGTAAGACCGGCGCAGGCTTCAAACGTCCGGGACATCGATTATGTTTTCATGAACGAAATCGATAGATGCCATTCGTGCCACGATTATTCGTTACGTGCCTTATGTCATGTAAAGCATAATGTCAAGTTTGATTTGGCTTCATCGGATTTATCTCTCCTCCGATTCCGCACATTCAAGGATGGTGTAATTTCCGGGATGGCTGATCCAGGAGACTCAGGGAGTGTGAAGGTATGGAAGTGCCGGGTAAAAATGTCCGTTATCCGGGCAGAAAAGCGGAAGCACTTTCGGGAAAGGGGCTTTCTTGTGAACGAAGGGGTCGTATGGTATGCGAAGCGACAAGCTGGGCTGGAAAAGGGATGAGACAGGGGGCAGGAGAAAGCGGTGACGAAGATTCACAGGAGCGAGTTGACGTTCGCCACATCGGCGGACACCGACGTGATCGATATCAGCCGCGAGACGGCCGACATCCTGAAGGATTCGGGCATTCGGGAAGGCCAGGTTCTGCTGTTTGTCCCGGGATCCACCGCCGCCCTGACCACCATCGAGTATGAGCGGGGAGTCGTCCGGGACCTGGCGGAAGCCGTCGAGCGGATCGCCCCGCGGGGCATCCCCTATCGCCACGATGCCCGCTGGGGCGACGGGAACGGCTATTCCCACGTCCGGGCGGCCCTGCTCGGACCGTCCCTCACCGTACCCGTCGCCGCGGGCCAGCTCATCCTGGGGACGTGGCAGCAGATCGTTCTGCTGGATTTCGACAACCGTCCGCGGCAGCGCAGGGTGGTCGTCCAGGTGTCCGGGGTGTAAATTGCAGCAGGACGCGGATCTCGCGAAGGAATGCGGGATCCCGCCAGTCAGGACAGGAATGATGAAACGGCGGGGAAGGCAGGCAGGTCCCGTCAGGCCCGCACCGAAAGGAGAGAATCCATGCCTTTTTTCGAGATCTCGGAACTGGCGGTAAAACCGATGCTGCCCGGCTTCACGGCCCGGATGATCCACGCCGGAGCCATGACGATTTCCTACTGGGAGGTCAAGGCCGGCTCGTCCCTCCCGGATCATTCCCATCCGCACGAGCAGATCACGACGATCCTGGAGGGTACCTTCACGATGACCGTCGGCAGCGAGACGAAGGTCCTCAAGGCGGGCCACGTGGCCGTCATCCCGCCGCATGTTCCCCATTCCGCCGTTTCGCAGACGGACTGCCGGGTTGTTGACGTCTTTTCCCCCGTCCGGGAAGACTACAAATAGGTTTCGAAAAGTGAGAGCGGCCCGCCGGGTGTGCCGACGGGCCGCTTTTCACGTTAGATTTTGGCTTGCACCCCGGCGGGCCGCCGTCAGCGCTTACCCTGGGTGGAGAATCGCAGGGGCCGCGGGGGGCGGCGATGGCCGGATGAAGCGGACCCTGAGCAGCCCGCCGAGGCGCCGCTCTGCTGCTGCGACGCCGTTGCACCCGCTGTCGTCGGGAGGGACCGGCGGATCGGCTCCTTGCCGGATCGGCCGAGGGGGCGGGGCGATGCCGGGCGCGGACTCTGCTTCCTCTCACGTGTCTGCCGGGCGGGTCCTTCCTCGACGCTTCTGCTGTAATCGAAATCGGGCAGACGCCTCCTTTCGATCCGGGCGCCGAGGACCCGCTCAATCTCTCGCACCATCTCCTCGTCTCCCCTGGAGACGAAGGTGAAAGCCTCACCCGTGTGGTTGGCACGGCCGGTGCGGCCGATCCGGTGCGTGTAGGCGTCGACCGTGTCGGGCATGTCGAAGTTGATGACGTGGGAAATGTCCGTCACGTCGATGCCGCGGGCGGCGATGTCCGTCGCGACGAGGATGTCGAACGTCCCGTTCCGGAAGCCGTTGATGGCGCTCTGGCGCTTGTTTTGCGTCATGTTTCCCTGCAGGGCCGAGACGCGAAATGAGCTTTTCTCCAGGTGTGCCGCCAGGCTGCGGGCCCGGTGCTTCGTTCGTGTAAAGACCAGGACGCGGCCCGTCGCTGTTTCCTTGAGCACGGTGGTGAGCAGCTTCGTCTTGAGGCCGTCCGCCGCCGGGTAAAGGGCATGGGAGACCGTCTCGACGGGCGCGGTGGCGCCGATCTGGATCGTGGTGGGGTTGGTCAGGATGCTGTCTGCCAGGGAGCGGATGTCCTTCGGCATGGTGGCGGAGAAAAACAGGGTCTGGCGCTTGGCCGGCAGTTTCTGGATGATCCGGCGGATGTCCGGCAGGAAGCCCATGTCGCACATGCGATCGGCCTCGTCCAGAACCAGCGTTTCGACCCGGGACAGGTCGATGCTTCCGTCTCCCATGTGGTCCAGCAGGCGGCCGGGGCAGGCGACGACAATCGCCGCGCCTCGCTTGATGGCCGCGACCTGTCCTCCCTTGCTCACGCCTCCGTAAACGGCGACGCTGCGAATGGGGGTGTAGCGGCCCAGGTCTGCAATCGTCTGGTGGATCTGTTCGGCCAGTTCACGGGTGGGGGCGAGGATCAGGGCGCGGATGCGCTTCGCGGGACCCCTGGCCAGGCGCTGCAGGATGGGCAGCACAAAGGCCGCCGATTTTCCCGTGCCTGTCTGGGCAAGGCCCATCACGTCGCGTCCTTCAAGGACGACCGGGATGGCTTTTTCCTGAATGGGGGTGGGAGTGGTGTAGCCGGCCTTCCGAATGCCGGCAAAGATGTGAGGCTCGAGTTGAAACTCTTCAAAATGCACTGATTGTTCTCCTTGACTCCGTTGAGCCAAGGGCACTCTCAGCTCGATGAAGCTCTGCAAATTCCTTTGCGTGGTTGATTTTACGAACCGTATGGTCCGCATTGATTGCCGCAGCTTGTATCCCCGATCCAGCGCCAATGCAAGGATTATTATCGGTTTGGTCTCCGGAGGGGGGCGGTGTGCGGACGGGCAGGCACGGTCGCGCCTCCGAAAGCGCCGCTCCGGGGGGGCCGGTTTTCTTCCCCCGGTTTCGCCCGTTGTTCAGACCGGCAGACGGTCGAGGATTCCGAACATCGCCTCGTTGATCCCGCGTAATCGATCCGCGTTCGGCGACAGAATCTCACCTTCATTCTGGATATAGGGGGCCGGAACGAGTTCATCACGGCAGTTCTCCGTCAGGAGCCGAACGCTCTCCGGCGTTGATTCCAGGTGGAACTGGAGCCCGAGGACGCGGCCGTCATAGAGGAAGGCCTGGTTTTCGCAGGCCTCGCTGCGGGCGAGATGCAGAGCTCCCGCGGGGATGTCGAAGGTGTCGCCGTGCCAGTGAAAGGCATTGAGCCGCTCCGGAAGAAATCCGAAGACGCCGCATCGCCGGGCGGGCTCCGTCCACTCGACGGGAAACCAGCCAATCTCTTTGTCCGGGTTTCGGCGGACCCTGGCGCCGAGAACATCGGCAATGAGCTGTGCGCCGAGGCAGATGCCGATGACGGTCTTCCCCGCGGCCACGGCCTCGCCGATGAAGCGCTTCTCTCTGGCCAGCCAGGGGTAGCGATCCTCTTCATAGATGTTCATGGGGCCGCCCATGACCACCAGCCGGTCAAAATCGTTCATTTGCGGGAGCACGCCGTCCTCGAAAAAACGGGTCGCCGTGAGCGGATAACCGTGGGATTCCGCCCACCGCTCGACGGCGGCGGGGCCTTCAAAAGGGACGTGCTGCAGATAATGGATTCTCATGGTTTCCATGGCCCCGTCCGTTGCATGAAAGTCCGTGGCATCAAGCCTTCCGTTCCTTGAGCATCCGGGCAGTGTGCACGGCTTTCTTCATGACCTGCTGCGTCGCCGACAGGGCCCATGCATCGTCCATGACGGCCCGCTTCCGGTCGGAGAAGGTACCGTCATCGTTCAATTTGCCCGCCACGGCCCCGACCCCGCAGGCAACCCCCGCATGGTGGACCGCCGGCGTCCACATTTCGTGGAGAAGAAAGGCATTGTGGAGGCTCTGAAGGGTGGACTCGACGCCGAAGTTTCGGAGCCAGCCCACCGCGATGGCCACGCCGACCTTGTCCCGGAGGGCCGTATGGCCCTGGCGGCCGAAGGTGAAGCATCTCGTCCGGTCGATGAGGCAGGCCATCCGGCCGGAGAGGCGGGTGAAATAGACCGGTGTGGCCAGGACGAGGACGTCGCAGTCCCGGATCTTCTTCAGGATTCCCGAAGCGTCGTCCTCGATGCTGCAGAGCTTCTCCGGCGTCTGTTTGCGCAGGCACCAGTTGCAGTGGTTGCAGTCGCCGACGGTGAGACCCGCCAGGGCGATCATTTCCGTCGCCACTGCCGGCTCCGCCGCCGCGGCCTGGATTGCGTATTCCGTCAGCGAGGCGGTGTTCCCGTCCTTGACGGGACTGGAGTGAATGCCGAGAACCCTGACTGTTTCCATGAAAACGTTCTTCCTCCTTTGCCATTCGCGGTGATTCCCGCGTTGCCTTGCTTTGCGATCGGGGCGCTCCGGATGCTCATCACCGGCCCGAGGAGGGTGGGCGAAGCCGCCCGCCGCCGTCCATGACGACCGGGTGTGGTGCAGAGCGTCCCGTTTTCCGTCAGTCGGTATGAATGATTCCTTCGAGGTATGTCACGGCCCGGCCGGCGATCCGGACGCGATTGCCCAGGTCGGTGCAGAAGAGCTCTCCGCCCCGGGGGGAAACCTGGAGGGAATGCAGATCCTTTTTCCCGAGCCGCTCCGACCAGTAGGGAATCAGGGTGCAATGGGAGGATCCCGTGACAGGATCTTCCGGGACGCCCACCCGGGGGGCGAAGAAGCGGGAGACGAAATCGGACTCCCTTCCCGGTGCCGTTGCGATGATTCCCGTACAGTCGAGCTTGACCAGTTCCTCCATCCGGGGCCGGAGTCCCCGGACCGTTTCTTCGCTGTCCAGGACCGCCATGTAGTCACGAGAGCGGAGAACCTGGAGAGGCACAACGCCGAGGCCCGCCGCCAGCGCCTCCGGAAGGGAGCAGGGATCCGCCGGCCGTGCGGGGAAGTCCATGGCCAGGAGATCTCCCTGCTTTTCCACCGTGAGGATTCCACTTCTGGTCTGGAACTCCGCCCGGCTCAAGGCGGGTTCGAGATAGCGGAAGATGACGCAGGCCGACGCAAGCGTCGCATGGCCGCACAGGTCGATTTCCGAGGAGGGGGTGAACCATCGCAGGCGATACGAGCCTTCCCGTCCACTGAAAAAAGCCGTCTCGGAGAGGTTGTTTTCCATGGCAATGGACTGCAGGACCGTATCTGCGGGCCATTCCTCCAGCGGGCACACGGCTGCCGGATTTCCGGCGAAGAGCCGGCCGGTGAAGGCGTCCAACTGATATAAAGGTAGATGCACGGCGTTTCTCCTTTGAATCGGCCTCGGAAAAGAACTGGATGCTGCGCTGCGCCTGAACCCTCGTCGCTGTTGTGTGCGAAGGGTTACGCCTCCCTCCCCGGGCTGGTCGCGCCTTGCCTGCAGTCCTATGGCGAGGCCTCTGCGGTAGAGGTCGAATCGACCTCGGATATTGTACGCTATAATTTCCGTGTCCGGCCGTCAAGCCGCCCCGGCCCTGGCTCCGCATTTTCTCCGGAATCAGTCCAAGGAGATTCCACCCTCATGAATCTATCGATCCATCCTACCGAAACACTATGAAAGGTAGGACAAACACCGATATTGCTTTCGGACGCCCTCCGAACGGAAAAAAGGCCTGATCCCTATTGGATCGCTTGCCTCTATCGCGTAGGGTGCGTCCCGGATCGAGACAGCGGAAGTCTAACGCATCCACAGAAGTTACCTTCCTCTCAGCGACCCCGGGTTGTGCAAGCCCGGGGTCGCCACTCCTTTAAAAACCTCTTGAATGTTTTAATCGGTCTTGAACGTTTTATGGAATCAAACACCCTCTTTCCGGCCCGGCGGCATGCTGTTTTTGCCTTCGTGGATCGATATTATATGAATAAATACGCATAGAAACATTCCACTCCGTCTTGCCGGCCCCTTCCTGGCATGCCTTTCGCAATAGTGAAAGTCAAACAAAACAAAAAACCTCAGAGAGGAGACGGATCATGAAAAAGACACTGGGAACAATGATGGTGGCAGGGATTGTGGTTCTTCTGACGGCAACCTTCAGCTTCGCGGAATACGCGGCGGCGGGTGTGGGAAGCTTCCCCTTCTTCCAGCTGGGATGCCTGATCGTGGGCGGCCTGACGATCGTGTCGCTGAAGCACAAGTACGAGAAGATGTACACCAACGAGGCCGTGGGCGCCTTCGCCCTCTACACGGTGCTGGTGGCCCTCTTCACGAACCCGGTCATCGACGCCATCCGGGGCCTTGTCGGCTGAGCGGGACATTCGGAACACGCGACCATTCAGGAGCCCCCCGTGCACCAGCGCGGGGGGTTTTTTTATGTGCGT
Organism: uncultured Syntrophaceae bacterium; assembly: GCA_964396205.1. GTDB lineage: Bacteria > Desulfobacterota > Syntrophia > Syntrophales > PHBD01 > PHBD01. The sequence continues at coordinate 24,152 of CAYNEJ010000018.1, forward strand.
CGGCCCGTACGGGATTGCCGGCGCACTCGTTCCCATTCATGATCCGAGACCCTCTTGAACCCTCCGTTGCCAATGCCCTTGAAATGAGGTATGACGGGCCTGTCAGGCTGAACAGACCTGTTGCATTTCCAGGGGAGACGCCCTTGAATTCCTTATCCCCGCTCCCGGAGCGTTCCTACGAAAAAATCAGCCGGAACCGCCGGAAGATTCTCGGGGAGGCTTATGCCTGCTACCCTGAATACGCATATTGCGATCCGGAGGTTTTCGACTGGCATACGGAGGAGGGGCGGGCGAATCTCTTCGACCTGTATTACCTGAACGACTCCGGGCTGATTCAATGCACCGGGTCCACCACGACGGGACATCGACGGCCTGACTTCTTCATGCTGACCCCTGCCGGGGCGGATCTGCTGGAGATTCCGGGACGGCTCGACGAACGCTTCCCTGTCGGCTGAGCGCATCGGGAATTGCCGTTTTCCGGACATCTCATGCCGTTGTTTCCGTTGCGCCCGTCTTCCTCTCACCTGTTCCGGGAAGACATGAGAAAGAGGCGACGGAGCATTCCCGGAGCGGGTGATCTGACAGAAAGATGGAGGACGATGATCATGACGAAGCCTGGTGGCCATGAGCCGCCCGTTCCCGAGGAGAGCTTGAAGCGCTTTTTCAGGAAGGACATTTTCTGCAACTACGTGGGGATCGAGCTGAAAGAGGTTTTCGACGGCCGGGCCAAGGCCGAACTGGAGATCCGCGAAGAGCATCTCAACGGCATTCGCATCGTTCATGGCGGTGTAATCTATACGCTGGCGGACCTCGCCTTTGCCGCGGCGGCCAACTCCAAGGGGCGAATATCCGTTGCGGCCAACGCCTCCGTGACCTTTCTCAAGTCTCCCAAAGGGCGGCGCCTGACTGCCGAGGCCTGGGAAATCTCCTCGAGCCGGACCCTCGCCTCCTACACGGTCCACGTCACCGATGAAACGGGGGAGCTGCTGGCGGTTGTCCAGGGGCTGGCGTATCGCCGTCCGGAAAAGATCGTCGAAGTCTTTGATCGCGCCTGAAAACCTTCCCTGCAGCAAAATGCATGTTTCTCCGGAGAGCCGGCCTGCCGACCGGAATCACGGCGGCCAGGCCGATTTCTTCCCGTCGTCCATCCCCGCACCCTGACGGTTCCCGCACGAAACAAGAGAAGTCTCTCCGACAGGACAGGCCGGTCATTTGACATCGGACGAAGATGCCATATCATGGTTCTATGGCAGATGCCGGGAAAGGAGAGGCGGTATCATGAAAGTACGCTGGATGATCATTGCTGCGCTTTTCGCGATGTCCCTGTCCGGTTGCCAGCAGGCGGAAAATTCCCAGGAGGTGAAAGCAGCCATGTCCGGTTCGAATGAAAACATCCGTGTGGCGACCTTTGCCGGTGGATGCTTCTGGTGTGTTGAGTCGGATTTTGTGAAGGTCCCCGGGGTCATCAGGGTCGTTTCGGGATATACCGGGGGCCGAACCGACAACCCCCGCTATGAAGACGTGTCCACCGGGAAAACGGGCCACCTGGAGGCTGTGCAGATTTATTACGATCCTGCGAAGGTGAGCTACCCGCAACTACTGGACGTGTTCTGGAAGCACATCGATCCCTCCGATGACGGCGGTCAGTTCGTCGACCGTGGAGGGCAGTACCGGAGCGCGATTTTCTACCAGGATGAGGAACAACGGATTCAGGCGGAGGAGTCGAAGACGGCCCTTGGCCGGTCGGGACGCTTTCCCGGGCCGGTCGTGACGAAAATACTCCCGGCCGGGCGTTTCTGGGAAGCGGAGGATTATCATCAGGAATACTACCGAAAGAATCCGCTCCGATACCGGCTTTACAGGGACGGATCGGGACGAGACCGGTTCCTGGAAAAAGCCTGGCGGGGCGGCGAGAAGAAATCTCGAAACGCCGTCCCTCCGGGACCGCAGGGAAGGAGCTACGCAAAGCCTGACGAGGAAACGCTCCGGAGAAGCCTGACCTCGCTTCAATACGATGTGACGCAGAGGGATGGTACGGAACCGCCGTTTCGGAATGAATACTGGGACAACAAGCGGGACGGGATCTATGTGGACGTCGTGTCCGGCGAGCCGCTTTTCAGCTCCTTCGACAAGTACGATTCGGGAACGGGCTGGCCCAGCTTTACGAAACCCCTCGAAACGGACAACATCGTGGAGCGGCAGGACCGGAGCCTTTTCATGACCCGGACCGAAGTCCGGAGCAGGCAGGGGAATTCCCACCTGGGGCACGTTTTCCCGGACGGCCCGCTCCCGACGGGGCGGCGGTACTGCATGAACTCCGCAGCTCTCCGTTTCATCCCGAAAGAGGACCTGGAGCGGGAGGGGTATGGCGAGTATCTCCGGCTGTTCGATCCGCCTCGCTGATTTTCCCGGCTAAGGCTTGATTTCCCGGAACGTTTCCAGGTACCGCCGGGTGAGATTCCGGTATTCGTCTACACCCATGACGATGTAAGCCGCCAGGTCCGCCGGGACCTCCTTGATGACCCGGGCGGGGCTTCCCGCCGCCATCATCCGGGCAGGGATCTTCATTCCCTGCGGGACGAGCGACCCGGCGGCCACCAGGGACGCGTCCTCGCAGACGACGCGCTGCAGGAGGATGGCCCCCATGCCGATGACGCACCCCTCGTGCAGTTGGACGTCATGAAGGATGGCGCCGTGGCCGACGATGACCCGGTCACCGATGAGGACCTGATCGCCGGGGGTCACGTGAAGCACGGCATTGTCCTGAATGCTGGAGCCGTTGCCGATGGTGATGGGACCGAAATCGGCCCGGAAGACGGCTCCGGGACCGATGAAGCACTCCCGGCCGACGGTCACGTCCCCGATCAGAACGGCTTTGGGATGGATGAAGGTCTCCCCGCCGATCCGGGGGCTTTTCCCTGCGAACTCGTACAATGGCATATCGATTCCTTTCCCTGCTCTTTTCCCGTGGAGCGGTGGGCGGACCTTCCTGCCGTGCCGGTCCTCTCCCGGTGGGTAAACTCTGAATCCCTGCCGGGGAGCGATAAAAAATACCCGTGAAGACCGCTTTTGAAAAGATATTTATGTCTATCCGGGAAATCTGCCGGAACGGCGCGATCTTGCGCGGTTTCTGACGGCATGTCAAAAAAATGTCGCCCTTTGGTCCTGCAAGGGAGCAGCGATCGGTTCCCAATCCGGGGCCGTTGTCGGGCTGTCTTTCGCACTTCCTCTGAAATATCGATGTTTTTCGCCAGCTTGCACAGAGCCGCCAACTTTCTCTCAAGTTTTGGCTGCTCCGGCACGAAATTAGAATAGAAATCAATACGCTTCCCTTTGGAAATGTTCCCGAGCGGTCCGGGGGCGGGGTTCCAGGCGGAGGCGTTCGGCATGGCCGGCGGCATACTGGAGGGAATGATGTGTTCCTCAACCGATATGGTTGAGGTGGACGATGATGCCTCTTCCGTGACGGCGGAGGCGTCACGGCGGGCGAGAGCCGCCCTGTGCCTCATTTTTCGGAAAGATGGTGGAGAAGTCCCTGTGGAGAAATCGGATTTACCGGTCGAGAAAACCCTTCTGGTTGTCGATGACGAAGAGTCGTTGAGAAGCTTCTTCCATGAAATCCTCACGGAAGAAGGCTATCGGGTCCTGACGGCCGAGGGTGCCGTAGACGCACTTGAGATCCTGTCCCGGGAACAGGTGGGGGTGCTGCTTCTGGACTTGAATCTCTTCGGAATGAACGGCATCGAGCTGTGCCGGAAAATCCGGCGGGAGAAGCCACTCTGCGTCCTCTATGCGATGACGGGCTGGACGGGACTCTTTGAGGTGGAGGAATGCCGGGAGGCCGGATTCGACGATTTCTTCACCAAGCCCCTTCCCGTTGACTTTCTTTACCGGGTTGTGGAAGATGCGTTCGAAAAGCTCGCCCGCTGGCGAAGGGGTTACACCAAGGGACCGTGATGCGGGTCGAGCGTGTGTCTTTCCGCAGCGTCTCCCGGCAATCCCTTTACGAATGAGAAGTCACCGGCGGATGCCGGGTCACCGGCCCATCCTGTGCAGATAATTTGAAACAAACGCCGAAAGGACCTGATGAAACGAATCGGAAGGCAGTCCAAATGAGCGCAGAGGATTTCAAGGATATCCTGGAATCCGTTCTGGATGCCATTCCCCAGGCCGTCCTGGTGCTTAAAAACCGGCAGATCGTATTCGCGAACCCTGCGGTGGCCAGCGTCTTCGGGTGGTACCCGGAAGAGATCCTCGGCAGGGATACGCGGCTTCTTTACCGGAGTGAAGAAGATTACGAGGAGGTGGGCCGGCGGTTCTATTCGGTGCTCGAAGAGGAGCGGATGCACAAAGAGCCGTTTCCCTGCCGGCGCAAGAACGGGAAAAACATCGAATGCATGATCCATGCATCCCGCACCGGAGCATCGCTTCGGGACCGGATGATCGTCGCCACCTACGAAGACATCACGGAACGCCGGGTGCTGGAGGAGGCGGTCCAGCAGACCTGCAGGGCCCTGGAAATGAAAGTCCAAGATCAGAGCCAGGAGCTGTCGGGGGTCCTGGAGACCCTGAGCGCCACGATCGGCGAGCGGATCAAGATCGAGGATTCGCTCCGCGAATCGGAACAGCTGCTGAGCGACATCATTTCCTTCATCCCCGATCCCACACTTGTCATCGACAGGGAAGGAAAGGTGATCGTCTGGAACCGGGCGATTGAGGAAATGACGGGAGTCAGAGAGGAGGATATGCTCGGGCGGGGAGACTATGAATACGCCCTGCCGTTTTATAACGAGCGGAGACCCATTCTCATCGACCTGTTTTTCATTTCCCACGACGAGATCGAGAAAAAGTATTCCTTCATCCAGAAAGAAAAGAATTTCCTGATCGCCGAGACGGATGCGCCCTGCGTAAAGGGCCGGAAACGGATCCTCTGGGGGAAGGCCAGCGTCATCTACAACAGCCGCGGTGAGATGGTGGGGGCCATCGAGTCCATCCGGGACGTTACGGAGCGCAAGCAGATCGAGAACGCGTATCGCAGCAGTGAGGATCGCTTCCGCAAGCTGACGGAGGCCACCACCGCCGCCATCTTCATTTATCAGGACGATCGCTATCGGTATGTCAATGCAGGGATGGAGGTCATGACGGGATTCGGCTCCCAGGATCTTCTGAACATGCCTTTCTGGCACATTGCCCATCCCGAATTCCGGGATATGCTCCGGGAAAGGGGATTTTCAAAGCATAACAGCGGAGAAGTCCCGTCGCATTACGAGTTCAAGATCCGAACGAAGGATGGAGCCGACCGGTGGGTGGATTGTCTTGCCGTTGCCGTGGAGTGGGAAGGAAAGCCCGCGGGTCTCGGGACGTTCTACGACGTGACCGCCCGGAAATTGATGGAGGAATCCCTCAAGGAATCGGAACAGGGGCTCCGGAGAATCCTGGACGGCATACCCATCGCCATCGTTGTCTCCCGCCTGTCCGATGACGGGATTCTCTACTACAATCCCCGGGCCGCAAGGATATTCGGCCTGTCCGAGGAGGCGGCGAGCCGGAAAACGGTCCGCGAATTCTATGACAATCCCGTCGAGCGGGAATCTCTCCGGGAGGAGCTACGCAAGTCCCATGGAATGGCCAATGTGGAGCGGATCTTCCGGGGTGCCGACGGCGATCCCTTCACAGCCCTGCTGTCGGCCGTTACGATCCCCTATGCGGGGGAAGAAGCCGTTCTGGCCAGCTTCATTGACATCACGGAACGGAAAAAAATGGAGGCCCGCCTTGCCCAGGCGGCGAAAATGGAGGCTGTCGGAACCCTGGCCGGGGGGGTGGCGCACGATTTCAACAACCTGCTCATGGGGATTCAGGGATTTGTCTCCCTCATGCTCATGGAGCTTCCCCCGGACCATCCGCACGTGAAAAAACTGCAGAAAATCCAGGAGCAGGTGTCCAGCGGCGCCGGCTTGACGAATCAGATCCTCGGATTTGCCCGGGCGGGGCAATACGAGTTGAAGCCGACGAACCTGAACGATCTCATCCGCAAGACGGCCGATCTGTTCAGCCGGACGCGCAAGGACATTACAATCCATGAGCGGTTCGAACCCGCCTTGTGGAGCGTCATGCTGGACCGGACACAAGTGGAGCAGGCCCTCCTGAACCTGTATGTGAATGCCGGTCAGGCCATGCCCGGGGGAGGAAACCTTTCCCTGGAATCGGACAACTGGATTATTCGCGACTCCGACGTCATGGAGGTTCCCGTGATTCCCGGCCGTTATGTCCGGATCTCCGTCACCGACACGGGCACGGGCATGGATGAGCAGACCCGGAAGAGGATCTTCGAGCCTTTTTTCACGACGAAGTTCATGGGAAAGGGGGCGGGTCTCGGCCTCGCTTCCGTCTACGGGGTGGTCAAGGCGCACCAGGGATATATTTTCGTCACCAGCGGCATCGATGCCGGGGCCCGCTTCGACATCTATCTTCCGGCCCGGCTGGTTTCGGCGGTCGAAGATCAGCGGGTGCAGGACGGTGTTGTCACGGGAAAGGAGACGATCCTGATCGTGGACGACGAAGAGATCGTGATGGATGTGACCCGCGAGTTGATCGAGATCATGGGATATCGCGTGTTCACGGCCGGGAGCGGCCGGGAGGGGGTTGATCTCTACCGGCAGAGGGGGAGGGAGATCGACCTCGTCATCCTCGACATGATCATGCCGGGGATGGGGGGAAGCGAGGTCTTCGACCGGATCCGGGAGATGAATCCGGAGGCGCGGATCCTTCTGTCAACCGGATTCAGCCTCAGCGATCAGGCCCAGGAGATCATGGACAAGGGCTGCAACGGATTCATCCAGAAGCCCTTTCAGCCTGGGGAGCTGTCCCTGAAAATCCGTCAGATTCTCGATTCGTGAACGGATCGCAAGAACCAGAGGCAAGACTATGGATGTTCGATTCATCAATCCCTTTCTGAATGCGACCCGCGAGGTTCTCTCGACCATGGCGGCCACGAACGCCGTGGTGGGAAAGCCGTTTCTCAAAAAAGACGACACGGCCTATGGAGACGTCTCCGGGATCATCGGCATCACCGGCGACGCCCTGGGGTCCATGGCGATCAGCTTCACCGAGCCCTGCATCTGCCGCATTTCGAGTATGATGCTGGGTGAGACGATTTCGGAGGTGAGCGACGACGTGCTTGACGCCGTGGGCGAGCTCACAAACATGATCTCCGGTGCCGCCCGGCGCGCCATTGAAAAGGACGGGCTGTCGGTGTATGCCGCCATCCCCTCGGTCATTCACGGGCGGAACCACCAGTTGAACCATATCCTGAAGAGCCCCAGCATCGTGATTCCCTTTTCCACGGAGCAGGGAAACTTTGTTCTGGACGTCTGCATCCGCCGCTCCGAGGAGGGGGAGAAGAAGCAGGAAAGCTTCCGGGTCACGAATGTCCGGACGCGGGTCGAACGGCCGGCGGCTTCCGACCGTGAGGCGGGCCCGGCGGGACGGCCGCCGGCGTCCGTTGAAGCGCCGCGGGAGGCGCCCCCTGTGGAAGGGGTTCCGGAGACCCAGCCGGAGAAGCGCTCCGCACCGATGAGTGATGCGGAGAGGATTGAGTACATGAAAAAGGCGCTTGCCGAGATGACGAAGGCCCGGGACCACATCCTGCGGGAACTGCGGGAAAAGCCCTTTCTGGCGGTGGAGCAGCGGAAGATATACAAGAAGAAACTGCCCTTTCTGGATGAGAAAATCAAGCGCCTCAAGCTGGACATGCAGGCCCTGGAAATGCTGACGAAGCTTTCCCAGGAAGATCTGGACAGTCCGAAAATCGCTCGCCATTACCAGCATTACGGGCCCAAGGACAAATCTTCATAAGACATTGAGCCCGCCTTTTCTCCGGAACGCCGCCGCGTTTTCCGTCTGTGCCGGCGAATGCCGGCATCCCGGGAATGTCGGATGGTGCAATGTTCTGTGCGGCCGGTGTTTCAAGACTCCCGGGAGTCCATGCGGGCTCCCGGGAGTTCGTCCGCGTTTCTTAAAAATCCTTGAACTCCGCATCCTCTTCCAGGGGAATGACCTGGCTTGGCTTCAGGGCCAGGCTCCTCGTTCCCTTGCCGTTTCCCGGTGCCTGCCCCGCTCCGCTGCGCCGCTCAAGAAGGGGAACCCCCGTTCTGCCCGCCGGGCCGGCGATTCGCACCGCAGCGACAGGATGCCGTCCGTCCCCGCCGATTACGAGCATCAGTTCCTGAACGACATCCCTCATGGACATCGCCTGGGCATTCATCTCTTCGGAGGCGGAAGCGGACTCCTCGGCGTTCGCCGCCGTCTGCTGGGTGACCTTGTCCATCTCCGTGACGGCCTTGTTGATCTGGTCGATGCCCTGGGCCTGCTCGCTGGAGGCGGCGGCGATCTCCCCGACCAGCTCCCCGACCTTGGCGGAACTGACGGCGACCTCGCTGAAGGCCTCGCTCGTCTTCCCGACCAGCTCGGACCCCTCCCGGATCTTCCGGACGGTCCCCTCGATCAGCCCCGAGGTGTTCTTCGCGGCCTCCGCGGCCCGCATGGCCAGGT
>CAYNEJ010000019.1:0-5427 GCA_964396205.1 uncultured Syntrophaceae bacterium
GGCCCCTCATCGTCGGGCCCGGCATCAAGACGGGGATGCCTATCTACTACGACAATCCCAAGGAAGTCGGGGCCGACCGGATCGTCAATGCCGTGGCCGCCTTCGAGAAGTACCGCCGCGACCTGATCATCGTCGACTTCGGCACGGCGACGACCTTCGACTACGTCTCGAAAAAGGGCGAGTACATGGGCGGGTGCATCTCGCCGGGCCTCATGATATCGAGCGAGGCTCTCTTCGAGCGGGCCGCCAAGTTGCCCCGGGTCGAGTTGAGCAAGCCCCGGTCCGTCGTCGCGAAAGACACGGTCAGCAGCATGCAGGCGGGGATCGTGTACGGCTACGCGGGCCTCGTGGACGGCATCGTGAACCGCATGAAGGCGGAGGTGAAGTCCGATCCCTACGTCGTCGCCACGGGGGGGCTGGCCAAGGTCGTGTCCACGGAGGCGAAGTCCATCGACGAGGTGGATGACATGCTGACCCTTCAGGGGCTCCGGCTCATCTACGAGAGGAACCGCTGAGGCGGTATCCGAAGCGGGAAAAGGCAAGTGGAAACATGCTGAATGTCGGCCTGACAGGCGGGATCGGCTGCGGAAAATCGACGGTGGCCCGGATGCTCCTCCGGAGAGGGGCCTTCATCGTCGATTTCGACCGCGTTGCCCACGAGGTACAGGAACCGGGCGGCACCGCCTGGGAAACCATTGTCGCCGAATACGGTCCGGAGGTTCTCCGGCCGGACAGGACCCTCGACCGCGAGAAACTGGGCGCCATCGTCTTCAACGACACGGAGAAACGGCACCGCCTCAACGAGATCGTTCACCCCGCCGTCTTCGAGGAGTGGAGGGGCCGCATGGATGCAATCTGCCGGGAAAGGCCGGACGCCGTTGTCATCGCCGACGTGCCCCTCCTGTTCGAGGTGGGGATGCAGACGAAGCTGGACCTTGTGATCCTGGTGTACCTGAGCCCGGAGGGGCAGATCCGGCGCATCATGAAGCGGAACGGCTACACCCGCGAGGAAGCGGCCCTGCGGCTGGCCTCCCAGATGCCCATCGACGAGAAGGTTCCCCTGTCCGATTTCATCATCAACAATGAGGGGACCTTCGGGGAAACGGAAGCCCAGGTCGACCGGATCTGGCGCAAACTGACGGAGAGGGAGAGGAAAAAGCGGCCGGGAAGCGCGGCGTAGCGGCCGTATCGGAACAGCCTGACAATCATGAACGGGAGGAAGGAACGGTATGATCGAGAAGAACGTAATCACGGATTTCAGCGGCAAAGTTTCCGAGCCGGTCATCGATCCGACGGCGTATGTGCATCCCCTGGCCGCCGTCATCGGGAACGTAACCCTGGGAAAGAATGTGATGGTCTCTCCCTTTGCGGCCGTCCGGGGCGACGAGGGGCAGCCTCTCTTCGTGGGTGACCAGGCCAACGTCCAGGACGGCGTGGTCATTCACGCCCTCGAGACGGAAATGAACGGGCAGCCTGTCGAAAAGAACCTGGTCGAGGTGGATGGGAAAAAATTCGCCGTCTACGTCGGGAACAGGGTGTCCCTGGCTCACCAGGTGCAGATCCACGGGCCTGCCGCGGTCCTGGACGACACGTTCGTGGGGATGAAGACCCTGGTGTTCCGGGCGAAGGTCGGCCGGGGCTGCGTCATCGAGCCGGGCTGCATCCTGATGGGAGTGACCGTTGCGGACCGGCGCGTGGTTCCCGCCGGTTCCGTCGTCAAGACCCAGGCGCAGGCGGACGCGCTGCCGGAGGTGACCGACGATTACCCCCTGAAGGACCTCAACAAGGGGGTGATCCACGTGAACACAGGACTGGCAAAGGGATACCGGGCTGCGAAGAACTAGCGGGCCGGGTACAGTCCATGCATAAAAAAAGGCCGGGGGGAAAGGAAATGCATCCTTTCTCCTCCGGCTTTTTTTATGGAGAGCCTCAACCCGGTACTGCGGCAGTGAGGCCCCGTCGGCTTTCGATCCGGGGTCCGCTCCGCCGGGGGAGGCGGTGAGAGGCCGTCGCGAACCCTGAGCGGTCCGATCCGCTATTTGAAAAGAGAGGACAGGGCGCCGGTGATCTTGGAGAAGCCGCCGTCCTGCTTCTTCAGTTCCGTCTCGCAGGCCTCCAGCTCGCCCGGATCCAGGTGCACGGCGCCGCACCCCTTGTTGATGCAGACGTCGATGGTCACGCCTCCGCGCTTGATCTCCGCCAGGCTCTTCGTCCCGCAGCGGAAGCAGTGGCCCTTGTGGTCCTCCCGGTACTTGGCGTCGGCCTCCTTCGCCGCCTTTTCCCGCAGGGCCATGATCAGCTTCCTGTCGTTATCCTTGAAGAACACGTCTTCGGAGTCCCCTTCCGGGGGGAGCAGTACCTTTACCTTTTCTCTGTCGTCCGCCATATCTTCCTCCTGATGGATTTCGGTGTCGTCTTCGGAGCCTCGCAAGGCTTCCGTGCCTTATCATCTTTCCAGCCGTTTTTCAATGGGATCGAGAATCCTGTCGCAGGACCGACCGGGGGCGCGGGATGCCGGTTCGAAACGGATTCCGGGTCGGGAGGAAGAGTGGTCGGGCGTAATTATCAACCGGACGGAACGAACCGGTTGACAATCGGGGCGGATTTTCCTATGTAGCGTTCACACTCCGGATTGGAAGGAACCTCCCGTGGACGTCATCGACAGGCTGCAGAAACGAGCGATCAGGAAAGGGGATCTCGGGGCCGAGGAAGGTCTTACCCTCTTCGAGGAGGGCATGGGGCGCCCGTTCCGTCTCATGGCGGCGGCCGGGGAAATCCGCCGGCACTTCAAGGGCGATTCCGTCATCCTCTGCGGCATCACGAATGCGAAGTCCGGCCGTTGCCCCGAGGACTGCGCCTTCTGCGCCCAGTCCTCCCGCTATGAAACCGGGGCGGAGTCTTATCCGCTGAAGAAACCGTCGCGGATCATCGCCGAGGCGGAAGAGGCCCGCCGGGCCGGAGCCGAGATGTTCAGCATTGTAACGAGCGGCAAGAGAATCCGGTCGGCCCGGGAATGGGCGGAGATCCGGAAGTCCGTCGGCGGGATCAACGGGCTGGGCATGCTGTCCTGTGCCTCCCTGGGGCTGCTTGACGACGGGCAGGCCCGGGGCCTGAAGGAAGCGGGCCTCCACCGCTACCATCACAACCTGGAGACGTCCCGCAGCTTCTTCCCGAAGATCTGCTCGACCCACGATTATGAAGAGGACGTGGAAACGATCCGGACGGCGAAACAGGCCGGACTGTCCGTCTGCTCGGGCGGGCTGATCGGTCTGGGGGAGGGCGTCACCCACCGGGTCGAGCTGGCTCTCACCCTGCGGGAACTGGACGTGGACTCGGTGCCCGTCAACATTCTCCATCCCGTCAAGGGAACGCCCCTCGGCGACAGCCGACCGCTTCCGCCCCTGGAGATCCTGGTTACCATTTCCGTCTTCCGGTTTCTCCTGCCGGACCGTGACTTGAAGCTCTGCGGGGGGAAGGAAAAGAACCTGCGCCAGTTGCTTCCTTTGGGTCTCGTGGCGGGCTGCAACTCCCTGATGACCGGGAATTACCTGACGACGGGCGGGCGGGCGAGCTCCCTGGACCACGAGATGATCGCGGATCTGGGCCTGCGGCCGACCCGGGAGCAGGACCTGTGCCGCTGCGGAACACAGCACGGGACGTGCTCCTCCGGCTCCTGCGGAACCGCATCCCCCCCGCGGGTCCGGAAAACCCGAAAGGAGCGGATCGCTTGACGGTGGCCGATCCTGCATCCGCAACGGGAAGGGAGCTCCTGCTGCACCTCCTGAAGGAGGGCCGGGGGGGCTGGGTTTCCGGCCAGTTCCTGAGCGAGCGGATGGGCATGACCCGTTCCGCCGTCTGGAAACAGGTCGGATCCCTGAGAGCGGACGGATACGGGATCGAGTCGTCCACCCGCAAGGGGTACCGTCTGGTCGGCGTTCCCGATCTGCTCCGGATCGAGGAGGTGCGGGACGGGCTTCAGACGCGGATCCTGGGACGGACGGAGGCCCGGCATTACCGGGAAACCGGCTCCACGAATTCCAGGGCCCGGGAACTGGCCGCCGGCGGGGCTCCCGAGGGAACCCTGGTGGTGGCGGAGGGACAGACCGGTGGACGAGGCAGGAGGGAGCGGACCTGGTTCTCGCCACCTTTCCTGGGAATCTATGCGTCCCTGGTCCTGCGCCCGTCCATCCCGCCCGGCGAGGCGCCCCGCATGGCCCTGCTGGCGGCGGTGGCCGTAGCCGATGCCCTCCGTTCGGAAACGGACCTGCCGGTGACCATCAAGTGGCCCAACGACATCCTGGCGGGAGGGCGGAAGATCGCCGGCATCCTCATGGAGCTGGCGACGGACATGGGTGCCGTCGACTACCTGGTGATCGGCGTGGGGATCAACGTCAACGTCCCGGCTGGTACATTCCCCCGGGAGATTCGCACTCTGGCGACGAGTGTCCTCATTGAGACGGGAAAGGAGTGTTCCCGCGTGCGGCTGCTGCGCCGCTGCCTCGAATCGTTTGAGTCCTGCCTCGATCTCTACGAGGCCGAGGGGTTCGCCCCCCTCCTCCTGCGCTGGAAATCCATGAGCAGGATGATCGGGCGGCCCGTCGTCGTCCACGTCCCCGGCCGGGACCTCGCGGGCGTGGTGACCGATGTCGATGAAAACGGATTTCTGCTGCTCCGGGACGACGGAGGCTGCGACCACCGGATCTTTTCCGGCGACGTGACCCTCCTGCCCGGGAAAGGGAAAGGATAAGGCTGCGATGGCGAAACGCGAGACACCGCTCCGAGGCATGGTCTATGCGGCCATGTTCGGCGCCCTGACGGCCCTGGGGGCCTACATCATGATTCCCATGCCCCCGGTACCGGTGACGATGCAGACCCTGTTCGTCTTCCTGTCGGGATCCCTCCTGGGGGGATACCTGGGGGCCATGAGCCAGGTGGTCTACATCCTGCTCGGCGTCATCGGCCTCCCCGTTTTTGCCGGGGGCAAGGCCGGGGCGGGGGTTCTCCTCGGGCCGACGGGAGGATATCTGATCGGATTTGTGCTTGGCGCATACGTTCTGGGACGCCTGGCTGACCCCCGGCTCAAGCCGGGATTCTTCGTTCTTCTCGTCTGCATGTTCACGAGCCTGGTGGTGATCTATGCGTGCGGCGTGATTCAGCTGATGTACGTGGCGAAGCTCGGCCTGCGCAAGGCCCTGATTGTCGGCGTCCTGCCGCCCCTGCCGGGAGACGCCGTGAAGATGGTCGTGGCGGCCCTGATCTGCATCAAGGTCCGGGACCGCTTGAAGCTGTGAAGGGTGCGGGAAGGCAATGATCGCTCTCGACAAGGTTTCGTTTCGCTATGGAGATGACGGTCCGGACGTCCTCCGGGAAGTGGACCTCCGCCTCCGTGAGGGGGAATACGTCGCCCTGGCCGGGCACAACGGCTCC
>CAYNEJ010000019.1:5437-8976 GCA_964396205.1 uncultured Syntrophaceae bacterium
GGCAAGTCGGGCGTGGGAAAGAGCACGCTCCTGAAGCATCTCAATGCCCTCCTCATACCGACCGCAGGGACGGTGACCGTGGACGGTCTCGACACCCGGGACCCTTCCTCGCAGCGCAGGATCCGCCGGGTCGTGGGGATGGTGTTCCAGAACCCGGACCACCAGATCGTGGGCATGACCGTGGAGGAGGACGTGGCCTTCGGACCGGGAAATTTGGCCCTGCCGCCCCGGGAGGTCCGGGAGTGCGTGCAGGAGGCGCTGGCCCGGGTAGAGCTGGAAGGGTATGAGTCGCGGGCGCCCCACACCCTTTCCGGCGGAGAGAAGCGACTTGTTTCCATCGCCGGGGTCCTGGCCATGAAGCCCCGCTTCATCGCCCTCGACGAGCCGACGGCCTACCTCGACCCCGTCTCGCGGCGTCGGGTCCTCGACCTCATCGCCGGGCTGCACCGGCAGGGCATGGGCATCCTCCACGTGACCCACAGCATCGGCAACGTCGTGGACGCCGACCGGCTTCTGGTCATGGAGAGGGGATCGATCGTCCTGGACGACCGGCCGGAGGCGGCCTGCGCCGCCCTGGCCTCGGGGCGCTTTCCGGGGCTGGAGGCCCCTCCCGTTGCCGCCCTGATGGCGGAGCTGAAAGGCTTGGGTTGGGGCGTGAACCCGAATGTCCTGACCGTCCGCGATGCCTGCCGGGAGATCGACGCCTGCCTCACCCGGCGTCCCGGAGAATCCTCGTCGTGAAACGATTCCGGTTCGGCCTCTTCATTCCCGGTGATTCGCCGCTCCACCGTCTCGACCCGCGGGTCAAGATCCTCTCCGTCGTCGTCCTCGGCATCCTTTCATTTCAGACCTCCGGGACGGCGGCGGTCCTGATCACGCTTTTCCTTTTGGGTCTGACGGGCCTGTCCGGGCTGCGGCCGCGCCTTGTGCTGGAGGCCCTGCGGCCCCTCTTCGTTTTCGCAGTGCTGCTGTTCCTCATCCATCTGTTCTTCACCGACGGCGAGGCCCTGGCGTTTCTCTCCGCGGGTCCGTTCCGGGTCACCCGGGAGGGGCTGCGGCAGGGGGGATTCGTGGTCTGGCAGTTCATGGCCCTGGTTTCCCTGGGCGTCCTTCTGACCATGACGACCGGGCCGTCTGACCTGGTCGCCGCCCTGGAGAAAATCCTGAGTCCCCTGAATGTCTTCCGCGTCCCCACCCAGGACCTGGCGGTGATGGTCTCCCTGGCCCTGCGTTTCCTGCCGACATTCCTGGAAGAGATGGAGAAGCTGAAGACGGCTCGCCTTGCCCGGGGCGCCGACTGGCGTCGGGATGGGATCGGCCGCAGGGTCAAGGCCGCATCGTCCCTTGCGGTGCCACTTCTCCTGGGGACCGTGCGGAGGGCCGACGATCTTGCCGAGGCCATGGAGGCCCGGGGCTACGCCCGGGGACCCCGGACGGGCCTCCGGGAGCTTCGGCTGGCCGGGACGGACTACGCCGCCCTGGCCTTCGTGACGATGTTCACGGGCCTGGTTCTGATGGCGGGGGTGCTCTGAGCCGGTCTCGCCGGCCGGGGAAGGAGGTTGATCCGACCGTTATGGGGAATCGCACACACAATTCCGTCGATATGCCTCGTGAGGGAATCAAAACCGCTCGGGATCCGGCGATCAGGATCTGGAAATCCGAGAAGCCACCGCCCTGACTGCCGAAACTGGCGGGACGCCACCCTTCCCGCCTTTTCGCGCTTCCCCGGGAAGCCGGACACGACGATCGCTCTCCGGCGAAGGCGCGGGGAGAGGGGGTTATTTCTGCTCCAGCCAGCGCATCATCCGGGGGATCTCCTCGGCCGTCCAGGCGGGGGTCCGGCGGACGGCGAAGAAGAGGGCGAAGAGACGCTCCATGACGGACACGGCCCGCTCCGCCAGGTGGATCCGCTCCAGGAGCCGCCCCGCCTCATCCTTCATCCCCGTCTCCTCCTCCGCGTCGGCGGGGAGCTTCATGGACTGGAAGCGGAACCGATCGGCCTTGAAGGTGAACTCCCAGGTGTCCGCGTCCTGCCGGAGGGACAGGCGGGCCTCACGGATTTTCTTGCCTCGCCGGAGGGCTTCCCGGCCCTCCTTCAACTCCGCGTTCAGGCCGTGACAGACCACCGTTTCCGCGTAGTCTCCCTCTCCACCCTCGAGAACGACGCGCCGGATGAACGCCAGTTCCACTTCCTCCCTGTGGTCCAGGGCGATGGTGCCGGCCCGCTCCTCGCTCTTGTACCAGAGCCAGGTCAGGAATTCCCGGCCCAGGGTGAAGGGGGCCGGTCCCTCGGGGCCCAAGGCCGCCGCGGCCTCGTCCCAGGGGCTGAAAGGCTCGAGAACCGTGGAGAAGGTGTCGCGGAAGAGCAGCGTGAAATCATCGCAGATCGTATCCGTGTGGGTGCAGAAGAGGACCCGTCCCTGAGGGAGGAACCAGCAGGCCTCGTAGAGCGCGGGAACGGCCGGGGCGCCGGCCAGGAGCTCCTCCCGGACGGTCTCCCGGAGCAGCCCCTGCTGATGGCGGCTGAGGCGCTCCTGCTTGTTTTCTTCCTTGACACGCCTTTGGGCCTCCAGGGTCCGGAAGCGGAGCAGGGCGGGGGAGACCTGTTTCCGGTCGATCCGGAGGCAGAAGAGGGCCAGGTGACCCCGAACGGGGGGATAACGGCTGAAATCCCGATCCAGGATGTCCTCCAGGCCGGTCCAGCCGATCGTCTTTTCCTCCGAGCGGGAGACGGCTTCCCGGAAGGAGAAGGACCGCAGCCGGTCCGTCAGGACCTCCGGGTCCGGGGGAGCCGGAGCCTCGCGGGTTGGCCGGAACAGGGAAAAAGTCAGGGGACCTTTCTGGATGGGCATGGGTACCTCCGGAGTGGAATGTTCGGGACGGGTCGGCGGGAGTGCCGCGGGTTGTCCCGGGGGGCCGGATGGCCCGGCCGGGTGCCTCTGTAGCGCACCCGCCGTGGCCTGTCAAGGAGCCTGCCGCCGGTGAATTGTCCATAGACAACCCATCGCTTTTATGATAGCCATTCATCCAATCTTTCCGATAGGATCGGAGTTCAGAACCCCATGGCCATCCGGAAAATCGGCATCATCGCCAACACCGACAAGGAACGCTCCCCGGAGTACGTCACCAGTCTGCGCGACTGGCTGCGGGAGCGGGGGCTCGAGGTGTTCCTGGACGAGGGAATCGCCGAAAAAATGAGCGGCTCCGGCTGCTCACGCAAGGAACTGGCCGCCCGGGCGGACCTGCTGGTCGTGTTCGGCGGCGACGGGACCATGCTCCGGACGGCCCGCTCCGTGGCGGAGTTCGACATTCCCATCGTCGGGATCAACACGGGCGGACTCGGATACCTGACGGAAGTGAATCTAAACGAGATGACCGAGGCCCTGGAGCGGATTCTCCGGGGCGATTTCTCCACGGAGAAGCGGATGATGCTCGACGTCCTCATCCGCCGCCAGGGCCGGGATCCCGTGCGGGAAAGCCACATCCTCAACGACGTGGTGATCAACAAGGGTGACCTTGGCCGGATGATCGAGTTCGAC
>CAYNEJ010000019.1:8986-31828 GCA_964396205.1 uncultured Syntrophaceae bacterium
GCCGACCTGTCCCGCATCGTCGAGCTGGAGACGGCGGTGAACGACCGCTTTCTCACGACCTTCAAGGCCGACGGCCTCATCATCGCCACTCCGACGGGCTCCACGGCCTATTCCCTCTCGGCGGGCGGCCCCATCGTCTTTCCCGAGCAGGACTCGATCATTCTCAACCCGATCTGTCCCCATGCCCTGTCCAACCGCCCCATCATCCTCCCCGACTCGGCCGTGATGAAAGTCACCCTGTGGTCGAAAGAGGCCGGGGCCACCGTCAGTCTCGACGGGCAGACCACCTTCACACTTCGGGCCGGAGACTCCGTCACGGTCCAGAAATCGCCTTTCGTGACGACCCTCATCGCCTCCCCCCACAGGGATTACCTGGAAATCCTCCGGACCAAGCTGGGATGGGGTGTGGGGCCGGGCGAGAAACCCATTCCCTGACCGGGAGAGCCCCTATCGGGACCATGCTTGTCGAGCTCTGCATCCAGAACTTCGCCATCATCGACACACTGGAGATCTCCTTTCACCCGGGCCTGAACGTCCTGTCCGGCGAGACCGGGGCCGGGAAGTCCATCATCGTCGGGGCCCTGAGCCTGATACTGGGAGACCGGGCCTCTTCCGAGATGATCCGGACCTCCGCGGAGGAGGCCGTCGTGGAGGCGGTCTTCCAGGTCACTGAAAACGCGGAGCTGGCAAAGAGGATGGCCGGGATGGGGATGGAGCCGGCTCAAGAGCTGGTGATCCGGCGCATCGTCTCCCGCGGCGGGAAGAACCGCATCCACGTCAACGGGCACCCGGTGAGCCTGTCCATGCTGGCGGTACTGGGGGAGTGCCTGGTGGACATCTGCAGCCAGCACGAGCACCAGGTCCTTCTGAATCCGGAGCGCCACCTGGATATTCTGGATGCGTACGCCTGCCTCGGGGAGGAACGGGAGGCCTTCGGGCTCCTCTACGACGAACACCAGGCCGTCCTTGCGCGATTACGGGAGATCGAGGGGGTTCGCAGGCAGCGGCTGGAGCGGGAGGAATGGCTCCGCTTTTCGATCCGGGAGATCCGGGAGGCGGCGCCGGTGCCGGGGGAGGAGGCCGCCCTCCGGAACGAGCGGCAGGTGCTCGGGAACATCCGGAAACTGCAGGAGCTGGCAGGGCGAGCGCATGAGAGCCTCCACGGCCGGGACGGCTCCGTCCTCGACTCCCTCCGCGGGATCATGGCGGACATCCGGGAGATCCGGCGGATCGACGGGACCTTCGGCCTCTCCGAGTCTGATCTGGAGGGGCTCTATTACGGACTTGAAGAGGCGGCGGGGACCCTCCGGGTATACCGCGACGGGCTGTCCGTCGACCCGGGGCGTCTTGAAGCCGTCGAGGATCGCCTGGAGCTGCTCAGAAGGCTCAAGCGCAAGTATGACGGAGACGAAGCCGCGATCCTGGGCCGGGCGGAGGAGATGGAGCAGGAACTGGAGCGCATCTCCCGGGTCGAGGAGGACGCGGAGCAGCTCGGCCGGGAAGAAGCCCGCCTGCGTGAGGCGCTGGAGGCGCGGGCGCGGGTGCTGTCGGAGCGGCGTCGGCAGGCGGCCCTGGAACTCCGGAAGGATCTGGAGGAAGAGATCCGCTCCCTCCGGATGGATCCCGCGCGGTTCGAGATCCCCGTCCGCCCGTCCGGAAGCCCGGAGTCGCCGTCGATCAGCCGGCGCGGCCGGGACGACGTGGAGTTCCTCCTGTCCACCAATATCGGGGAGGAACCGAAGCCGCTGCACCGGATCGCCTCCGGCGGCGAGCTCTCCCGCATCATCCTGGCGATGAAAAAAGTCCTGGTCCGCGGCGGGTCCGTGGGGACGATTGTCTTCGACGAGGTGGACAGCGGCATCGGCGGGGCGACGGCGGAAGTGGTGGGGGAGCGGATCCGGGATGTCTCCGGGCGTCACCAGGTCGTCTGCATCACCCATCTTCCCCAGATTGCCTGCTTCGCCCAGCGCCATTTCCGGGTGTCCAAGGCCCTCGCGGAGGAGCGGACGACATCCCGCGTGGAAGTCCTCTCCGAGGCGGAGCGCCTGGAGGAGGTGGCCAGGATGCTGGGCGGCGTGCGGATCACCGAGAAGACCCGTGCCCATGCCCGCGAAATGATGGGCCGCGCCGTGGGGAAAACTTGATGGTATGACGTGGCTGGAGGTTTACAAGGAGCGGTTTCGCATGGTAGAAGGGCACACAAATTTCCCGTTCCGGCCGGCCGGAACGGCTTTTTCGAGGGGGGGTCATGGGAAGGCACAAGAAGAGCGAGCGTAAAAAAGAGCTGGACCGACGCCGGAAACG
The DNA here is from genome assembly GCA_964396205.1 of uncultured Syntrophaceae bacterium. GTDB lineage: Bacteria > Desulfobacterota > Syntrophia > Syntrophales > PHBD01 > PHBD01. The sequence goes on from CAYNEJ010000019.1 coordinate 11,291, forward strand.
GCGGAAGGAAAGCCTGAGACTGCGGCGAAAGCAGGTGCTCAAGGGCTAGGGTGGAACCGTAAGGAAGGCGAAGCAGCGGCCCCGTTCACCGGGCCGGGGCGGGAGGGCGGACATGTTGAGAAAGGCCCGCATCAGCGATGTCCGGACGATTCACCGCATGATCAACGTCTCGTCCGGGCTGGGGGAAATGCTGCCCCGGTCGCTCATGGACATCTACGGGAACATCCGGGATTTCTTTGTCTGTCTCGAAGACGACGGGGAAACCCTGGTGGGCATCTGCGCCATGAATATCATCTGGGAGAATCTGGCGGAGATCCGTTCCCTGTATGTGGAGGATTCGGTCCGCAAGCGCGGCATCGGGCGGATGCTGGTGGAGGCCTGCATCTCCGAGGCCATCACGCTGGAGCTCTTCCGCGTCTTCACCCTGACTTACAGGCCGGAGTTCTTCCGGACTCTCGGTTTCCGGGAGGTGGACCGCCAGAGCCTCTCCGAGAAAATCTGGTCGGACTGCTTTCATTGTCCGAAATACCCGGACTACTGCGATGAAGTGGCGATGATCATTGAACTCTGATTGCTTCCGGTACATCCGGCTTATCCTCCTGGCCCTTCTCCTGCCGGCGGCACTCGCCGCCTGCGGCGCCCGGATGGAGGCGCAGGCGCTGTCCCCCCTGCCGGGAGTCCCGCCCGCGGCCGGCGGCGGTTCCGCATCCCTGGCGCCCGTTTCCTGGGACACCCTTCCCATTCTGGATGATGACCTGGACGTGTCCTCCCTGAAGCTTGCCGTCGAGAGAAGCCTGGAATACTACGAGCGCCCCGGAGTCGGCCCCGTCCGGATCGGCGCGGAGAGCCGATCCCCCGCGGAGATGGGGGAGGCCTTGCGGGAACTGCTTTCGATTCTGGAGGGGAGTGCGGCGCCGGAGGAGAAGAGAAGACGCATCGCCGCGATGTTCGACCTCTACCGGGCCGTCGGCCAGGACACCCGGGGGACCGTGCTCTTCACGGGCTACTACGTTCCCCAGATGGAGGGGTCCCTCCTCCCGACGGAGCGCTTCCGCCACCCCCTTTACGCGGTGCCGCCGGAGGCCAGGACGGGGCAGGGAGCCGCGTCAACGAACGGGAACCGGAGAACCGGCCCCCTCTGGAGCCGGAAGGAGATCGACGCCGACGGAGCGCTCAGGGGCCGGGGGCTCGAGATCGCCTGGGTCGACGACCCGACGGAGCTGTTCTTTCTCCACATCCAGGGGTCCGGCCGGATCCGTCTCCCCGACGGTGCGATTCTGACGGTCGGATACGCCGGCTCCAACGGCCGCCCCTTCCGAAGCATTGCGCCCTACATGACGGAGCGGGGAATCAAGCCCCCGGGAGGCCTCTCCTACTGGAGCGTCCGTGAGTACCTGAACGGCCATCCGGAGGAGCGACAGGAGATCCTCAACTGGAACGAGCGGTACATCTTTTTCCGGATCCTGGAGGGAGAGCCGGTGGGATCCCTCGGTGTGCCCGTCACGGCGGGCCGGTCCATCGCAGTGGACGGGGCGCTCTTCCCGCCGGGAGCAGCGGCGTTCATCCGGGCCCGCAAGCCGGTGTCCGACGAAACGGGGACCGTCCGCTGGATGCCGTTCTCGCGGTTCGTCCTCGCCCAGGATGCCGGGGCGGCCATCAAGGGGCCCGGGCGGCTGGACCTCTTCTGCGGCGCCGGCGACGAAGCGGAGCGGAAGGCGGGGAGCCTCAAGGAGAAGGGGGAGCTGTATTTCCTGATTCCCAAACGGGTCCGCTGAGCGTCCGGTGGTTCCTGCGCGGAGCCGTGCCGCCGATCAGCGCCGGGTGCGCCCCGTCCAGGTGTCGTTGGCGTCGGCCATCCCCAGGGCCGCATTGAGCCGGTCCATGGCCTTGATCGGCAGGAGCACCTTCAGGAGCGGAGTCACAAACTTGACCGGCACCGACGGGACGGCCACCATGGCCCTGTTCCGCCGGATCGCCTCCACCACGCGGGCCGTCACGTCTTCGGGCTTGAGCATCTGTGTCCCCGCCACCATCTTCGATCCCTCGAACATTCCCGTGTTGACGGTATTCGGGCAGACCACCGTGACGCCGACATCGGCCCGCAGCTTCCGCATTTCCTGCCGCAGGCTGTCGGTGAAGCCGACGACGCCGAACTTGCTGGCGCAATAGGCCGAGAGGTTCGGGAGGGCCAGAATGCCGCCGGCGGAGGCGACGTTGACGATGTGCCCCTCGCCCCGGCGAAGCATGGCCGGCAGGAAGGCCTTGCAGGTCCAGAACAGTGCTGTCAGATTGACCCGGATCATCCGCTCGATGGTGTCGTCGTCAAGGTCCAGGAGCGGCGCGGCCGTGACGATCCCGGCATTGTTCACCAGGATCGCCGGGGGCTCCATGTCCGCTTCGATCCTGGCGGCCAGATCATAGACGGCCGCCCGGTCGGAGATGTCGCAGACGAAGCCCCGGCAGGGCCCGAGGCTGCGGAGCTCCTGCTCGGCGTCCTGCAGACTCTCGGGCCTGACATCCACCAGGGCCACGGAGCATCCCGCCTGGATGAGCCTCTTCGACAGATCCCGGCCCATGCCCATGCCGGCACCCGTCACGACGGCCGTTTTCCCCTTCAGAATTTTCATGGATGCTCCTCCTCGTGCCCGGAACCGTTCTTCACTCGCCTCCGGCGGGATACATGGACTCGATGACGTCCCGGTACTTCTCCTGGATCACTTTCCGCTTGATCTTCAGCGACGGCGTCAGCTCACCCGTCTGCTCCGAGAAGGGGGTGCTGATGATGCGATAATACTTGATCGTCTCGACCCGCGCCAGGTGCTGGTTCACGGCCTGGACATGGCGGTCGACGATCGCGACGAACGCGGGGTTGTCGTACAGATCCTCCGGCTTCGCAAACGCCAGGTTTTCTTCTCTGGCCAGGCGGGCCGCCTCGTCCAGGTTGAGCGTGACAAGGGCGGTGAGGTACTTACGGCGGTCACCGATGCTTACGACGTGCTCGAAGAGGGGGTCCTTCATGAAGAGTCCCTCGATGTTCTGCGGAGCGATGTTCTTGCCGCCGGCGGTAATGATCAGGTCCTTCTTCCGGTCCGTGATGATCAGGAACCCGTCCTCGTCAAGCCTGCCGATGTCTCCGGTCATGAGCCAGCCGTCTTCGGTGAAGGCCTCCTTCGTCTGGACCGGCATCCGCCAGTAGCCCCTGATGATGTTGCCGCCTTTTGCCAGGATCTCGCCGTCCGGGGCGATCTTGACCTGGTTGCAGGGCAGGGGGCGGCCTGTTGTGCCGTGGCGATAGTTGCCGATGACGTTCAGGCTGATGGGGGCTGTGCTCTCCGTCATGCCGTATCCCTCGATGACGAAGATGCCGGCGGAATTGAAGAAATCGGCGATCTCCCGGGACAGGGGCGCGCCGGCGGCGGTCATCCAGCGGACCCGGCCACCCAGCCGCTCGTTCAGCTTCCGGTAAACGAGCCGATAGGCAAGACGGTACTGGAGATCCAGGGCAAGGGGGATGGGCTTGCCACGCTCCTTCAGGAGGCTGACCTGCCCGCCGACTCTCGTGGCCCACTGGAAAACATGCTGCATCAGGGGGGGCTGCTCCTTGACCTGGGCGAGGATCCGGGCATAGATCTTTTCGCAGACCCGGGGGACCGCCAGGACGATGGTGGGTCGCTTTGCGGCGATGTCTTCGATGATGGTGTCGAAACTCTGGGCATAGTGGGTCGTGATGCCCACCTTCATCCCGTAGAAATGGCCGGCGATCCGCTCGAAGACATGGGACAGGGGGAGGAACGGAACCGTTTCGTCCGTGTCGTAGGCGGGCACGCAGGTGTCCAGGGCGTCAAAGATCGCCAGGATGTTGCTGTGGCTGATCATGGCCCCCTTGGGGTGCCCCGTCGTTCCGGACGTGTACACGATCGTCGCCAGGTCCTCGACCTCGATGGCGTCGTTGAGCCGGTCGAAGAGATTCGGTTCGCGCCGCTGCAGATCTCGGCCCAGTTCGAGGAGATTGTTGAAGGTCATGAGGAGGGGATGGGTCAGGTCGCAGCCCTCCGGATCGATGACGACGATCTTCTCCAGGGTGGGAAGTCCCGGGGCCTCCTGGAGCGCCTTGTCTACCACGCTCCTGTTCTCGGCGATGAAGACCCGCGACTCGGAATTGCCGATGATGTAGGCGATTTCCGGGGCCGGGACGGTCGTGTAGAGGGGAACCATGCAGGCCCCGATCCCGATGCTGCCCATGTCCGCGGCCACCCATTCGAGGCGGTTTTCACTCAGGATGGCAACCCGGTCTCCCTTGCGCACTCCCAGGGAATGAAGGCCGAGTCCTGCGGCACGGGCCGTCTCGAAATACGCTTTCCAGCTCCATCCCTCCCATTGGCCGTTTCTCCTCTTCTCGACGGCGAAGCGGTCTCCGTATCTGCTTGCCTGGTTCCTGAAGATCTGGGCCAGATTGGCCTTCATGGCGCTCCTCCTTCCCTGTCTTTGCCCGCCCGGGGCAGTCGTTTTGGATGAAAGTCCCGGGAACGGCTCCACCCCTGGAGGAACGGCTTCGGCGGGACACTGGAAAAAGGTAAGATGATGGAAAAACCGAACGCGAGAACAGAAATTGCCAGACATTGATTGATTTGTCAATCAACATATTGGGTCCCGTGAACACTTTCCCCCGCCGCCTGGAACGTCAACAAAACAGGGCGTTTTTATCCTCTTTGAACCGCGATGAGGCAAGACATCGAAGGGGTTGCAATTGACGAATGAAGGAAGAATGGGGTAGTGTCCCGGATCAGACAGGGGGCCTGCATCACTGCGAGCCCGAACGCATCCAGGAGGGCGTTTGCCCCGGATAACGATCAACGCGCGGTCCCATTCTTCATCGGGGAATGGGGCGCGTGAGAAGGGGGACGAGATGTTTGATCCGACAAAATGTGACTTCTGTGGAGAGTGCCTCGGGCGTTGCGCCTACATCGACTTCGACCGTGAGGAGGGAGGACGGCAGTTCGAGAAGCTGGTGAAAGGAGAGTCTGTGGACTGGCTCCGGAAATGCATCACCTGCTTCGCCTGCAACGAGTTCTGCCCGCGGGACGCCCGTCCCTTCGACCTGATTCTCCAGCGGATGGAGGCCATGGGAGATTACGTGGATCCGAATCTGCTCGCGGCGATCCGGGACAAGTTCGCCGTTCCCGCCGGCTTCGAACCGCCGAACGTGAAGTCGCCCGTCCTGTCCGTCTGCACCATTGAGCCTGTCGTGCCCTGGGCCTTCAAGGGTTCCCTCTTCAGCGGCCTTGACGTCCTCAAGGGCCGCTTCTGGTTCTGCAATGTCCTGTTCCCTCATATCGGCAACGAAACGATCCTGGTCGACGGCATAAAGCCACTCCTGGACCGTTACGCCGCCCTGGGAGTGGACGAGGTGATCTTTGCGCACGACGACTGCTATGCCCTGATGGCCGACTGGGTTCCGCAGCTGGGCCTGAGCCTGCCCTTCAAGGCGACCCACCTCTTCGAGTACCTTGCCCGCTCTCTGAAGGCGCGCCGGTCCGAGATCCGGCCGCTGGGCATGAAAATCGCCTACCAGCGGCCCTGCGCCTCCCGGGTCACACCCGGCAAGGAGGCGTTTCTGGACGAGATCTTCGCGCTGATCGGTGTGGAGAGAGTGGCCCGGAAATACGACCGGGAGGAAGCGCTCTGCTGCGGGCAGTCCATGAAGGGATTCATGCAGCGGGGGGAAAAGTACCCCGCCTACCAGACCCTGAACATCGAGGACGCAAAGGCCCACGGGGCCTCGGCCATGGCCTTCCTGTGTCCCATGTGCCTGGACGCGCTGAAAAAGCCCTGTCGGGAAGCGGGACTGGGGACGCACATGGTGAGCGACCTCTGCCATCTGGCCCTCGGGGAGGATCTCCGGAAGGATTTCCAGAAGGCCGGTTGACACGGATCCTGGGGAGGATTTCATGACGCAGATCCGTCCGGGGGATCATCGCCGGATCGTAATTTTCACGGGGGCGGGGATGTCCGCGGAGAGCGGCGTCCCCACCTACCGGGGGGCCGGGGGCGTCTGGAGCTCCTACCGATGGGAGGAGTACGCCTGCCAGGACGCCTTCGACGCCGATCCGGAGAAAGTCCTCCGCTTTCATGAATTGCGGCGGAAATCCGTCCTGGCCTGCCTTCCCCACGCAGGGCATGAAGTCGTCGCCCGGCTGGAGCGGGAGCACCCGCAGGTGACGGTGGTGACGCAAAACATCGACGGCATGCACCAGCGGGCGGGGAGCCGGCGGGTCCTGGAGCTGCACGGGAGCCTCTGGCGCCTGCGGTGCCCGCAGCACGGAATCCGGGAGGACATCGGGGAGAACTACCGGCGATACCGGTGCGAGGAATGCGGCGGTTGGCTCAGACCCGATATCATCTGGTTCGGTGACATGCTCGATCCCTATGTCATGGGCCGGGCCGCGGAGGCGGTCCGGTCCTGCGACCTCTTCGTCAGCATCGGCACCTCCGGCGTCGTCTGGCCCGCGGCGGGGTTCCCCCAGGCCGCCCGGGATGGCGGGGCCGTTTGCGTCGAGATCAACCCGGAAGCGAATGAGATGTCTTTCCTCTACCAGGAGTCGATCCGGGGGAAGGCGGGAGACGTGCTGCCCGGACTTTTCGTGTTCTGAGCGGGCGGGCGGACAGCGCATGCTACAGGGGCTTCCGCCAGACCGGTGTCCGGGATCCTTCCTCGAAGAAGTCCTCGAGGATTCCCACGGGGTCTCCGGCCAACACGGTGTAGAAGCTCCACGCCGTTTCCCGGTAGCGGGGATTGCTCGACCAGAGCATCTCCGTCCATCCGGCTGTGCCTGCCGCCTGGAAGAGGGCCTCCAGGAGCTGCTTCCCGAGACCCTTTCCACGGATGCCCGGAGATAGAAACGCCGTCTTCAGGCCAGCCGCCTGCGCCGTCGGCGATGACCGGAAGGGGAGGAAACGGTCATCGGGGGAGCCGCATCCCATGACGCCGACAGGCTTACCGTCCCGTTCCCGCGCCACGAGGTAAACGTCCCCGTTTCCTTCCGCCGCTGCCTCCAAGACGGCCATGGTCCGCTCGATTTCCTCCGCGATGGGCCGGCCGTCCTTCCGGACCCAGGTTTCCACGATCTTCCGCAGCTCAGGCATATCCCGTACGTGCATCGTGTCAATCGGGAATGCTGTGTTCATGCTCATGAGATTGTCCACTCTTCCGTGAAATGCGGTTTTTTCGATTGCCCGTGCAAGGTGCCACAGGCCTGCGGGTCCGTCAAGGCGGGGAGCCCTTTTTTGGTAGGAAAAGGAGGGGGGATCCGGTTATAATCCGTCCCCGTCGCGACCCGCGGATGAATGGATCCCCGCTCATGGGAACGGATTTGATCTTGTCCCCATGAGCATGGATCCGGTGGCGTACCCGTCCCGTGGCCGCCGCGGCAAAGCGGGTTTTTATCAGAAGAGGAGAGATCATGGAATCCATTTACCTGGACCACAGCGCCACGACCCCCGTCGATGCGGAGGTGCTGGCGGCGATGATGCGGTATTTCGCCAATCTGTATGGCAACCCCTCCAGCATCCACCGGTTCGGCCGGGAGGCGCGGGAGGCCGTGGAGGATGCCCGTGGGAAAGTGGCCCGGCTGCTCGGCGCCGATCCCGGGGAAATCGTCTTCACCGGGGGCGGAACCGAGGCGGACAACCTGGCGATCCTGGGAACGGCATGGGGGAGGGAAGACGGAAAGGATGAGATTGTAACCTCCGCCATCGAGCACCCGGCCGTGCTGAATACCTGCCGCTTTCTCGAGGCCCGGGGATTCCGGGTGAGATACGTTGCCGTCGACGGCCATGGTCTCGTGGATCCGGAGGAAGTCCGCAAAGCCATGACCGACAGGACCTTTCTCGTGTCCATCATGCACGGCAACAACGAGACGGGCACACTGGAACCCGTTTCCGCCATTGCCGCATTGGCACGGGAACGGGGCATTCTCATGCACACCGACGCCGTCCAGACGGTCGGGAAGATTCCCTATGACGTGGATGACCTGACCGTGGATCTTCTTTCCGTCGCGGGACACAAGATCCATGCTCCCAAGGGAGTCGGGGCTCTCTATGTCCGTGGCGGAACGAGTCTTCATGCCGTCCAGTTCGGTGGGCACCAGGAGGAGGAGCGCCGGGCGGGCACGGAAAATGTCCCGGCCATCGTCGGTCTCGGGAAGGCCTGCGAAATCGCCCTTCGGGACATGGCGGTCCACCTGGATCGCCTGGCGGCCCTGCGGGACCGGCTGGAGCAGGCGGTCCTGGCCGCCGTGGAGGACGTCCGCATCAACACGAACCCGGTGCACCGGCTCCCCCATATCCTGAATGTCTCCTTCAAGGGGATCAAGGGGGATGAACTGGTCCGGGAGCTGGACAGCCGTGGGATAGCGATTTCCGCCGGCGCGGCCTGCGGAGCCGGGACGGTGAAGATCTCTCATGTCATCGAAGCCCTCGGCGTTCCCCGGGAGTGGGCGACCGGAACGGTCCGGTTCAGCCTGGGAAAGGCCAACACCGGCGAGGAGATCGACCGGGTTTCCGCTGCCGTTGTTGAGAGCGTCGACAAACTGCGCCGGATCGCCGAGCTGGAAGCGAGCCTCGGCGGCCGGGGGTGCCGGTAGGGGCGCCCGGGCACGGGGCAATCCCCGGGGAGCCGTTTCCATTCCATCCGTCTGTTGAAAGAACGATAATGACCGGCGGTTGCCGCCGGAGGCCGAGCCGCCATGTGGAAACGCATCCGCAACATGTTCCGCCGGGATCTTCACCGGCCCCGCCTGGGCGGCCTGGAGATCCTGAAGTACATCGGGCCCGGGCTCCTCGTGACGGTGGGGTTCATCGATCCCGGCAACTGGGCGTCCAACATCGCCGCCGGTGCGAACTACGGCTACACGCTCCTCTGGATGGTCACCCTCTCCACGGGGATGCTCATCCTCCTCCAGCACAACGCCGCCCACCTGGGCATCGCCACGGGGCTGTGCCTCTCGGAGGCGGCGACCCTTCACCTGAGGCCGATCGTGTCCCGGGGCATCCTGGCTACGGCGGTCGCGGCGTCCGTGTCCACCGCCCTGGCGGAGATTCTCGGGGGTGCCATTGCCCTGAACATGCTCTTCCGCACGCCCATCCGGGTGGGGGCCGTCCTGACCTGCCTTGTCGTCGGGTTTCTCCTTTTTTCCAACACCTACCGGCGCCTCGAGCGGATCATCATCGGCTTCGTTTCCCTCATCGGCCTGTCCTTTATCTACGAGCTGACCCTCGTCCCGATCGACTGGGGCAGGGCAGCCGTGGGCTGGGTGAGGCCGGAGATCCCCGAGGGGTCCATGTTGATCGTCATGAGCGTCCTGGGGGCCGTTGTCATGCCCCATAACCTTTTTCTTCACTCGGAGATCATCCAGAGCCGCCAGTGGAACCGGGAGGACGAAGCGGTCATTCGCCGCCAACTCGATTACGAATATTACGATACGCTTTTTTCGATGATTGTCGGGTGGGCCATCAACAGTGCCATGATCCTCCTGGCAGCGGCGGCATTCTTTACCCAGCGGCTTCCCGTGGAGGAGCTCCGACAGGCAAAGTCCATGCTTGAACCCCTGCTGGGCGGGGCCTCGGGAGTCGTCTTTGCCGTGGCCCTGCTTCTTGCCGGCATTGCCTCGAGCATTACCGCCGGCATGGCCGGGGGGTCCATCGTGGCGGGCATTTCCGCCGAGCCCTACGACATCCGGGACAACCATACCCGCCTGGGCATCGGGATCACGTTCCTGGCGGCCCTGGGGATCATTTTTTTTATCGGCAGTCCCTTTCGGGGGCTTATCATTTCCCAGGCGATCCTGAGCCTGCAGCTCCCCTTCACGATCTTTCTCCTGATCCGCCTGACATCCTCCCGGGCCGTCATGGGAACGCATGCCAACTCCTGGAAGACCACGCTGGGACTGTCGGTCATCGGCCTGGTCGTGACATACCTGAATGTGCGCCTCCTTGTGTCTCTGCTTGCCTGAGTGATAACAAAGCGATCGCGACAGGGCTTTCCCCAGCGGGGAGGGTGTGCTATAGGGGCGCCCGGAGAATCGAGCCATGAAAGCACTGGTGCCGGTCAAACCGCAGAAGAAAGAGAAGAAAGAGAAGAAAATCAACCGCTGCCTGTCGTGCGGGACGACGGAAAACATGGGGCGGAAGCGCTATTGCTCCGCCGACTGCCGGCTGCGCCTGCGCCTGAAACTGGACATGAGAACGGGCCTCATCCAGGCCCTGAACACGCGCTATGCCACGTTCTATTTTTCCGATCGGCTCATCATCATGGATCTCCTGCCGTACGGATCCAACGAGGTCTTCAGCTTTTTCCACCCCCGCACACCGGGACAGGATCCCGCCGATGCATTCAGCCGCATGGCAAACCTTCTGGGGGACATCTGGTGGGCCGAGAAGCGCCGGACGAACAAGCGTTACATGGCGTCCCGGATGGTGCTCGAACAGGCCATCCGCAACGACTGGACGGGAACGTTTCGGCCGGAGGAGATCCGGATTCCGTCCGTTCGCGGGATCTCCCTGGTCCACCTGAAGCTGGACCGGTCCAGCCTTGAATCCGCCGATGTCCAGGAGGTGATCAAGAGCGCCTACCGGAGACAGGCAAAAGCGCACCATCCGGACCTTGGCGGGGATGCCGAGGCCTTCCGCCGGATCCATGCAGCCTACGAGGATCTGCTCAACTGGACGGAAAACCCGACGTTCCTGAAAAAGCGCGGATTTCCGGATAAGTGGTTCTATGACGGATACCGGAACAAATGGATCCAGCCTTCCCGGCTCCAGCGCACGCGGGTGCTCTGAGGCCGCGCCTCTTCTTCCTCATGAAGCTTCATCGTCGAGTGTGGGTACCGGGAGCCGATTGCGGCATGACGCCCCGGCTCGTGCCGATGAAGATGGCCATTTCCGGGGTGAGCCGTCGGCGGGGTGCCCGGGGGGCGGCAGGGGGAGAAAAGCGTCCTTCAGGGCCGGCGGCGGATCATGAGGGCGGGGATCCACACGGCCAGCCAGGCTGCAATGACAAGCCCGATGATGCCGTAAGCCATCATGTTGACCGGGTCGAAGGGCGACCAATGGACGGCCAGATACTCCGGGAAACCGCAGGCCCGGGAGCTCTGCTGCCCCTGACAGACGCCGTCGTATCCGATGATGATCTTGATCGCGAAGGCGGCGATGAGGAAGAGAGGCGGAACGGCCACCAGCCAGGGGAGATGGCGGGAGAGGAGGTCGTCGATGCGAGACATGAAGTATCTCCTGGAGGCCCGAATGCTCCATCGGGGAGTCGGGTTGCGGGGTGAATCGATGGATGCCGGGACCGATGGATTTGCTGCGGCATGGCGAATCAGTCCTCCAATACTGGAAACGGGAAGAGGAATCAATGATTTCATGTCCGAATGGTGGACTGCGGGTCGATCGCAGGGGATATGTCCCCCGGAGGGACCGTGTGAACGGCTGATGAAAAAAGAGGGAAACGTCCGTTGGCGTTTCCCTCTCATTCCGGTATCCGGGTGAGTGTGCGGGAGCGCCGGAAGCGTCCCGTTTCCTCGTTTCCCTCAAGTCATTGCTGCTTTCAGCCGGGTGATCATGTCCTTCATGAAGGCTTCCCTCGTTTTCAGGGCCCGGCGGAACTCCCGGTCATCCGTGTTTACAACCTCGATCCGGAGGGACGGGTAATAACGTTCCAGAACCTCAAGGAGAAGCCTCGCCTCTTCCGGTGTCAATTCCACATTTGTCATGGCGCAATCCTCCTTTCCGGAGCGAAGGGTCGGCAACCGTCCTACCCGGACAGCCTCGCCTTCGTTTCCCCGATGGGATACACGGGGAATGTCTCGAACTGGAGCAAGTCGATCCAGGCCGCCCGGGCGGCGATGAGCCCTTTGGCGTCCGTGTCGACCACGTAGATTGTCCGCAGGCCCTGGAGATCGTAAAACTCGTAGATGACCTTGACATCCGGGGGCCATTCCCAGGTGGCCCTCCTCGTCCGGACTTCCCGTTCATCCTGGGGATCCCAGGTACAGATCATCATGAAGAGCATGGTCTCACCCCCTTGGTTTGATGCTGTGGATTCTGATGGGAAGGTGGATGCCTCCCCGGCTTTCCCGCGTTGAGGGGCATGTCAGGGAAGGCGCACTCCCTCGATTTCCCCCGGGGATCGATCCTCTCCCCCGGGGTCCGGCGACGGCAGCTTCCGGTACCATCGGTTCATGGCAGGACTCCCGCGATGACACCTCACCGGCAGGAACGGGAAAACCCGTCCTCGCGGATTCATTGCCGATCGATGAGAACCTTGTGTTTGCTGGGTGTCAGGAGTGACGAAAAACGGTTACCGACAATGGAAATGATTGGGAAAACGCTTCTACAACAGCCACGTTTAAAGTTAATCTAACAAACGCACGATAGATAGTCAATGAATGCTTGGGATTGTGCCCGGCTTTGCCCGGCTGTTCACATTTCTCCCTCAAAAAGGGTGAGCAGCCACCTTTTCCCTTTACCGGCGGCCCGTTTCATTGTTGTATAGAACGTCGAAAAGGATAAAGGCAGGGTCCACTGAAGAACTGACAAATATTGTAAATAATACAGAGAGGTTCATACATGGAAAAGGAAAGCAGTCTCCACGCCCTCTCGGGCCGAACCGGCGCGTTCAAGGATGCTTGGGAATACTGGACGGACATGTGGCAGCGATCGGTTCTTTTCCTGGACGCGATGCGCAAGCGCGGGAACTCGTATGTCGATCACCTGAAGGACGGCCAGCCGCCCGTTCTTACCTTCCGATACGAAATGATTCTGGACGGCCGCCAGTTCAAACGGCCGGTGAATTATGCCCTGGTGCGCATTGTCGACCGTCGGGCGGAAGAGGAGCAGCGGAAACGAAGGGACGAGCGGCGGTCGGGGACTTATGTCAAGGTCCTTCCCAAGCGGCCGATCATCATCATCGACCCCCGGGCCGGACACGGGCCGGGGATCGGAGGATCCAAGAGAGATTCGGAGATCGGGATGGCCCTTACCAACGGCCACCCGGTATACTTCATCCTGTTCTTCACGGAGCCGATGCCGGGACAGACTTTGACCGATGTGGAGGACGCCGAGATCAAATTCGTCGAGGAGGTCCTGACGCGTCATCCGAACCTGGACAAGCCGGCCATCATGGGCAACTGCCAGGCGGGGTGGGCGGCGGCGCTCCTGTGTGCAGACCGGCCGGACCTGGTAGGTCCCCTCGTTCTCAATGGAGCGCCCCTTTCCTACTGGGCCGGTGTCGAGGGCGCCAATCCCATGCGCTATCGGGGAGGTCTTGGCGGCGGGGTCTGGATGAACACCTTCCTCAGCGACCTGGGGAACGGCAAGTTCGACGGGGCCAACCTGGTTTCCAATTTCGAGTCCCTGAATCCGGCCAACACCTACTGGAGCAAACAGTACAACCTTTACTCGCAGATCGACACGGAGGAGGAGCGCTACCTCAAGTTCGAGCGCTGGTGGGGCGGCTTCTTCATGATGAACAGCGAGGAGATCCATTTCATCGTGAATAACCTCTTCGTGGGCAACAAGCTGGAGCGGGGCGACCTGGAACTCCGGGAGGGGCAGAAACTGAGCCTGAAGAACATCCGCAGTCCCATCCTGGTCTTTGCCTCCCAGGGGGACAACATCACTCCGCCCCAGCAGGCCCTGGGCTGGATCACGCGCGTGTACGAATCGGCAGAGGACATCCGGCGGCACGGCCAGGTGATCGTCTACATCGTGCATTCCGACATCGGTCACCTGGGCATCTTCGTTTCCGGTGCCGTCGCCCAGAAGGAGCACAAGGAGATCATCGGGAATTTCGACATGATCGAATACCTCGCCCCGGGACTGTACGAGATGGTCATCGACGCGGGGAGCGGCTCCGTGGGCAAAACGGACTTCAAGCCCCGGTTCGAGGAACGGACCTTCGATGATATTTACGCATTGGGAACCGAGGGAGCCGAAGAGGAAGATGATTTCGAGGTGGTCAAGGCCGTCTCGGAGTGGAACGACACCCTGTACAGGATGTGGGTCCGGCCGTGGCTGCAGATGGCGGTTACCGATCTGTCCGCGGAGATCTTCAAGCAGCTGCATCCCCTGCGATTCCAGCGATACATCTTTTCGGACCTGAACCCGGCGGTCCGGCCCGTGAAATCCCTCGCCGACATGGTCCGGAAAACGCGGCGCCCCGTTTCCCCCGACAACCCGCTCGTGGACCTCGAAAAGCAGGGAAACAAGGTTGTCGTAGACACACTGAACCTCTATCGGGATGCCCGGGACCGCCACCAGGAAACGCTGTTCCGCTCGATCTACGGCCGGGAGATCCTCCACAAGGCGTTTGTCAATGGTCGGCAAGGCGTTTGTGATACCCCGGGGGCCATGCCTCCTCTGTGCATTCCCGAGGAGATCGAGAAGGCCTTCGAGAGCGGAGGCCATGCCGAAGGGCTGATCCGGGTGATGATGGCCGTCACGATGGCCGACCGGATTTTCGACCGGACCGAGTACGCCTATGCCGAGAAGGTGGCCCTGTCCCATCCGATCTTCAGTGAAATCCGGCCCGCCGTGTTCAAGGACATCGTGAAGCAGCAGGCCATGGTGCTTCAGCTGGACGAGGAGAGGGCCGTCAAGGCCCTGGGGAAGTTGATCCCGAAGCCGGAAGATCGAAGGGAAGCCCTGGATCTGGGCAGGCAGATCGCCGATGCGGACGGCCATTTTACGAAGACCGAAAAGGCGGTTCTGGAGAAAATCCGGAAAGGTCTCGGGGTCACCGGAAAAGCGGCGGCGTGACGCGGGAATGCCCATCGGCATTGCATGAGGAAGTCCACGGGACGGCGGAACGGAACATGCGCGGTCCGGCGGGAATCCGGTGATCGGCGGAATGGCCGGCCGGAAACGGATGCACCGATTGATGGTATCCGCTTCCGGCGATGATCGCGTACGGGGAGACCTCATGTCCGGCGAGGGGCGGTTCTGGGAGCGATGATCGTCGATTACGCCTTTCTCTTCGAAAACCTGGGGAATCTCTCCCAAGTCTCCACGACCGCGCTCGCGGTGTCCATCACTGTGGTGGCCATCATCGTCGAGCTGGCCGCCACGCGCTATTCTCCCAAAATCAGCGACCTCTTCCTGAAAAACGGCGTGAACATCGCCGTCATGAGCTTCTTTATCTTCATCATTGTCTTCAATGTCTGGATCATGGTGCCGAAACTGGACCCGGCTTCGACGGCCATCAAGGCGGTTGTCTGGTCCTACCTGATTCTGCTCACCGTCAGTTTCGTCATCATCATTCCCTACCTGTTCTTCGTCTTTCGCTTCCTGCGTCCCGACAGCATCATCCGTTCCCTGGAGAGGGCCGCCCGCGGTCACCTGCGGACCGCCCGGCGGAATCCGCTGCACCTGACCGATGCCCGGCGGAGATTTCTGGACACGGTGGAGCAGATCGGCGACATCGGCGTCAAGTCCATCGCCAGCATGGACCGCTCGCTGGGTCTTTCCTGCATCAGTGCGCTGAAGCGGATCCTGATCCACTACCTCCATGTCAAGCGGGAGTATCCGCCCCACTGGCACCTGCTGGAATCCGGCAGTTTCTATGGCTTCTGCCGCGATTCCATCGCCCGGATCGAGACGACGAAGACCTGGACGGAGATGGCCGTCCTGAAACAGTACGAGTTCATCCTGACGACCGCCGTGGGATCCATCCGGGAAATGGTCCAGGAGGTCTCCAACGCCATGGGAGAGATCGCCGGAACCGCCGCGGAAGCAAACCTGGAGGAGTCCGTCGAGCTGATCGTGGCCTACTTCAATACGTTTCTCCGCATCGGTCACAACGCCAGGGACCAGTACGGGATCTTCAACATCCTGAACCAGTACCGGCTGTTCGCCGAGCACATGATGGCCCGGGACGTGAAGCGGACCCTGGAGATCGCCTCCTATTTCCGTTATTACGGTCTCCTGGCAGTGGCGGCGGGCCTGCCCTTCATCATGGTCACGGTGTCCAGCGACCTCCGGATTCTCAACGAGAAGGCCTATGAGCGGGGATTTGCGGGTCGCCGGGAGCTCCTTGACATCTTCCTGACCCTGGACAAGGAGCCGGAAACGGCCGTCGACGAGATCGCATTTCTGGGCGTCCGGAAGAGCCAGGCCATTCTGGCGGGTTTCTACCTGGGGTACGGAGAGGTGGAGCAGGCAAGGCACATCTGGCGGGACATGCTTGACGAACCGCCGGAGAGGCTGGCGGCCATCCGCGACGAAATCCTGGCGCTGGAGAGGGAGCGCTACTGGGAGGTCACCGACCGCTGGATCAATTTCGACTACGTCCCGCCGGCACAGAAGGACAGGATCCGTGAGTTCTTCGACTGGTTTGAGGAGGCAGGCCCCGTGACGACGTGAGGCCGGGACGTCGCCGGACTTGACGGGCGGGTAGACGATTGCGGCTTCGGGGGGACAAAGCGGCCTGCCCCCGGGGATCGGGAATTTCCGAAGGAGACCCTCAGACCAACTGGTACCCGTTTTCCCGGAAAACCCTCACGCAGGCATCAACGACATAAGGATCGAAGCGGATTCCCCGGTGTCGCGAAATCTCTTCCAGCGCCCGCTCGATGCCCATGGCCGGCCGGTAGGGGCGGTGGGAGGCGATGGCGTCGACCACGTCCGCCACGGCGATGATCCGCGCCTCCAGCATGATGCCGTCTCCGGTGAGCCCCCGGGGATATCCCGAGCCGTCCAGGCGCTCATGGTGCTGGAGGATGATCTCGGCGATGGGCCAGGGGAAGTCGATTTCCTTCAGGATGCAGTGGCCCGCCTCCGAATGGGTCTGGATCAGGCGCAGCTCGATCTCGGATAGACCGGCGGGCTTGCTGAGGATTTCCGCCGGGACGGAGATCTTCCCGATATCATGGACAACGCCGGCCATGTGAATGCCGTTGGTCCTGTCCGGGTCCAGTCCCATTTCCTCCGCAATCGAGCGGGACAGGTTCGCCACCTTCCTCTGGTGTCCCGCCGTGTATGGATCCCTTGATTCAACCACCAGGGTCATTGCCTGAATCACCGCTTCCATTGCCTTTTTCAGCTTTTTCAGGCTGGTGTCCAAGGCCTCGCCGGTTTTCTTGAGCTCCGTTGTCCGGTCTTGGACGAGTTCCTCCAGCATTTCCTTTTTTTCCTCCCCCATCCGCTCCAGGAAAATGTTGTGGGCGCTGCGGTCGACGGCCGAGAAGAGGCGCTCCTTGGCGATGGGCTTCATCACGTACTGGCTGATGTTGAGGTCGATGGCGTCGAGGAGGAATCTCGTATCGTCGTGTGCCGACGTGACGATGATTTCCGTCCGGGGAGACAATGAGCGGATTTCCCTGGCCATTTCCAGGCCGCTCATGACGGGCATGCGAATGTCCGTGACGACGATGTCGGGATGCCGCTCCTTGAAGCAGTGCAGGCCCTCCCTCCCGTTCTTTGCGAGATTGACGTCGGTGACCTTGTTTTTCAGGAGTTCGCCCACCGCTTCCAGGGTGTACTCTTCGTCTTCCACGTAAAGCAGGGAGATTTCATTCAGCGCTTTGATCTCAGGATTCATAAGGCACCTCGATTCGGAATTCCGCCCCGTCAGGGGTGTTGTGGGCAGAGAGCGTCCCCGCCATGCTTTGTTCAATGATGGTCTTCGACATGTACAGGCCGATGCCGGTTCCTTTTCCCTCTTCCTTGGTTGAGAAATACGGGTCGAAGACCCGGTCCAGGTGTCCCTCGGCGATGCCGCCGCCGTTGTCGCCGATGACGACCACGGCCTTCCCGTTCTCCGCAGAAGCGGAGACGCTAACCTCCGGATGTTCGATTTCCCGTTCGATCAGCACGTCCAGGGCATTCTGCAGGATGTTCAGGATAACCTGGGCGTATTCGTTCGGGAATCCGTACAGGGACGGATCGTCCTGGACATGAAGATTCAGGATGACTCCCCGGTTCTTGAAACTTCCTTCGAGGAAGGAGAGGGCGCCCGTAATGACCTCCTGCAGGCGGAAGAGCTGCTTCTCCTTGCGGGGCCGGAAAAAGTTGCGGAAGTCGTCGATCGTCCGGGACATGAACTGGATCAGGTCCATCGCCTTCCTGGTCTGAAAATCCAGGTAACGCGACGTGAGGGTCCCGTGGCTCATGGCCTCCGGCAGGAGCTGAATCAGCGCTCCCACGGCATTGAGGGGCTGCCGCCACTGGTGGGCGATGTTTCCGATCATCTGCCCCATGGCGGCCTGCCGGGACTGGGTGATGAGGAGGGCATCCTTCTCCCGGTTTTTCTGCAGCTCCTCCCGGACACGCTCTTCGAGGGTCCGGTTGAGCTCCTCCAGTTCCTGCTGCTTTTCCTTGAGTTTTCGGTCGATCTCCTTCTTCTCTTCCAGGTTGTGGAGGAAGGTGTTGAACCAGAGGACCAGATCGCCGATCTCGTCGCGGGATGCCTCCTCCAGCCGGACGCCGGGCCGGATCGTTCCGTCCTGAATTCTCCGGAACAGATCGGTCATTTTCTTCACGGGACGGACGATGTTCCGGTACAGCAGGATGGAGAAAATGAGGCACAGAATGAAGCAGGCCGCTGCGATGGCCAGGGTGTTTTGGCGGATCCCGGCCAGCGCGGAGGCGATTTCCCTCTCGGGCGTCAGGCTCAGGAGAATCCAGCCGCTCTTTCCGGAGCGGCCGTACATGGTGGAGTAAACCTGGTCGCCGATCCGGTTGCGGAACGGAATCATCGGCTTCTGCTTCAGGAGATCCGCCGTAAAGTCCGGATTCACGGCGGATCCGATCAGGGTCCGGTCCGGGTGAAAGACGATCCGGGAGTATCCGTCGATCACCATGTAGGTTTGGGAGCGCGGTGTATCCTGCATGAAGCTGTCATGGAAGTGCCGGGCGTCGTAATTCACGATCAGGATCCCCAGCGGCTCCTCAACGAGGTTCTGCCTGTTCATGGTCTTCAGGATCCGGACCGCCGTGATGACGCGGGGGTGGGTTGAATGGGCGTTCACGTTCTCCTCGATGCCCGCCCATAGAACCGGACAGGAAGAGGCGCGGGCGGCCTCGAACAGCGAATCCTTCCGCTCCAGCCTTGTGTTTTCGACATTCAGCGTGTCGCCGACGTGGTAGTGCGCTCCCGACATGGAGAAGATGTCGATGGAGACGAGGCCCCGGAGATTCAGGTAGCCGCTCAGGATGTAGCCGATCTTTGCCTGCGTGGAGAGTTTCTTGAACGGCGACTTTTCCTCCCGGTCTTCCTTCAGGACGGCCGTGATGTCGTCGTGGCCGGCAACGTTGGCCATCAGGCTCTCCACCTCGTCCATGACCAGCTCCAGGTAATTCATCTTGGCGCTCATCGTCATCCGGGTGAGATCACGAATGGATTGGCTCATGGCCTGGCGGGAAACGCTGTAGGAGATGATCCCGAACAGGATGAGCGGGACGATGCCGGTCAGGGTCAGGTAGGCGAAGACTTTGAGCAGAATGGGGGATGGAATGCAGCGTTTCATGCCGGATGTCCTTTTCTCGTGTCAGGAACGACCGAATTCAGATGTCTTTCTCAGTGATCAGCCGCACATCGACCAGTGTCTCCGCGGGAACGTCCTTTTTCAGGAGGAGGTCCACGGCGGCCCGGACCCCTTCGTAGCCCTGCACCGCCGCCTGCTGATCGATCGTTGCCCGCAGTTTCCCCGCCCGGAGGGCGTCCCGAACCTCAGACAGGTTGTCGAAGCCCGCAACGAGGACGTCTCTCCGCTTTTTTTCGTCCAGGTATTCGATCACCCCCAGGGCCATCATGTCATTGGAGCAGAAGACCACGCCGATCCGGGGATGATTCCGGAAAATCTGCCCCGCCACTTTATAGGCCTCGTCGATCTTCCAGTTGGCCGTTTCGATGGCGACGACGGAGAGGTTCGGATTTTCGCGGAATGCCTTCAAGGCGCCCTTTTTCCGCTGCACGGCGTTGTCCGCTTCCCGGATCCCTTCGATGATCGCCGCCTCCGTCGGCCTGGCAATCTGCCCGCTTACATGCTTCGCCGAGAGGTAAGCCCCCCGCTGGTTGTCCACGCTGATGAACGGAATGTCGTTCAGGCCTGCCCGGCGGGCATGCTCCGGATCGAGGCGGTTGTCGATGTTGACGATCGTGACCCCTTTCCCCCGGGCCTTGCGGAGGGCGGGAATCAGCCTCGTGGAATCGGCGGGGGCGATGACGATCGCATCGATTTTCTGCTCCGTCAGTTCTTCGATGATGGCGATCTGCTGATCGACGGAGGTCTCCTTGGCGCCGGTCTTGACGATCAGCTCGATGTCCAGGTCCCGCTCCGCCCGCCGGGCGCCCTTTTCCATCTCGATAAAAAAGGGATTCGTCAGGGTCTTCATCACCAGTGCGACCCGGCTTCGATGAGGGGAAGGGGAGGGCTGTCCCGGCGGATCCTGAGCCTGCCTGCCGGCCATGTACAGGCGGTCCTGATAGGGACTGGCGGATTCCCGGTCTTTGCATCCTTCAAAGGCGGCCAGGATGGCCAGTGC
>CAYNEJ010000020.1:0-31491 GCA_964396205.1 uncultured Syntrophaceae bacterium
GGATGGGGTCCTGCCAGATCAGCTCCTCCGCCGGGACTTCCGGGCCGAGGTAGCGTGCGCGGGGGCCCATGTCGCGGTGGGTCAGCTTGAACCATGCCCGGGCAAAGGCGTCGGCGAATTTCCTGGGGTTCTTCAGGTAGTCCCGCGCGATGGGCCCGTAGATGGGATCGAAGCGCAGCGAGAGGTCCGCCGTGGTCATCATCGGCCGGTTCTTTTTGGACGGATCGTGGGCATCGACGATCATGTCCCTTTCGTTTACATCCTTGGCCAGCCACTGGTGCGCGCCGGCCGGACTCTTGACCAGTTCCCACTCGTACTGGAACAGCACCCTCAGGTAGCCCAGGTCCCATTTGGTGGGATTCGGCTTCCAGGCGCCCTCGATGCCGCTGGAGATCGTATCGCCGCCCTTGCCGCAGCCATAACTGCTCTTCCAGCCGAGACCCTGGTCCTCGATGGGGGCGGCCTCGGGCTCGGGTCCCACGTGGGTCGCCGGACCGGCGCCATGGCATTTGCCGAAGGTGTGACCCCCGGCGACGAGCGCGACGGTCTCTTCGTCGTTCATGGCCATGCGGGCAAAGGTCACCCGGACGTCACGGCCCGAGGCGACCGGATCCGGGTTGCCGTCCGGGCCTTCCGGGTTGACATAGATCAGGCCCATCTGCACGGCCGCCAGGGGGTTTTCCAGCTCCCGGTCGCCGCTGTAACGGCTCTTGGGCTTGTCGCTCGTCGCCAGCCATTCTTCTTCGGAGCCCCAGTAGACGTCCTCTTCCGGCTCCCAGACGTCCACGCGCCCGCCGGCGAAGCCGAAGGTCTTGAATCCCATCGACTCCAGGGCACAGTTGCCGGCGAGGATCATCAGGTCGGCCCAGGAGATCTTCCGGCCGTATTTCTGCTTGATCGGCCAGAGCAGGCGGCGCGCCTTGTCGAGGTTCACGTTGTCCGGCCAGCTGTTGAGAGGCGCCAGGCGCTGGGAGCCGGACCCCGCCCCTCCGCGGCCGTCGCCCATGCGGTAGGTGCCCGCGCTGTGCCACGCCATCCGGATGAAGAGCCCCCCGTAGTGGCCCCAGTCGGCGGGCCACCAGTCCTGCGAGTCGGTCATCAGCGCGTAGAGGTCCTTTTTCAAGGCCGCCAGGTCGAGCTTTCTGAACTCCTCCGCGTAGTCGAACGACTCGCCCATCGGGTTGCTTTTCGTATCCTGCTGGTGAAGAATCCTGAGGTTCAACTGGTTCGGCCACCAGTCCCGGTTCGTCGTGCCTCTGCCGGCCATGGGGTTGCGTCCGCTTCCCGCTGACGGGGACTTGCTGTCTTCACTCATCATGTCTCCTCCTTTCATCCTGTTTGTTTTCAATGGGTTTATGAACTTGTTTTCTTGGAAACGGCAGAATCAGGAATGATTCCTGATTCGAAACCAAAAAAAATTATGACCACCCTCAGGAACGGCGCTTGTGCGGTTTTCCCGCGGTGGAAGCATGGTCTCGATTGTTGCTGCAGTCCTGACAGTATCCGTAATATTCCGTGCGGTTGCCGGTGATGACGAAACCCGTTGCCTTTGCCACATCCGTCCGGTTGACGGACAGGGGAGGATGATAATCGATGATCTTTCCGCACCGGTTGCAGATGAGATTGATGTGATCGTCAAGGTTGACTTCGCATCGGTTTTCCTTTCCGTCGAACTCGAGCGCCTTGGCGATGCCGTGCCGATTGAACTCGTTGATGGTGGCGTACGTGGTCGAAAGGCTGAGGCTTTTGTGCTTCTTCCTGGCCTCGTGGTAGATGAAGGACGCGCCGGGATGAAGATGCCCCTGCTCAACCAGCACGTCGATGATCGCCAGTCTCGAACTTGTGATGCTGAGGCCTTTCTCCTTCAACCGTTGAATGATCGTTTCTTTTTCCATTGTCCTTAATTCGGAACCATTCCTGATTGGATGTCTGGCAGAGGAACCATCATTTGTCAAGATTTTTCCCCGACGAAACCGGTGGCGACGCTCGAGGGGTTCTCATATTGCCTTGCGAGTTTCCTCAGCATCCGGCGAAGGAACCGGGCTATCCGGTCGCTATTCCGGACCGTGTGCTCCGCTCTCCGCCGTCCCGTCGAAGCGGAACTCCTCGAAACGGCCGCTCTCCAGGTCGATGTGCGCCATGACATGCCGGAATACCTTCCCGCGGTGCAGGAGAACCTTCAGCACCTCCATGGCCTGAAGGGAACCGACAACGGCGGCGGTCACCGCCGGAACGCCCAGAAGGGCCTCCGGCCGCTCCGGGTCGGCCTCCGCTGCCGCAGGTTCGTAAAGCTGCTCCAGGCCCGGATCGCCGGGATAGACCGTCATGACCCGGCCCTCAAAGCCCGCCAGTGCGCCGTGCACCAGGGGAATCCCCAGCCGACGGGCCGCTTCCTGCAACACCAGCCGGTCCGGCGCATTGTCCAGGGCGTCGACGATCACGTCGGCGCCGGCCAGCAGCGAATCCGCGTTTGAGGCGCTGATTCTCGCCCGATGCGGGACGACCCGGACCCCGGGATTGATGGCCGCCACGGCCTCCACGGCGGCCTCCGCTTTCGACTGATTCAGCGTTTCCCGGCTGCACAGGGCCTGACGGTTCAGGTTCGTGTCGTCGAACCGGTCGCAATCGACGACCACCAGCCGGCCGACGCCGATCCGTGCCAGGAGCAGGATGACGTGCCCGCCCAGCCCGCCCGCTCCGGCGACGGCAACCTGCGATCCGGCCAGTTTCAGCTGCTCCGCCGGAGAGATGATGTCCCGGTTGCGGACGTAGCGGCCGGGATAAACGCCGATCTCCAGCGCCTCCCTGTAGATCTCGTGCAGGTCCGGACCGCACAGGCCGGCGATCTCCAGCGCGGCCAAGTCCTCCAGGACGGACATTTCGCGCCCGGCCGGGTCGGTGATCCGGGCCGCCTTTTCACGGGTCCTAAGACGGATGTCCGACGTCATCGGGAAAACCTCCTTCCTGACTTGCAGCCGCCGGTTGACCGGCGCCCCGGTACGAGGTATCTCTTTTTTGAAGGACGGAATCAACGGAATGGAAGGATGAGGCAGGGCCGGATTATGGAGGAAGCAAGGAGTCCCGGGATGAAAATCGAATTGAGCCTGTATGCCTCTCTGGCCCGCTACCTTCCCCGCGACCCGGGAGCACCGGGGAACAGGATCCGGGAAGTGAGCGAGGGAACGACCATCCTCGCGCTCCTCCAGGATCTCCAGGTCCCCATGGACAAGGTCAAACTCATCTTTCTCAACGGCCTCCGCGCCCGGGGCGACGAAACCCTGCGCGAGGGAGACCGGGTCGGTGTTTTCCCGCCGGTCGCGGGTGGCTGATTCAGACCGTCCGGATCTCGAGATACACCCGATCCGCCGTAAAGCTCAGGGACGGGAGCATTGCCGGATCGACCCGTCTGTCGTCCGCCACGGCCTCCACGCAGCCCTCCTCCAGATCGTCCGGCCGGCTTCCGAACAGGCTTTTCAGATCCTCCGCGTCGATCCGGATGCCCCTTTCCAGAAACAGGGGCCCCAGCTCCCGGACGGTCAGGTTGAAGAGCTTCACGACGACCTCCCCGTCCGCCCGCGGGGGCGCATCGCCGCTCGTCCCCTGGCCGATGGGGCTGCGCATCCGGGAATAGTACCCCCCTTTTCTCATGATCGCGCCCAGGAGGCCGGGCATGGCGGAGGAGAGCGCCAGGACCGCCCCGTCCCGGACCACGGCGGCGTCCATGTCGTCCACGGGCCTGCCGTCCAGAAAGACCGTCTGGATCCTGTTTTCGATGTATTCCATGGGGATGCCGAATCGCTCGGCCAGGAGTTCCCGGAGGCTGCAGCCGACCTCCGTCTGCAGCACGAAGCCCTTCTGTAGAAGCGGGAAGAAAAACGGCACAAATTGCGATTTCACGGCCAGACGGAGATGCTCTGGTCCGCTCCCGCGGTGTTTCCGGGGCGATTCACGGTTCATGCCCTCTCCCGTCGGGAACGGGGAGTCCATACAGGGTGCTCCCCGTTCCCGGTAGAAAGATGTTCGTTACCAGTTGTAAACCTTGTCCAGATCTTCATCGGCAACCTGGAAAACGGCGTTGTGGGGCGGGAGGAGCTCTTTTTTGAAGTATTCGGGCAGGCGATCCTGGCTGCTGGTAAATCCGGCCCGATGATTGAAGTCCCGCTCCATCGTCAGAATCTTTTTGCCCAGCGCGGTCACGTCGTCGCCGGTCAGCTCCAGCCCGTAAAACGAATTGAGCAGATCCAGCAGGGCCTGAAAGGTCTGGGGCTGATCCAGGACCGCAAAGGCGATGAAGAGGCACATCCCCGTCGCGTCGATGGCCGCCGTGGCAATCTGGAGGTTCCGGGACAGCTCGATCTGGCCTTCCGCCTTCAGGGGATCGACGTATCCCCCCACCTGGAGGACGTTCGCGGTGACCGCGTAGCCCGCCGTGTGGTCGGCCCCCATGGTCGATGTGGCATAGGTGACCCCCATGCCCTGGATGGCCCGCGGATCATAAGCAGGCAGGGCCTGTCCCTTGACGACGGGAACCCTCTCCACGCCGAACACTTTGCCCGTCACGGCGGCGCCGTTTCCCAGGATGCGTCCCAGGGGTGTTCCCTTGCCGACCTCCCGGATGAGTCGAATGGCCGCCTCCGCATCGCCGAACCGGGCCAGCCCCGCCTCCATGGCCACCCCGATGGTCGCCCCCATCTCGATCGTGTCCAGGCCGAAATCGTCGTCCAGGCGGTCCAGCATGGCGATCGCATCCAGGTTGTCGATCCCGCAGTTCGCCCCGTGAGCCCAGACCGTCTCGTATTCAGGCTGCTTGGTCAGATAGTGGCCGTCCTTGTCCATGAAAATGCCGGAGCACTGGATCGTGCAACCCCGGTGGCAGCCGTGGGTGGCAAGGCCGCCGCGGGCGATTTCCGTCTCGGCCTGCGTCTCCCCGCTGATCCTGGACACGCCTGCAAAACGGCCCCACAGGAAATTGTGGGTGGGATACCCGCCCGCCTCGTTGATGACGTTCGCGAGCACGTTGGTGCCGAAAGTGGGAAGGCCCTCCCCGGTGACCGCGTGCTTCCGGAGTCCCTCGACAAAGGTTTTGTTGGCGGCTCTGAATTTTTCCGGATCTTTCGGGGCACGGGCCGTCATCCCGGTATCGTCGAGGACGATGACCTTCACCCCCTTGGCGCCCATGACCGCCCCGACCCCGCCGCGCCCGGCGTGGCGGGTGGGCCGGAGCTCCATGTCCGTAAAGGCCACGGTTGCGGCGGACATCTTCATCTCCCCTGCCTGGCCGATGGAAATGCAGGCGATTTTGTCCCCATACTCCCTTTTCATCCTGTCGACCAGGTCATAGTTGCCAAGCCCTTTCAGGCTGTTGTCCGGGACGATGGTTACGCCGTCCTTGTTGATGAATACCCTGTAGAGATCGCTATCCCGGGGCTTTCCCTCCAGGATGATCGCGGCATAGCCGAGCCGGGCCAGAACCTGGGAGGCCTGGCCGCCCGCGTTGGCCTCCTTGATCCCCCCGGTGAGAGGACTCTTGCAGCCCACGGAGATGCGGCCGGACATGGCCGCGAGGGAGCCGCTCAGCATCCCCGGAGCGATGATAAGCTTGTTGTCTTCACTTAACGGATGGGCCAGGGGAGGCACCTCCCGGGAGACGACGGCGGACGTCAGCGCCCGGCCCGCCAGCCCCGCATAATCCCCCATCCCATCCACACTTGCCTTGGGTCCTCCCTCGACACTCATATCGATCCGGAGCAGCTTGTCCATATTCAGCCCCCTTTCTGAACGGGTTTGCTCCTGAAACCATGGGTTGCCGACGTTCCGGTTATCCGGCGGGCTTTCACGCGATCTCGGAATGCGAGCAGGTCAACGGCGACTCTCTATTCCTTTCGCCAACCCGGAGATAACCCCGTGAACTCCGGACAGGATGCGTCTTTTTCTGTTTCAGCATCCGTCCAATTTGTATCTTCCCCCCTCCTTTCTTGTGGATCACCGTGATGTTCGTTTTGCCGGCCCATCCCGTCCGAACGCCGGAAGCACTTCCTCACGCCGCGGGGTTTCATGGGTCCCCCGGCGGAAAGCGGGGTTTCCCACGAGAAATCAGGTTGACGAACCCTTTGCTGACAGAGGAGAATCAATGGCGTGTTTTTTTTAACATACACGGATCATTTAAAGATTCAATGTGTCACTTCTGATACAATGCCTTTGACAACCAACTCGGGAGGAGGTCTGCCATGATCCGTACTCGCATCACGGAACTGTTCGGCATCGAGTTTCCCATCATCCAGGCGGGCATGATCTGGGTCAGCGGCTGGCGGCTGGCGGCGGCCTCCGCCGACGCGGGCGCCCTGGGCCTCATCGGCGCCGGCTCCATGACCCCGGACCTGCTCCGGGAGCATCTCCGCAAAATGCGCGAGGCCTGCCCGGACAAGCCCTGGGGGGTGAACCTGCCCCTCTTCTTCCAGCATGCCGAGGAGATGGCCCGGATCCTCATCGAGGAGAAGGTCCGCGTCGTCTTCACCTCCGGCGGCAGCCCGAAGAAATTCACGCCCCGCTTCAAGGATGCCGGGATGAAGGTCGTCCACGTCACCGCCACGCCGGAGCTGGCGGTCAAGTGCGAGGAGGCGGGGGTCGACGCGGTGGTGGTGGAGGGATTCGCGGGGGGACACAACGGCCGGGACGAGCTGACCACAATGGTCCTGGTTCCGCAGGCCGCGGCGGCCGTCCGGATCCCCGTGATCGCCGCCGGGGGCATCTACGACGGCCGGGGCATGGCGGCGACGCTGGCCCTGGGGGCCGAGGGCGTGCAGATCGGGACCCGCCTGGCCGCCACGGTCGAGTCGAGCGCCCACGAGAACTTCAAGCGGGCCATGGTGGAGGCCTCCCCCACGGGCACGTTCCTTGTCCTCAAGAAGCTCATCCCCGCCCGGGTCATCGTGAACGAGTGGACCCGGCGGGTCCTCGACGCGGAGGCCCGCGGCGCCGGCGAGCAGGAGCTGCTCGATCTCATCGGGGAGAAGCGGACGAGGCTGGGGATGTTCGACGGGGATCGATCCGAGGGGGAGCTGCAGATCGGCCAGGCCGTCGGCGCCGTCCGGGAGATCCTCCCCGCCGGGGACGTCATCCGGGAGATCGCCCGCGGCTGCGAGGAGACCTTGGCACGGCTGGCAATCCTATCGGGAAGGTGTGTTTCATCTTGATCTGCCCACCATGACAAAAAAGTCGCAAAGACAATCTTTGCGACTTTTTTTCAGTGCAGAAATATCTGACTTTTTTTCTCAGCGGGCGGCCGCCGCCTCTTTGGCCAGCCACTCGACGGCGTCGAGGTAACGGTCCATGCCCTGGTAGAAGATGTCGTTGTGGTTGGCCCCCTCGATGGTCAGCATCCGCTTGACCGCCGCCGGGGAGGCGTCATAGAGGGCCTGGCCCTCCCGGTGGGCGATGATGTGGTCGAACTCGGCGTGGATCACCAGGGTCGGCCGTTTAAACATCCCGATCTTCCGAAGATTCTCCGGTCCGTCTTCCTCCGAGAGTCCGAAAAATTCCAGGCGGAATCCCATGAGGGCCAGCAGAGGGCCGAGCCAGGCGAAGCCGCTCTCGATGATGAGGCCGTCGATCTCGTCGGGGTGGCCGGAGGCCAGTTCCAGGGCGGAGGCGCTGCCAAGGGACCGTCCCATGACGACAAGCGGCCCCGTGTGGCCGTTCTTTTCCAGCCAGTCCCGGGTGAACGCGAAGACCGCGTGGCAGTCCGCCATCATCGACGCCAGCGACGGGGATCCGGTGGAGCGGCCGTATCCCCGGTAGTCCACGGCGAGCAGGTTCATGCCCCTCCGGGTGAACAGGGGCGCCATGTCGTCGTAGTCCGCCACGATCTCGCCGTTGCCGTGGAAGAACAGGAGATTCGGCCCCTCTTTCCGGCTCGGGTGAAACCGGCCTCCCACAACGACGTCCCCTCCCACGGGAATCAGAACGGGCTCGAAGGAGCCCCGGTCGGGGTATCCCCACTCGGGGCGGGGATAGAACAGGACGCGCAGGATCTCCGGGCGGTCCAGGGCCTCGTACGATTTTTCTCCGGGCGTGTTCATTCGCTCCCCATGTCCTTGCTGATGGCCGATCGGTAGAATTTCAACAGGTAGTCGAGACCGGACCAGACGGTCAGGACCAGAGCCAGGTAGATCAGGACCGTCCCGACCAGATGCGAATCCGCCCCCAGGAAGGGATAATGGATGATGAGGGCCGTCACGGCAAACGCCTGGCAGACGGTCTTCTGCTTCCCCAGGGGGCTGGCCGCGATGATAATCCCGTCGGCCGAAGAGATGGAGCGGACCCCGTCGACGACGAAGTCGCGGATCACGATGATCGCCGCCACCCAGGCGGGAATGCGACCGATGGGGATCATCAGGATCATGGCCGTGTTCACCACGAGCTTGTCGGCAATGGGATCCAGAAACTTCCCCATGGTGGTGACGATCCCGTACCGGCGGGCAACCCAGCCATCGAGCATGTCCGTGAAGGAGGCGATGACGAAGAGCCCGGCGATCACAAGGCTCCACGTCTTCCCGGGCGACAGGAGGAGGAAGAAGAGGACCGGAACCACGGCAATGCGGAGCATCGTCAGCGTATTCGGAAGGTTGAAGATCTTCCGCTCCGCCGGGGAGAGGGGCAGTCGGTCGAACCAGTGCTTAAGGACGTCGATCAGCATGAGCGGTATGGACGCATCGGCGCCCCGGTTTTGACGGGTTGTTGAGGCTGCTTTTCCTTGTCATGCCGCCCGCAATGCGGGCGCGGTCACAGCCCATGTCCCGCTTCTGCGGGAACAGGGCATCGGGGTCGTCCCTGGACGTCCCGTGAAGACAACGGCTTCGACAGCCGGTGGAAAAGGATGTTGCCGGCAGGACCCGGTGAACGATGCCGGCTGCATGGCGGCCGGGGAAGCTTCATCTTGCACCCCTGCCGTATTCTGGACCGTTACTTCACGGGAACCTTCTTCCAGTCCTCCAGGAAGGCATCGATCCCGCGGTCCGTCAGGGGATGGCGGGCCAGCTGGGCGATGACCTTGAAGGGGATCGTCGCGATGTCCGCGCCCATCAGGGCCGCCTCCAGCACGTGCATGGGGTGTCGGACGCTGGCCACGATGACCTCCGTCTCGTATCCGTAATTGCCGTAAATCGTGAGGATCTGCTCCACCAGCTCCATGCCCCGCGTGGCTACGTCGTCCAGGCGGCCGACGAAGGGACTCACGTAGGCGGCGCCGGCCTTGGCCGCCATCAGGGCCTGGAGGGGGGAGAAGACAAGGGTCTGGTTGACGGCGATTCCCTCGCCGGCGAAGACCTTCGTCGCCTTCAGTCCCTCCGTCGTCATGGGGACCTTGACAACGACGTTCTCGCCCAGCTTCGCCAGCTTCCGGCCCTCCTTGATCATGCCCGGCGCGTCCAGGCTGACCACCTCGAGGCTGACGGGCCCGTCGACGATCTCCAGGATCTCCTTGACGACGTCCTGGAATTTGCGCTTCTCCTTCGCCACCAGGCTCGGGTTCGTGGTGACCCCGTCCACCATTCCGAGGCTGAGCCCTTCCCGGATCTCCTGGATGTTCGCCGTGTCGATGAAAAATTTCATTCCTTTCCCTCTCCTTCGAATTCCCTGCGGTATTTTTCGAGGCACTCCTCGCTGCAGAAATACAGGTCCCTGTCGCCGAAACGGGCCTTGCGCGCCTCGCTCGCCGGCAGATAGGTATGACAAACCGGATCCTCCACCAGATCCTCTCGGGACGATCCGTTTCCTTCCCGGGGAAGGGGCTTCACAACCTTCCCGGAAGGCAGGAAGATCCACCGGAACAACCGGTAGAGAAGATACAGGATCAGGAGGATGATCGCCAGCCGTATCAGTCCGAACATGCTCTTTATTCCTCCAATGGAAAGATCTTGAGCGGATCTTCCAGTCTCGCCATGAGCCCCGCCACGGAAACGCCGAAGGCGGGATGAATCGCCCAGGGGGCGATCTCCTGGAGCGGGACCAGGACAAACCGCCGCCGGTGCATTTCCGGGTGGGGAATGACGAGGCCCTCTTCGTCGACCACGTCCCGGCCGTAGAAGAGGATGTCCAGGTCGATCCTCCGGGGCCCCCACCGCGGGCCGGGCGTCCGCCCCATGGCCGCCTCGATCTCCTGCAGCCTTGCCAGCAACTCCCGCGGCGGCAGGGCGGTGCGGACTTCCGCCACGGTGTTCACGAACCAGGGCTGGTCCGAGAGACCCGCCGGCTCCGACTTGTAGTACGATGCCCGGCGAAGGAATCCGATTCCGTCCGTTTCCGCCAGCCTGCGGACGGCCTCCCGGCAGCGCTCGAGGGGCCGGTCCAGGTTGGACCCGATCCCGATGAAGCACAGCACACCGGAAACGGCGGATTCGTCCTCCCGCAGCGGATTATCTCCGGTCATTTCCCTCAGGAACGAAGCCCCAGGACGTCCTGCATGTCGTAGAAGCCCTTGGGCTGCGCAACGATCCATTTGGCCGCCCGGACGGCGCCCCGGGCGAAGTTGTCACGGCTGTGGGCGCGATGGATCAGCTCCAGCCGCTCGCCGCCGGTGACGAACATCACCGTGTGCTCCCCGACGATGTCGCCGCCCCGGAGGGTCTGGATGCCGATTTCCTTTTTCGTCCGCTCTCCGATCATGCCCTTTCGCTCGTAGACGCCCACCTGGTCCAGGTCGCGGCCCAGCCGGGCGGCGATGACCTGGGCCATCTTCATG
Organism: uncultured Syntrophaceae bacterium; assembly: GCA_964396205.1. Classification (GTDB taxonomy): domain Bacteria; phylum Desulfobacterota; class Syntrophia; order Syntrophales; family PHBD01; genus PHBD01. The sequence continues at coordinate 10,739 of CAYNEJ010000020.1, forward strand.
GCCGTCCCGCTGGGGGCGTCCTTCTTCAGGTTGTGGTGGGACTCGACGATCTCCACGTCGTAGTCGTCCCCCAGGATCCCCGCCACGAGGTCCAGGACCTTGAAGAGGACGTTCACACCGACGCTCATGTTCGGCGCCAGGACGCACCGGGCGTCTTTCGCCAGTTCCCGGGCCTTCTCGATCCCTGCGGCGGGAAACCCCGTCGTGCCGATCACGATGGCCTTCCCCAAGTCCCGGGCGATCTCCAGGTGACGGAGCGACGCCTCGTGCTGGGTGAAATCGATGACCACGTCCGCACCGGCCAGGGCGGCGGCCAGGTCGTCGCCGATCCGGACGCCCCGGATGGCCAGGCCCAGGCATTCGCCGATGTCCCGGCCCTGCCAGGGGTGGTCCTTCCGCTCCACCGCGCCGGCCAGTTCGATCCCGTCCGCGGCCTGGATCATGTTGATGATCCGACCGCCCATCTTTCCGCCCGCACCGGTGACGACGGCTTTCACCATGGTTCTTCCTCCTTACTTGATAAGCCCGTAAGTCTGCATGACCTTCCGGAGCTTCTCGTGGTTGGCCTCGGAGAGCTTCCAGAGGGGCAGCCGGACCTCGTAGGCGATCTTGCCCATCATGGCAAGGGCCGCCTTGGCGGGTGTCGGGTTCGTCTCGATGAACATGGCGTCGATGAGGGGCGCCATCTTGTGATGCAGCTCCTGCGCCTTCTTGAGGTCTCCGGCGAAGAAGGCGTCCACCATGCCTGCCATGTCCGCCGGGGCGACATTGGAGATGACCGAGATGATCCCGTGGCCACCCACGGCCATGAGCGGCAGCGTAAACCCGTCGTCCCCGGAGAGGACCGTGAAGTCCTTTCCGCACAGGCCGATGATGTCGCTCATCTGCTTGATCAGCCCCGAGGCCTCCTTGACGCCCACGATATTGGGGATCTTTGCCAGGCGGGCCAGCGTGTCCGGCAGCAGGTTGACGCCGGTCCGGCTGGGGATGTTGTAGACGATGATCGGGATCGGCACGGCCTCCGCCACCGCCTTGTAGTGCTGGTACAGGCCTTCCTGGGTGGGCCGGTTGTAGTAGGGGCAGACCATCAGGGCCCCGTCGGCGCCCACCTCATGGGCGTGGCGCGTCATCCGGATCGCCTCCTCGGTGCTGTTGGAGCCCGTTCCGGCGATGACGGGAACCCGCTTCTTCACCGCGTCCACGCAGATGTCGATGACCCGGTCATGCTCCTCGTGGGACAGGGTGGACGATTCTCCCGTGGTCCCGCAGGGCACGATGCCGTCCGTGCCGTTGGCGATCTGGAACTCGATGAGGTTCCGGTACGCCTCCTCATCCACCTTCCCGTCCCGGAAGGGGGTCACGATGGCAACGATTGCTCCCTTGAACATAGATTCCTCCTCCATCATTCATTCTTGATGTGTTCTTTTTTTATTCTCCCGATTCCGACAGAAATGCCGGTATCCGCTCCCCCCGCACGAGGTCCCGGTAGGTCTCCCTCCTGCGGATCACGGAGAACTGACTTCCGTCCACGAGAACCTCCGCCGCCCGGGGCCGCGAGTTGTAGTTCGACGACATCGAGAACCCGTAGGCCCCGGCGCTCATGACAGCCATCAACTCGTTCCGCTCGAACAGCGGCAGCTCCCTGCCCTTCGCCAGGTAGTCCCCGGACTCGCAGATGGGCCCGACCACGTCCGCCGTCACGGTCTCGCGGCGGCTTTTCAGCACCGGCTGGATTCCGTGATACGATGAATAGAGGCTGGGCCGCATCAGGTCGTTCATTCCCGCGTCCACCACGATGAACCGCTTGTCTTCGTTTGTCTTGGTGTACAGGACCTTCGTGACGAGAATCCCCGCGTTTCCCACGATCACGCGGCCCGGCTCGAAGATGAACGTGACGTCCAGGTCTTTCGCGGCCTTCATGACGGCCCGGGCATACTCGGACGGATGAGGCGGCTCCTCCTCCCGGTAGGTGATCCCCAGGCCCCCGCCCAGGTCCAGGTAGCGGATCCGGATGCCCTCCTTCCGCAGGAGGTTCACCAGCCGCTTCAGGCGCTTCAGGGCGTCCACGAAGGGAGAGATCTTCGTGACCTGGGAACCGATGTGGCAACTCACCCCCATGATCTCCACATTGGGCAGGTTCCGGGCCTGCCGGTAGGCCTCCACGGATTTCTTCACATTGATGCCGAACTTGTTCTCCTTGAGACCCGTGGAGATGTACGGATGGGTCTGGGGGTCCACATCGGGGTTCACCCGGAGGGCGATGGGCGCCTTCTTTCCCAGGCGGCCGGCGCAGGCGTCGATGACCTCGAGCTCCTGGAGGGATTCGATGTTGAACAGGAGAATGCCCGTCTCCAGGGCAAACTCGATCTCGTCGACCCGCTTCCCCACGCCGGAATAGACGATCTTGCGGGGATCCACTCCGGCCTGGAGCGCCCTGTACAGCTCGCCGCCGGAAACGATGTCCACCCCTCCGCCCTCACGGGCGAAGAGCCGGAGAATCGCCGTATTGGAGTTCGACTTCGCGGAAAAACAGACCAGGTGGTCGATCTTCTCGAAGGACCGGTCAAAGACGGTAAAGTGCCGCTCCAGGGTGCGGCGGCTGTAAACGTACGTCGGCGTTCCCGCCTTCCGCGCGATGGCCTTCAGGGGGACATCCTCGCACCACAGCTCGTTGTTCCGGTAGTGGAAATCGTTCATGGCTCCCTTCAAGAAAACCCCTTCCCAGGGTTGTTTAAAAAATGCCCGGAAGCAAGGCCCTCGAAACCCCAGGCCGCGAGTCGCACTTTTTCGTACGTCAAGTGGCCGGCAGCGAAGGATATCGCAGCAGAGGGGCGTTTTTCAACAGCCCGCTAATATTTAAGCTCCGCCGGAAGCGACGGGTCACTGCAGGCGCCTCCCGTGTTGCATACCAGAATCCGGTACATGTAAATCCGCCCGCTCCTTACATCCTGATCCACGTAGGCCGTTTCGCGCCCCCCCGTCCTGTCGAGGCGCGGGTCTCCCAGTTGGAGATCCGCCACGATCCGGTAGTCCTGGGGGCACTCGGGGCATCGATCCAGCACCGTCTCGAACTCGCTGCGCTGGATGACGACCCGGCGGAGATTCTTCTCTTTTTCCGGCAGAACCCAGGAAAGGCGTATGCTCTCCGCCTCTCTCACGACGCGAAGATCGTGAGCCCCTGCGGGCAGCACCACGTCCGGGGGGAGGGGATCGCCCTTCTTGCCGCACCCGGCCCAGACCGCCGCGATCAGCAGCGCCAGGACCAGGATCATCAGCCGGTCAACCCTTTGTCCGTCCACGCTGCCTCCCGATCTCCCGAAGTCTCCGCCGGACCGCTTTTCCGGATGTTCCGCCGGGGATGTCCCGGGCGCCGACGGAGCGGCGGACCGTGACCGCCTCGTGGATGTCCTCCTGGAAGGCCTTGTGAAAGCCCCGGTATTCCTCCAGCGTCAGCCCCTCCAGGGTTTTTCCCCTCTCCAGGCAGAAGGCGACGATCCGGCCGGCGATTCCATGGGCCTCCCGGAAGGGAACCCCCGCCTTGACAAGGTACTCCGCCACATCCGTCGCCGTGGAAAAGCCCCCCGCGGCGGCCTTCGCCATCCCGTCCCGGAGGAACTGGACCTGCCCCAGCATCCGGGTGAAGACCGACAGGCTCGCCCGGACGGTGTCCACCGCGTCGAAGACCGGCTCCTTGTCCTCCTGGAGGTCCCGGTTGTAGGTCATCGGCAGGCCCTTGAGCACCGTCAGGAGCGCCACCAGGTTTCCGTAAATCCGCCCCGTCTTGCCCCGGACGAGCTCCGCCACGTCGGGGTTGTTCTTCTGGGGCATCAGACTGCTGCCGGTTGTGAAGGCGTCAGAAATCTCGATGAAGCGGAACTCCTCGGTGGACCAGAGAATCAGGTCCTCGCAGAACCTGCTCAGGTGCATCATCAGCAATGAGCAGTCAAAGAGAAACTCCACCGCGAAGTCCCGGTCCGAAACAGCGTCCAGACTGTTCCGGGTCATCTCCGGGAAGTCCAGGATCCCCGCCGTGACGCGACGGTCGATGGGGATCCCCGTTCCGGCCAGGGCGCCCGCCCCGAGGGGCATGACGTTGACCCGGACCCGGCACTCCCGGAAGCGGCTCTCGTCCCGGTCCAGCATCTCCCGGTAGGCCAGGAGGTAATGGGACAGGAGGATCGGCTGGGCCCGCTGGAGATGGGTGTAGCCCGGCAGGACCGTGTCGATTTCCCTGCCGGCCAGGTCCACCAGGGCGTCTTTGAGCGCTCCGATCGCCTCCAGGATATACCCGATCTCCTCCCTCAGGTAGAGCCGCAGGTCCAGGGCAACCTGGTCGTTGCGGCTCCGCCCCGTGTGGAGTTTCGCCCCGGCTTCCCCGATGCGCCGGACCAGCTCCTTTTCGATCGCCATGTGGACGTCTTCATCGGCGTCGGGAAAGACCAGGGCACCCCGCTCGAAATCCTTCCGGATCCCCTGCAGCCCCCTGACGACGGCCTTTTCCTCCGCGGCGGTCAGGATGCCCTGCCGCGCCAGCATGCGGGCGTGGGCAACACTGCCCTCGATGTCGTGGCGGCAGAGGCGGAGGTCGAAGGCAATGGACGACGTGAACGTCTCCACTTCCCGGTCCGTTCCTCCCTTGAAACGCCCTCCCCAGGGCTTCTCCTTTTGCGCCATGTCTCTCCGTCCTATTTCCGCCGGCGTTCCTTCGCGCGGCGAAGCCCCCGGCGTCGTTCCGCCTCCCGCTTATCCGCCCCGATCGGCACTTTCGCACCCCGCCGATCGCCGTTTCTCCGCTCGCTGATCCGGCGCTCGACGCCGCGCCGGTCTCCCTCCTGGCGGAGTCTCTCCTGCTCGACCATGGCCTTGATGCGGAGCCGGAGGGCGTTGAGCCGGATAAACCCCGTGGCGTCCATCTGGTTGTAGACCTGGTCCTTCTCGAACGTTGCAAAGTCCTCACGGTAGAGGGACAGGGGCGATTTCCGCCCAACGACAATGCAGTTCCCCTTGTAGAGCTTGATCCGGGCGGTGCCGGTCACATTCTCCTGGGTCTCGTCGATGAAACGCTGCAGCGCCGTCATCTCGGGGGCATACCAGAAGCCGTTGTAGACGAGCTGGGAGTACTTGGGGATCAGCGAATCCCGGAGGAACATGACTTCCCGGTCCATGGTGATGGACTCGAGGGCCCGGTGGGCCGCCCACAGCACGGTTCCGCCGGGGGTCTCGTATACACCCCGGGACTTCATGCCCACGAACCGGTTCTCCACCATGTCCACCCGGCCGACGCCGTTGGCCCCGGCGATCGTGTTCAGGTGCTCCATCAGCTCCGCCGGAAACATGCGTACGCCGTCCACCGCCACGGGAACGCCCTTGACGAAGTCGATCTCCACGTAGGTCGGCTTGTCCGGAGCGGCTTCCGGCGAAACGGTGAGGATGAAGATGTCCTCCGGAGGCTCCGCCCAGGGATCCTCCAAGATCGCCCCCTCATGGGAGATGTGGAGGGAGTTGCGGTCACTCGAATAGGGCTTGTCCTTCGTGAGCGGCAGCGGGATTCCGTGCTTCTCCGCATAATTGAACATCGAGTCCCGGGAATCGAAGATCCAGTTCGGATCCTTCCAGGCGGAAATGATCCGGATGTTCGGATTGAGCGCCATGTAAGTCAGCTCGAACCGGACCTGGTCGTTTCCCTTGCCCGTGGCGCCGTGGCAGACGGCGTCGGCCCCCTCGAGGAGGGCGATCTCGAGCTGCCGCTTGGCGATCAGCGGCCGCGCCAGGGAAGTACCCAGGAGGTACACCCCCTCGTAGATGGCGTTGGCCTTCAGCGCCGGGAAGATGAAGTCCCGGGCGAACTCGTCCCGAAGGTCGTCGATGTAGCATCGGCTGGCCCCCGTGCTGATGGCCTTCTCCCGCAGCCCGTCCAGCTCCTCTTTCTGACCCACATCGGCGGCGAAGGCGATGACCTCGCAGCCGTACGTCTCGATAAGCCATTGGACGATGACGGATGTGTCGAGCCCGCCCGAGTAGGCGAGCACCACTTTTTTAACCGGTTGTACCATGATTGGATCCTCCTGTGTTCTTGGCCCTCCCGGAGCCGAAATGCATTCGGTCTCATAGAGTCATTGCCTAGCGGCTCATGAGCATCTCCAGGACGGCTTTCTGTACGTGCAGGCGGTTCTCCGCCTGGTCGAAAACGATGGAATGCGGCCCGTCCATGACCGCTGCGGAGATTTCCTCCCCGCGATGGGCAGGCAGGCAGTGCATGACAAGGACCTCCGGCTTTGCCAGCTCAAGAAGCGCTTCGTCGACGCAGTAGCCCTGGAACGCCTTTTCCCGGACGTCCTTTTCGCTTTCCTGTCCCATGCTGGCCCAGACGTCCGTGTAGACGACATCGGCGTTCCGGACGGCCTCCCGGGGATGCCGGTGAAGAACCGCCGAGCGGGGGGCCTCCCGGACGGCCCGGTCCAGGATCTCCCGGTTCGGCTCATACCCCTCCGGGCAGGCCAGGGCCAGGTGAAACGGGAGCCGGGCGGCGGCGTTCAGCCAGGAATTGGCGATGTTGTTCCCGTCGCCCACATAGGCGATTTTCAGGTCCTCGCAGCTCCCCCTCTTCTCGATGATGGTGAAGAGATCGCTCAGAATCTGGCAGGGATGGAGGAGATCCGTCAGGCCGTTGACGACGGGAATCGTGGCATTCCGGGCGAATTCCTCCACGATGTCCTGGCCGAAGGTCCGAATCATGACCCCGTCGACATAGCGGGAGAGGATCCGGGCCGTGTCGGCCACCGTTTCCCCCCGGCCGATCTGGATGTCGCGGCTGGAGAGAAAAATGGCCGTCCCGCCCAGTTGGATCATGGCCACCTCGAAGGAGAGCCTGGTGCGGGTCGAAGACTTCTCGAAGATCATCCCCAGCACTTGTCCGGCAAGGGAACGGTGGGGACGCCCCTGCTTGAGATCCGCTTTCATTTCGCCGCTCCGGGCGAAGAGCCTGTCGAATTCCTCGAGGGTCAGGTCGTATTCCGTCAACAGGTCCCGCTTCATGGCTCCTCCAGAACGCCGTCCAGGATCTCCACCGCCCGGTCGATTTCGGCATCGGCGATGACGAGGGGCGGAACGAACCGCACGACATGGGTCCCCGCCGTGGCGACGAGGAGGCCCTTTTCCATGCAGCGGGTCAGGATCCCGGCAACTTCCCGGTCCATCTCCACGCCCAGGAGCAGTCCCCGGCCCCGGACGTCCCGGATCGAGGCGTGCTTCGTCTGGAGCGCCTGCAGCTTCTTCAGGAAATATTGCCCCGCCTTCGCGGCCCGATCGAGGAGCCCTTCGTCGAGCAGGACCGACATGACCGCCTGCCCTGCCGCCATGGCGAGCAGGTTGCCGCCGAAGGTGGAGGCGTGGTTCCCCGGCACGAAGGCCGCCGCGGCCTTGTCCGTGGCCAGCATCGCCCCGACGGGGAAACCGTTCCCCAGGGCTTTTGCCAGGGTTGCGATGTCCGGTGCGATCCCCTCCGCCTGGTGGCCGAAAAGCGGCCCTGTCCGGCCCATGCCCGTCTGGACCTCGTCCAGAATCATGAGGATTCCCTTCCTGTCGCAGATGTTCCGCACCCCTTGGAGATACCCCCTGTCGGGAACGCGGACGCCTCCCTCGGCCTGGATCGGCTCAACGAGAACGGCACAGGTCTTTTCTCCGACGGCGGCCTCCAGGGCGGCCAGGTCGTTGAAGGGAACGTAGCGGAACCCCGCCGGCAGGGGCTCGAAACCCGCCTGGAACTTCGTCTGCCCCGTCGCCGCGACCGTTGCCAGCGTCCGGCCGTGAAAGGAGCACTCCATCGTGACGATCTCGTTCTTCCCGCCCAGGATCTCGTTCCCGTATTTCCGGGCCAGCTTGATGGCCGCCTCGTTCGCCTCGGCTCCGCTGTTGCAGAAGAAGACCTTGTCGGCGAAGGACGCACCGACCAGGCGCTCCGCCAGGAGACCCTGCGCCTCGGTGTAATAGAGGTTCGAAACGTGCATCAGGATCCCCGCCTGCCTGCGGATGGCCTCGACAACGTTCGGGTGGCAGTGGCCGAGGCTGCAGACGGCAATCCCGGCCACGCAGTCCAGGTATTCCTTCCCCTCCAGGTCCCAGACCCGGCATCCCTCCCCCCGGCTCAGGACCAGGGGATACCGCCTGTAGGTCCCCATGACGGACCGGTCGAACCGCTGCATCCATTCCTGGGAGTTCATTCTTTTTCGCGTTCCTTTCCTACTGGATGATTTCCGTGCCGATCCCCGAGTCCGTGAACATCTCCAGGAGGATGGCGTGCTTCAGCCGCCCATCGATGATGTGCGCTTTTCCGGCGCCGCCCTTGAGGGCCTTCAGGCAGCACTTGACCTTGGGGAACATGCCCCCTTCCACGATACCCGCGTCGATCATGTCCAGGGCCTGCCGGTTCGTCATCGTGTTGATCAGTTCCTTCCGGGCATCGAGAACCCCGGACACGTCCGTCAGGAGGACCAGCTTCTCCGCCTTCAGCGCAGCCGCCACCTCGCCGGCGACAATGTCGGCGTTGATGTTGTAGGTCTCCCCCGCGTCGCCCGCCCCGGTGGGGGCGATGACCGGAATGAAGCCGTCCCGGGTCAGGGACAGGATCAGATCCGCGTTGATCGTTTTCACCTTCCCCACCAGGCCCAGGTCGATGATCTCCGGTGGTGTGTCCTTGGACTTCTCGGCACTCAGGAGGTACTTCTCGGCAAGAATGAGGCTGCCGTCCTTGCCGCTCAGGCCCACCGCCTTGCCGCCGTGGCGGTTGATGAGGCCCACGATCTCCTTGTTCACCGTCCCCACCAGGACCATCTCGACAATGCTCATCGTCTCGGCGTCGGTGACGCGATGGCCCTGGACGAACTTCGAGTCCTTCCCGAGCTTCTTCAGGAGGGTCCCGATCTGGGGGCCTCCACCGTGGACCACGACGGGATTGATGCCGATGTACTTCATCAGGAGGACATCCTTGGCGAAGCCCTCCTTGAGCTCCTCGTCCAGCATGGCGTGGCCGCCATACTTGATCACGATGGTCTTGTTGTAGAACCTCCGGATGTAGGGCAGGGCCTCCATGAGGATCTCCGCCCGTTCCATCGACTTTTCCAGCATGTTCATTGATCTCGTCTCCTGCATGTGCCGATCAACCCGGGTTCGCGGGGGCGCGGCCCTTTAAAGGATATACCGGCTCAGGTCCTCGTCCTCCACGATGTCTTCCAGCTTTTCCCGCACATATTCGGCGGTGATGTCCACCGCTTTTTCCTCCATCTCCGGCGCGTCGAAGGAGACCTCGTCCAGAAGGGTCTCCATGATCGTGTACAGTCGCCGGGCGCCGATGTTTTCGGTCCGCTCGTTCACCAGGGCCGCCGTCTCGGCGATCTCCGCAATGGCGTCCTCGCTGAACCGGAGGGCCACCCCTTCCGTGGCGATCATCTCCACGTACTGCTTGATCAGGGCGTTGTGGGGCTCTGTCAGGATCCGGATGAACTCTTCCTTCCCCAGCGAATCCAGCTCCACCCGGATGGGAAACCGTCCCTGCATCTCCGGGATCAGGTCCGACGGCTTGACCATGCTGAAGGCACCCGCAGCGATGAACAGGATATGGTCGGTCCGGATCATGCCGTAGCGGGTGTTCACATTGGACCCCTCCACAATGGGAAGGAGATCCCGCTGCACCCCTTCCCGGGAGACGTCCGGACCGTGGGGTGCGTCGCTGCCGACGATCTTGTCGATCTCGTCGAGGAACACGATGCCCGACTGCTCCACCCGCTCCAGGGCCGTCCGGGTTACCTTTTCCATATCGACCAGTCGGGCCGCCTCCTCCTGGGTAAGGATCTCCAGGGCCTCCGGAACGGTCACCTTTTTCGTCGTTTTTTTCTGGGGAAAGATGCTCCCGAAGACATCCTTCAGGTTCATCCCCACGTCTTCCATGCCGGCGCTCGAAAAGATCTCGACCATCGGGGCGGTCCGGGTCTCCTGGACCTCGACCTCCACATGCCGCTCTTTCAGGTGTCCCTCCCGGAGGAGGCGCCGGAACCGCTCCCGGGTCGCCCCGCTTTTCTGGGGGACATCCGCGTCATCGTGGGCGGGATGGTCCGCCAGGATCTCCTCCGGCCGCTTCTCCACCGGCCGGAGCGGGAGAAGAATATCCAGGAGGCGCTCTTCCGCCAGTTCCGTGGCCTTCGTCTGGACCTTGTCCTGCTCTTCGGTCCGTACCATGTTCACCGCCAGCTCCACCAGATCGCGGATGATGGACTCCACGTCGCGGCCCACGTAGCCCACCTCGGTGAACTTGGAAGCCTCCACCTTCAGGAACGGCGCATTGTCGATCCGGGCGAGGCGGCGGGCGATCTCCGTTTTCCCGACCCCGGTGGGACCGATCATGATGATGTTCTTCGGGGAGATTTCGTCCCTGAGCTCCCCCGGTACGTTCTGGCGGCGCCACCGGTTCCGGAGGGCGATGGCCACGGCGCGCTTGGCATCCTTCTGCCCGATGATGTAGCGGTCCAGCTTCTCCACGATCATGCGGGGCGTCAACGGTCTGTCCGACATATGGAAATGGTTACTCCTTCCTGCGGCCCCGGGGGATGCGGTTCCCCTCGCCGGGCTCTTCCGTCATGTCCAGCTCCTCCACGATGATCCGGTCATTCGTGTAGATGCAGATTTCCGAGGCGATGCGAACCGACTCCCGGGCGATCTCGGCGGCATCCAGGTCGGGGGCGTGGCGGACCATCGCCCGGGCCGCCGCCAGCGCATAGGGACCCCCGGAGCCGATGGCCATCACCTCGTCGTCCGACTCGATGACGTCTCCGTTTCCCGAGATCATCAGGAAGGCATCGCGGCTCACGGCAATCATCAGGGCCTCCAGGTGCCGGAGCACCCGGTCGGTCCGCCAGTCCTTCGTGAGCTCCACGGCAGCCCGCAGAAGGTTGCCGTTGAACTGTTCGAGCTTCTGGTCGAACCGCTCGAAGAGGGTAAAGGCGTCCGCCGTGGCCCCGGCGAAGCCGACCACGACCTCGTCGTGGTAGAGCCGCCGGACCTTCCGGGCCCCGTGCTTCATGACGGTCATGTCCACCGTCACCTGGCCGTCGCCGGCCACGACGACTTTCTCCCCATGGCGGACGGCCACGATGGTGGTCCCGCGAATTCTCATGATTCCTCCTCACCTTCCCGGGCCTTCGGATGGGCCCGGTCGTATACTTCCATGAGCCGGCCGATGCTGACGGCGGTGTATTTCTGCGTCGTCGACAGGCTCTTGTGTCCCAGCATTTCCTGGATGGACCGGAGATCCGCCCCGGAGTCCAGCAGGTGCGTCGCGAAACTGTGCCGCAAGGCATGGGGGCTGATCTTCCGCCCGATCCCGCTCTTCCGCACATAGCCGTCCAGAAGGCGGGCCACGGACCGCCCCGACAGCCGTTCCCCCGAGCGGTTGAGAAACAGGGGGTTCTCGGGTCCCGTCCGCCCTTCACGGACGAGGGCGGGCCGTTCCTCGATCCAGCGCGCCAGGGCCTCCCGGCACGGGGGACCCATCGGAACGAGACGCTCCCGGGCTCCCTTTCCCCGGACTTTCACGAGGCCGCCGTCCAGATCCACATCCGTCAGGTTCAGCCCCGCCAGTTCGCTCAGCCTGATGCCGGATCCGTAAAACAGCTCCAGGATCGCCCGGTCGCGACGTCCCGCGGGACCCGCTTCGAAGTGTTCCCCCAGGAGGGCGAAAACGTCGTCCACGGACAGCACCTTCGGCACGTATGTCTCCGCCTTCGGCGCCTGGATCAGCTCCGCCGGGTTGGACCGGATCCTACCCTGGCGCAGGAGGAACGTGTAAAATGTCTTCAGGGCCGCCAGTTTCCGTCCGATCGATGTCTTGCGGAGCTTTTTCCGGTACAGGTCCGCCAGATAGCTCCGGATGGCCAGGGAGTCGGCCTGCTCCAGGAGTTCCCCGCCGTCCCTCCGGCCTGCCGGTGCCTGCGCCAGAAATCCGTGGAACTGCTTCAGATCCGCCATGTATGCCCGGACCGTCTGGGGGGAAAGGTTCCGCTCCACCCGCAGGTGCTGCTCGAAGGCCGCGAGGGCTTCCTCCATCATCCAATGCCCCGAAAAAACAGGGCCACGAGAACACCGCCCGCCGGGGAGCGTTCGGCCTTCGTGGCAGGAGGGATCCATCGCCGGGATCCCGGTCCGGCAACCCGGTGAAACCCGGTCCGGCGATATTACATCTTGTATTTTCCGAAGTCGTCGGGGTCCAGGTTCTCCAGGAACTCCTTGAGCTTGTCTTCCTTCTCCTTCTCCAGGTCGGTGATCTTCGTCCCGACATCGATGTTCCGGGATTTTTCGATCACCCGCTCCTCCACATAGATGGGAGCACCCGCCCGGAGCGCCAGGGCCAGGGCATCGCTGGGACGGGAGTCGATGACCTGGGTCTTCCCCTCCCGGAGAAGATGGATATTCGCGAAGAACGTGTTGTTCCGGAGATCGTGGACCTCCACTTTCAGCACCTCGATCCCGAGGTTTGACAGGATGTCCCGGATCAGGTCGTGTGTCATGGGCCGCGAGAAGTTGATCCCCTCCAGTTCCGTGGCAATGGCGCTGGCCTCGAACAGGCCGATCCAGATCGGCAGAATCCTCTTTTCGTCCCGGTCCTTCAGGATCACGATGGGCGTATTCGTCACCGGATCGATCGTCAGGCCCGCCACTTTCATCTCGATCATCATTGCTCGCCACCCCCGCCCGATTCCCGTCCGTTCATGCCGCCTTCGGGCTCGCCGGCGGCACCGCAGAGCGCAGGCCGGGCAGAACCGCCTCTCCCCTGAGGGAATGGAGAAATGCCTCCCGGATCGCCACCGGGACAGTCCGGCCGATCCAGGCCCCGTCACCCGGAAAATTGACGATCCGGTTCGTCCGGGTTCTTCCCGTCAGGTCCGCGTCGGTGTTGCGGCTGGTTCCCTCCACCAGCACCTCCAGCGTACGTCCGGCTTCGCGCTGGTTTTTCTCCAGCGTGTGCCGGTCCTGCAGCTCCTGCAGGATCGTAAGCCGGCGGCTCTTGATCCGCTCATCCACCCTGCCATCCAGGCGGAGCGCCGCCGTCCCTTCCCGTTCGGAATACTTGAAGGAGAAGAGGCTGTCAAAGCGAACTTCTTCCATCAGGGATAGCGTGTCAGCGAAATCCGCTTCCGTCTCACCGGGGAAGCCCACGATCATGTCCGACGAAATGGCGATTTCCGGACAGGCGTCCCGCAGGAGCGCCACTTTCCCGAGGTAGTCGCCCCTTGTATATCGCCGGTTCATCAGGGACAGGATCCGGTCCGATCCCGACTGGACGGGAAGGTGGATGTGCTCGCAGAGGGGGCCGATCTCCCGGAAAGCCCGGATCAGCCTGTCCGACAGGTCTTTCGGGTGGGACGTGGTGAACCGGATCCGCTCAATCCCCGCCACCCCGGCAATAGCCTCGAGCAGGGCCGGAAAATCCGCCCCGTCCGTGAGGTTCCGCCCATAGGAGTTGACGTTCTGCCCCAGGAGGACCACCTCCCGGATGCCGCGGCCGGCAAGGAGCCGCACCTCCTCCACGATCTCCCGGCAGGGCCTGCTCTCTTCCCGCCCCCGGACGTACGGAACGACGCAGAAGGCGCAATAGTTGTCACAGCCCTGCATGATCGTCACGAAGGCGCTGATCGTCCCGGGCGGCGGCAGGGTGATCCGATGCAGGGCCTGGACGGAATCGGTGAAAGCCGTCTCGACCACCCGGCCCCCGCCCTCCACGGTCCGGACAAATTCCGGCAGGCGGTGGGCCTGGTGCGTACCGAAAACGAGATCCACAGCGGGGATCTTCCTGACCAGTTGCGCGCCCAGCTGCTGGGCAAGGCAGCCGCAGACCCCGATCAACAAGTCCGGCCGGCGCCGCTTTGCCTCCTGGAGACGTCCCAGAAGGCTGTACACCTTCAGGGCGGCCTTTTCCCGGATGCTGCACGTGTTGATGAGAATCAGGCCTGCCCCGGCCTCACCGGCCGACTCCTCCCATCCGGCATCGCGCAGGAGGGCCGCCATCTGTTCTGAGTCGTGGACGTTCATCTGGCACCCGAAGGTCCGGATGAAAAAGGTTTTCCGCTGCGTTTCCGTTTCCATATCCAATAGCTGCCGCCAGAACGGGCAACAGTTTCCCGTACCGGCACCCTTTTATCCATGACGATTCATGAAAAGCCAAGCGTGCAATTTTCCAGACGGCGTCGAAAAATTCCAGAGGCATGGTGCGCCCGGTCCGACGGGCTCACCGGAACAGGAACCAACCCGTTCCGGTCAGCTCCGTCGGACCCGCCGCGTCCCCGCCGAGGGAAAGGACGAAACGCAGGGAAGCATATGGAGTTTTTCCCCGGCCGTCAACATTTTTTCAGAGGAAAATCGCGGGTGGCGGGCCTTGCCGTCACCTTCATTGGCGGCCACCCGTTCGAGTCGTCTCCGGCTATCCATGCCCGCGGCACAACCCTTTGTTCTTGACAGCGAGGGCAAATCCCTTCACCAATAGGGCGGCAAATTCCATTCCACGCGACCGACGGGCCTTGGCCATGATGCAGCGACCCGCCGGCAGAGGAGGACAACGATGGCTGTTCCATTCCGGCATCCTGCCCATGACCCCGAACCAACGCCCGCACTCAATGCCGGCCGGATGTTCACGGCGATCCTGCTGGCCCTCTGGATCCTTCTTTCCGGGGCGGCCGCCCAGGCGGCCCCCCGGGAGGTCGTCTACGTATTCGACGAGGATTACCCCCCTTACACCTACCTCGAAAAGGGCCTCCCGACGGGGTTCGACATCGACATCCTCAAGGCCGTCCTCCAGGGGCGGGACGCAAAACTCGTACTGAAACCCATGCAGTGGGAGGAGGCACAGAAGAAGCTCGATTCCGGAGAGGTCCACCTGACCTCGGGGATGAAGAAAACGACACAGCGGAAAGACCGTTACCTGTTCCCGAACCTGCCCCTGACGGAGTTCAAGGTGAGCCTCTTCACCACGGCCGGAAAACGCTACCGGATTCCCGACGACCTCAAGGGCAAAAACGCCGCCACCCAGAAGGGCTCCCTTTACGTCGGCCTGGCGGAGCAGAGGGGGATCAAAACCGTGCTTTTCGATACGGAGGCCCATGCCCTGCTGGCCCTCTCGAAGGGTGAGGCCGAGGTATTCGTCGGCTCGGAAAAGACGGCCTACTACAACATGAAGAAACACGCCCTCAAGAACCTGCACCCCCTGAGCACGCCCCTGATGGTGTCCTCCCTGTATTTCGCCGTCCGGAAGGGGGATGCGGAGCTCCTCTCCTGGATCAACGAGGGGCTCTTCCGGGTCCGCACGGACGGCACCTACGAGAAGATCTACCGTCGCTGGTTCGTGGAGGAGCTCACCGCCGCCGACATCCAGACCCTCAAGGACAGCGCCCGGCAGGCATCCCGCTTCGCCTATGCGCCCTACTCGAACTTCCCCGTGGGCGCGGCGGTCCTCATGGCCTCGGGAAACATCTTCACCGGCTGCAATATCGAAAACGGCATCTTTCCCTACACGGAAACGGCCCTGTCCGTGGCGGTCCACAACGCCGTGGCCGCCGGGGAGACACGGTTCCGGGCGGCGGTGAATCTCCAGCCGGGAGATAAAATGGCCGCTCCCACGGCGCAGGAGCGCCAGCTGCTTTACGAGTTCGGGGGAGAGACCCTCGTCCTGGTGGAGGATGGGAGCGGGGGCTTCAGAACCGTTATGGTCTCGGAGCTCCTGCCTTACGTCTTCCCGCTGCAGTAGGGAAGAGTCCAGGTCCCGCAGATTCCCGCCGGGATCGCGAGCAGCCTCCGGGGCCTTTGACGCGGAGGGGTTTCTGTTTCCCGTGCAGGCCATTTCATCGGGGAAAGCTTGGACCGATGTTCACCCACAAGTTTCGGATCGCCGCCACGGGCCTCATCATCCTTATCCTGACGGGCACGCTCGGGTATCACGCCACCGAAGACTGGGAGCTCCTCGATTCATTCTACGCCACCATCGTCACCATCTCCACGGTGGGCTACGGTGACTTCATGCCCCGCACTCCGCAGGGCAAGCTGTTCACCATTGTCCTGATCCTCTTCGGCGTGGGAACCATGTTCTACACCGTGGGCCTCCTGACCCAGAACATGGTGGAGGGAAGACTGCGGATCATTCTCGGCAGAGGAAGGCTGGAAAAAATGATCGACAGGATGAACAACCACTACATTATCTGCGGCTGCGGACGGATCGGGCATTTCATCTGCAAGGAGCTGCACGCGGAGAAGGTCCCCTTCGTCGTGATCGACGGCAGCACGGAAGTGATCGAGCGGATCGCCGAAGAGGGCTTCGTCTACAGCAAGGGAGACGCCACCCACGACAAGTGCCTCATCGAGGCAGGGGTGAAACGGGCCAAGGGAGTTGTCTGCGTGCTCCCCTCGGATGCCGAGAATCTCTACGTGATCCTGACCGCCAAGGAACTCAACCCGAACATCTGGATTCTCTCCCGCTCCGAGGACGAAGCGTCGGAACACCGGCTTCTCAGGGCCGGCGCCGACCGGGTCATGTCTCCCTACACGTTCGGGGGAATGCGGATGTCCATGGCCATCCTGCGTCCCGCCATGCTCGATTTCATCGAACTCACGACCAACCGGGCCAGCCTGGAGCTGCGAATGGAGGAGATGACCGTCTGCGAAGGATCTCCCATCATCGGCAAGACGCTGGAGGAGTCGGAGATCCGCCTGAAGTACGGCCTGATCATCGTCGCGGTGAAGAAGGAGTCGGGGCGGATGATTTTCAACCCTTTGAGGACTTACCTGATCGAACGAGGGGACAAACTCATCACCATGGGGGAGGACGAGAACGTGGCGCGTCTTTCCCGGGTCTGCCTGGCCTGAGCGGAGTGCTTTCCGGAACGGCCACGGTGCCGGGTTCCCAATCGAAGTTCGCCGCGTGCCGTGATCGCTTCCTGCCTCGAGGCATCCGGCGAAGCCCAACGAAGTGACCGGGATCCCGGCGCTTCGTCAGAAGATACCCGCCTCGCATCCGCCGGCCAGGACGCCGCCCAGCTCCCGGCACTTCTCCAGGACCTCCTCCTTCAGGGCTCCCCGGGAGATCACCGGTTCGAAGATCCGCTTGAACTTGTACCCCAGGGCAATCCGTTCGACCGCCGCCAGGGCTCCCGTCCCGTCGTTGCCGGCGCTGATGAAGACCCCGTAAGGTTTCCGGAAGACCCTGTCCTGGGCGGGGTAGAAGGTTCTGTCGAAGAAGTCCTTCACGGCACCGGCCATGTATCCGAAATTCTCCGGCGTCCCGACGGCCAGACCGTCGGCGGTCAGCAGGTCGTCCAGGGTGGCGTCGCCGGCCCGCTTCAGGACCGCCATCGCGCCCTCGATCTGGCCCACGCCCTCGGCGACGGCCCGGGCCATCCGCTCCGTGTTGCCTGTCTGAGAAGTATAAACAATGAGGATCCTGACCATGAGGGTGCCTTGCCGGTTTCTGTTTTTGTCCGGGACGGGCTTCTTGTCCCTGAAGAATTTTCTTCCCGGGGTGTTCCCTCTCACCCGGTTCCCGAACGGCCCTCTATCTATCCGGAGCGGCCCGGCTTGTCAATCCCGGGATGGAAGAACAGCGACGAACGGCGAGGGACGAGGGAAACGCCGCAGGCGGGCATTTTCCAGCGGCCCGTCCGGAAAAACTCCGCGACGGAGGCCCCCGACAACCCCGCACTCCGCCCCACCGATCACTTGCGGGGGCGCAAACCGGGACTGACCAAACCGGGACGGCGGGTTGATTTTCCCGGGCGGTTGTGGCAAGGTCTTCGGGAACCCCACGCCGCATCAACAAATCCGGAGGAAACACCCGGCCCATGGAGGAAAACCGGAAGGATCCGCTCCGCCTCACCGAAGGCCTCACCGTCCTGGGACACGACTACTTTCGCCACTACCTGATCGAGGGAAAGGAGCGGAGCGCCCTGGTGGAGGCCGGCGTCTCCGCCACGACGGACCTGGTCATCGACCAATTGGATTCCCTGGGAATCCGGCCCGATTTTCTCGTCATCAGCCATCCCCACGTGGACCACATCAGCGGGCTTCCCGCCCTGCACGCCGCCTTTCCCGAGGCCGTCGTGATCGCCGGGGAGGGCGCACCGGAGTTCCTTGCCCACCCCAGGACGGGAGCCTCGCTTGTGGCGGACGACCGCTTCATCACCCGGTTCCTGGCCGGCAAGGGCCTGCGGACGGATCGCCCGCCCCTCGCGGAGCCTCCCTCCCTCGAAGGATGCCGGGTGGCGGACGACGGAGCATCGATCGACCTCGGCGGACGGACCCTGGTCTTCCTGGCCGCCCCGGGACACTCCCCGGGAAACCTGGCCGTTTACGTCCCGGAGGACCGGGCTCTTCTTGCCTCCGACAGCCTGGGCTACCTCCTCCCGGGGAAGGGCTTCTTCCCCATCTTCTTCACCGGCTATGCGGACTACATGAACACCATCGACCGGTTCGAGGCCCTGAAGCCCCGTTTCCTCGGCCTTCCCCACCAGGGATTCTTCGCGGAGGAGGAGAAGGTGTCCCGGGCCTTGAAGGAGGCCCGAGGGGCGGCCCGGGAGATCCGGGAGCGGATCCTCGGCGACGGCCGGCCGGACGAAGAGATCATCCGGGATCTCTATGTGTTGAGTTATCGCGACCCGTTGACCATCTATTCACAGGAAAACATCATCGGCTGCTGCCGGCTCCTGCTTCGCCGGAGCCGCGAATCCGCGAAAGGAGAATCATCATGAAAGTCGTCGCCCTGAACGGGAGCGCCCGCAAGGATGGGAACACCGCCATCCTCCTCAACCTCGTCCTCGACGAGCTGAAGGCCGAGGGAATCGAGACGGAGCTGATCCAGATGGCAGGCCGGGCGCCCCAGGGTTGCCTCGCCTGCTACAAGTGTTTCAAGAACAAGGACAGGCGCTGCTCCGTCGACAAAGACATGCTCAACGAGGTGATCGGAAAGATGCTCGCTGCAGAGGGAATCCTGCTGGGTTCACCGACTTATTTCTCCGACGTGTCGGCCGGCATGAGGGCTTTCATCGAACGCTGCGGCTTCGTCGGCCGGGCCAACGACTACATGTTCAAGCGCAAGGTCGGAGCCTCCGTGGTGGCCGTCCGGAGGGCCGGGGCCGTCCCCGCCTTCAACTCCATGAACCTGTTCCTCCACTACATGCAGACGATCATGCCCGGATCGAGCTACTGGAGCCTGGCCGTCGGCCGGGACCCCGGAGACGTCCTCACCGACAAGGAAGGGGTACAGACCATGAAGGATCTTGGGCAGAACATGGCCTGGCTCCTGAAAAAAATCAATGGCTGACGGGAGGAGCGCCCCATGACAAACCGCCGCCGGCACCGGCTGCTTGCAATCCTGATCCTGGCGCTCACCGCGTTTCCGGCGCCGGTTGCCGTCAACGCCCAGCAAGGGATCGCTCCATCCGTTCATGTTTTCGACGTCCCGTCGCAGGCGGTTCTCTTCGGCGAAACCGTCCCCCTGGAGCGCCAGGACCTGCGGGAGCTCCTGGACGAATCACTCGTCGTCACCGCCTACAACTATGAGCGGGTCATCCTGGTGATGAAGCGGGCCGCCCGCTATTTCCCGTACCTGGAGAAGAAGCTTCGCGAGCGGGGACTTCCGGACGATCTGAAGTACGTCGCCGTGGCGGAGAGCTCGCTCCGCACCTATGCCTACTCGTCGGCCCGGGCCGTGGGCCCCTGGCAGTTCATCGAGGCCACGGCAAAGCGCAACGGACTCCGGGTCAACGCCTGGTTCGACGACCGGCTCAGCTTCGAGCGCTCCACCGATGCCGCACTCCATTACTTCGAGATCCTGTACCGGAAATTCGGGTCCTGGACCCTCGCCGCCGCCGCCTACAATGCCGGCGAACAGCGGATCACCAACGCCATCGCCGCGCAGGACCAGAAGAGTTACTTCGACCTGAATCTGCCCATCGAGACGGAGCAGTACATCTTCCGCATCCTCGCCGCCAAGATCATCCTGACCAATCCGCAGTTCTTCGGTTACCGGATCCCGGCAAGTCTCCTCCACCCGCCCCAGGTCTTTGACCGGGTGGAGTTCGACGCCCCCCGGGAAGTCCCCGTGACCCTGCTGGCCAAGGCGTGCGATACCACGTACAAGGCCATCCGGGAGATGAATCCGGAGATCCGGGGCGACAGTCTGCCGGCGGGTCACCACAGCCTGAACGTACCGCGCGGCAAGGCGGAGCGGTTCCATTCCGCCTTCCCGGATCTTCTGGCCCGGGAGCCCTCCAGGAGCGGCAAGCCCGGACATCCACGGAAAAAAAGGAAGCGGTAAAAACCGGCCTGTCGGCAGGCCGCCCCGATCCGACGGGGATGACGCTCCGTCAGGCCGGAAGGAGCCGTCCCCCGGACACCCGCAGCGCCTGGGCGCAGAGAACAGGGAGGCAATCGATGTCATTCAAGAAATCCATTTATCTCAGCGCATCGGAGGACCGGCTGGAGAAGCTCATCGGGGAGCGGATGCAACCCGGGGCGGACAAGGAAAAGATCGACAGCCGCATCTGGGATCTCTTCGGCGAAAGCTGGTGCGTCATGTTCACCGACCTGTCCGGTTTCTCCCGCAACGTCGCGCGATTCGGGATCATCCATTTCCTGCAGACGATTTTCGAGTCCCAGCGCATCCTGATCCCGATCATCGAGGATCACGACGGCATCCTGCTGAAGGTGGAGGGAGACAGCTTCCTGGT